>NZ_SRYY01000010.1:0-63202 GCF_004793735.1 Muribaculum sp. NM65_B17
TAAAGCCGCAGAGGTAAAGAAAGAGATCACTTTTCACGTGAGCCGCCACACCTTCGCCACCCTGATGCTTACGCTCGATGTTGACCTATACACGACAAGCAAACTGTTAGGCCACAAGAATATTGTCACAACGCAAATCTACGCAAAAATCATCGAATGCCGTCAACCGCGTGGACGAAATCTTTAAGTGAAGACAACAAAGACAGGCAACCCCGACATCTATGCTGAGGTTGTCTGTTGTTTTAGTGTGATTAAGCTATTTTTATTCGTTTCGGCTATCAACCGTATATGGCGTATCGGTTTAGAATAATAATCTGACGCCTGCAGAGAGCGAGATTGTCTTTCTTTCCCAACCTTATTTGAAAAAAGGATATTGCGTTCTGAACATATAGGACAAATGTTTCCCTATTTCAACTGCAACTTCGCTAATCACACCTATATTGAATCAGTTTGAAAAGCTGGCCGACATAGATTCTTTATTCTCGCTGTCATTTCGAGACTGCCTACCGGTGATTACTTACTGTATATAAGAACCTACACATAAGTGAAGTCAAACATATTATGAAACAGGAGATCGGAAACTTTCTATTACCGAAATGTTGATATCCCAGATGCTATGTCAGTTGGCATGATTCGCATATAAATCGAGTTCCTCAAAGGAGAAAGAGTGGATATAACCTATATAATCAAACACTAACAATATAATCTAAAACCATCAGTATTACAGTATAACAATTAAATTTCAGGGAATAAAGTTTCGCCTATCCCGGAAGTAGACCGCTATATCGAAAATATTTGTTAATTTTGCATCGTCTTTGGGTGAACAGACGGTTAAACGTCTGCGAGAGGGAACCCGGTATAAAGCCGGGACAGTGCCAGCTACTGTAAAGTCCGTTATGGTATGTCAGCTATGGTCACTTCAGCAAGGAGGGAAGGCCGACAATACCGGGCTAAGTCAGGAAACCTGCCTAATAACATCTTTTAGAGTAATTATTTCTGGAATAAAATAATTGACTATGGTAAAATATATCTTCAGGCAGATTCATCTTTAGCTGTCAGTTCCGTTCGGACTTATTGTCGTTATTATTTGTCTGTCCGGCGCCTTATTGATATTCGAGAGGGATTTCGGACATATAGGACAAACAGAGGTGGAGAGTAATGGCAGGACACCTTTGCCAATGGATTCGATTCTCAATTCGGCACAACTATATTTGGCTGATGGCAATCATATTGTCGGTGTTACGATCTATCCCGATTCGGGACATGCTTAAAAAGTTATGCTTGCCAAGCCAGCAATGGCTGCTATTTGGGTTAACCAGTACACAGGAGAAGTCATGGGAAAGTATGACCGTCCGGCAGTTTTCAAAGTGGCAAGTGCCGCGCACCGCCGATTATTCGGGAAATCCAAGGCTGAGGGCGCTTTCGGTGCAATAACTGGTAAACTTGCGATTGGAATCACTACTATCGCTTTACTCATGATAATCATTTCAGGCCTGATAGTATGGAGACCGAGTAAAGGGCACGTTAGAAATAAATTCAAGATTTCGATCACCAAAGGAACCTATAAGTTCTTGTATGACTTCCATTGTGTCGGAGGTGCAGTGAGTGCCTTGATTATTACAGTATGTATCCTTACCGGTCTCAACTGGTCATTCGGATGGTATAGAAAGTTACTCTACAGCACTTTCGGAACCGAGGTGGCTGAAACCACAAGCCATAAGACTCCTGCTGAAAATTTTCCGGCCTGGGACTATGCCTACAGCAAGCTCTCATCAGAATATCCTGACAAAGAAATCCGAATGTATCAGAATGAGGCAGATATCGTTGTCGGTGGGTGTGGAAACCAACAGGCGACCGACACGTATAAGATCAATCCTGCCAACGGCGAAGTTTCCTCTGTAACGACATATGAGGATAAAGCGGAATCCAATCATATCAAGGGATGGATCTACTCACTACATGTTGGTTCCTGGCTCGGATGGCTTACCAAAATCATATATCTGGTCTGTGTGCTTATCGGTGCTGTTCTGCCAATTACCGGTTATTATCTATGGATAAAGCGATTGATTCTAAAGAAATGTCACAGCGCATAATTATGGTTACTGGCGGATAACGCAGCGTAAAAAGCTTTTTTGCCGAACAGCAAGCATTGGGAATGCCGGCACACCCTACTTATATTGCGACAGCAAGAGTGATGGACGAAGAAATGCGACGCAGAGTGGAGTTTCACAAAATTCGACATTGCAATCTATGGATAGCTGTTATTTCCCCTCTACTTTCGGTTATATTGCTCGTTCTTTATATGAAATACCGCATAGGGGGCTATACAGGTGATTGTTGTGGTGCGTCATCCCTCATTTGCAAAGTTTCAATGATATTTGGTGTAGTATTATCCTTAGTCCTATGAAACTCGTTTTTATCCGTCATACTTCTGTAGATGTATCGAAAGGTGTTTGCTACGGGAATACAGATATCAATCTTGCTCCTTCTTTCCCTCAGGAAGCCAGCGCAGTTAAAGACAATCTCAGTGCTTATCGATTTGACAAAACTTTTTGCAGCCCATTGTCGCGATGTGTAAAACTCGCTGAATTTTGCGGATATCCCGAAGCAATAAAAGACAATCGTCTGAAAGAAATTAATTTCGGCGCGTGGGAAATGCAGTCATATGATGCAATAAAAGATCCGACCTTACAGGCTTGGTTCGATGATTATATAAATGTCAGACCACCGCAAGGCGAATCAGTTAAAGACCAGCGGAAGCGCCTTGAGGATTTTATCGAAGAAATAAAAGAACTCAATGAAGAATCTATAATCGGTGTATTCACTCATGGAGGCATACTCATCAACGCACTTGTGGTATGTGGGAATAAAACTTATGATGAAGTATATAATGATATTCCTCCCTATGGTTCTATAATAGTAATAGAAGTCTGACTCCCAATGTGATAAAAATCATGAAGATTTCAGTTCTCCTATTTATTGATATAGCCTTCACTACATCCGTATAATCGAAATCACGATGATTTTCACCTATATACGGTTTATACACACTTTCACCGAAATAATCGTGTGTACCTCCAAAACGGCAGTCAAGTATACCGGCCAGTGCAGCTTCAGGATAGCCGCTGTTTGGACTTGCATGACAGCGGCCATATTTCCTTACAAATGACAGAAGTCTCATTTTGCCTGAAACAAAAATCATCAGAAGTGCTGTGAGACGAGCCGGAATATAATTTGCCAAATCATCAATTTTTGCAGCCATACAACCGAAATCAAGGTATCGTTCATTCTTGTATCCTATCATAGAATCAAGAGTGTTTACCATCTTATATGCCATCATTCCCGGAACGCCAAGTAGGGCATACCAGAAAAGAGGTGCTACTACTCCGTCACTCAGATTTTCAGCAAGGGTTTCGAGTGCTGCAGTTCTGATTTCCTGAGGAGAGAGATTTGCCGTGTTTCTTCCAACAATTCTTCCAACCTGAATCCTTCCATTTTCAAGCGAAATATCTACAGCCTCAAATACCATTCTCCCTTCTTTAATGAGCGTTGTTCCTGCAAGACAATAGAAAATCATAAAAGCCTGAACTACAACATTTAACCACGCATAAGGAGAAATGACATCAAGAAGAAGCCATGTTGCAATATAAGTGCCAACAATTAGAGCAACCGCCGTCAACCTTCCTTTTAATCGTTTGGATTTGCCATGATTAAATTTGTGTTCACAAACGCTGATTATTTTCCCAAACCACACTATGGGATGCGGCAACCTTGTCGGGTCTCCGAACAACAAATCTAATGTTCAACCTATGATTAAAGGTAAAACTGTTATAATAACATCCATTCTTTTATAGCTTTTATGAATATATCATTTTGCGCATGCTCTTGTGCCGCTATTCTAAAATATTCAGGCGTAAGTCCCTCGAAGTTTGATGCGTCACGAATGAGAATCCCATAATTCTCAACCATCCATTCCTTGAGTTCTGATGCAGCTTTATGCGGGAGTCGTGCCAACAGAAAATTACAGTCGGTCGGTTCCACCTCAATATCGGTCTCCCTTAAAGCCGCGGACAATCGCAATGCTTCTTCATGCAATGTCTGCCGGTCAATATTTGTCCCATCATTATTGTCGAGAAGATAATGGGCAGCCTCAATAGCAATAGCATTGACAGACCAAGGCATCCGCAATCTGCGCAAGGAGTCGAGTAAGCTTTTCGGCCCTATCGCATAACCGATTCTAAGACCAGGAATCATAAACTGTTTGGTCAGGGAATTTAGAACGACAATATTCTCTCTTTCCCAAACATCGTCAACTGAAAGAACCGTCTTGACAGAATAGAGCGCATAAGCCTGATCTATAATAAAAACTTTGTTCTTACATTGGTCAATCGTTGCAAGAAGTCTGTTTCTGTCGAATATTTGTCCCGTCGGATTATTTGGGTTGCACAGCCAGACGACATCAGCATCGGATCCCTCAATATCATTCATTGAATGGAAATAGGATATCGTATGGGTAAAAACGCCTGCGGCATCCTGATACTCCCTGAATGTCGGCACTATTATCGCCGATTTTTTGCCTTCGAAGAGGTGAGCAAGAAGATAAATCGCCTCGGTGGCACCATTGGTTACTATAATGCTTTCCTGAGGTAAATCATAAATCGATGCCAAATGCTGTTCAATACTTTTAGGTTCCGGCTCGGGATAGTTCCTGAAAACGGCACCACATTCATGCAAATGCTCCAGCAGACGGTCATGACAGACATTCTGAGGGATATTTGTACTGAAATTTATATGGATCTTACCGCTGTAGCGGTAGAGATCATCACCATGCCCGTCAATCATCTTTCTTGAATAATCGAATAGATTTTATCCACATCCAAATATTTTCTCAGCCAGTCTGCCAGCAGGTTATATTGCTCATCTCGGAAAGTTGCCGGGTCGCACTTCTCATTAGTTCTCCGATCCATGAACGGACTGAGAATTAGTTCGATAACCACTGGATTATCAAGTATGCCATGGATATAACTGCCCCAACATTTTTCATCAATCATGCAGCCTTCGGGTGTACCATCTTCAAACCAGATAAAAGGATTATTTGTATCAGTACGCCCCATGTGTATTTCGTACCCTTTGCAGATTCTGTCATCATCAAGGAAGCGGAAATTAACTTGTCGAGTTGTTTTCTCCTGACATATTACTGTTCTGGCAGGAAGAAGTCCTAATCCGGGAAGTGATTTCAGCTCTCCTTCGATGCTGTCCGGATCTTCCACAATGTCACCCATCATCTGGTAGCCGCCACAAATACCAATTACGGTCTTCCCTTCATCGCGAGCCTCTCTGATAGCTTTAGCCAAACCCTTTTTTCGCAGTCCAAGCAAATCAGACAGCGTATTTTTACTTCCGGGAAGAATTACGATGTCGGCATCAGCCAAATCATTCGAATCGGCCGCATAATAAAGATTGACTTGAGGATGCCGCTCAAGCACATTGAAATCAGTAAAATTAGAGATGTGGTCGAGAAGAACGACCGCCACATTTACTTTGTCTTTTTTTGCACTCTTTTCTTTTCCGGCAATAGATACAGAATCCTCTTCCTCGATATGTATATGGGAAGCTATAGGGACAACCCCGAGCACAGGGACTCCGCACAACTCTTCCAGTTGCTGTCTTCCATCCTCGAACAATCGTAGATCTCCACGGAATTTATTGATGATTATGCCTTTTATCAATCTGCGATGTTCCGGAGTCTGGAGCATTATAGAGCCATAGACACTTGCAAAAACCCCACCTCGATCTATATCCGCCACAAGAATAACTTTTGCCCCTGCATAAAAGGCCATCGACATATTGACAATATCCCCGTCGCGCAAATTAAGCTCCGAGATGCTGCCCGCTCCTTCGAGCACAATGGGATTATATCGTGCATTCAATCGGTCGAAAGCCTCGTGGGCAATTCGGCGCAGTTCCTCTTTCCCCTCTTTACGAAAATATTGATAAGCGTCGGTGTTGCCTGAGGGACGGCCATTAAGCACAACCTGCGAAGTATGTTCGCCGGAAGGTTTAAGGAGAATAGGATTCATGTCTGTAGTACAGTCTATCCCGGCCGCTTCCGCCTGAACAGCCTGTGCGCGTCCTATTTCAAAGCCATCCGGTGTCGCATACGAGTTAAGCGCCATATTCTGAGCCTTGAAGGGAGCAGGATGATAGCCGTCCTGCATAAAAATTCTGCAAAGTCCGGTGGCAATAAGGCTTTTACCCACATCGCTTCCAGTTCCGGCGAGCATAACAGGAGCTAATCTTTTCATTTCAGTTTACGTTTATATCCAAACTGCCGCCATATTTCTTCGCTACATTCCGATTGCTGAAGTTCGTAGCGGGACATTATAAAAAACAAATCCGACAGACGGTTCAGGTAAATCAAGATTTCCATAGGAACAGCATCCACTTCGTGCAGTTTCCATAGCCAACGCTCCGCTTTGCGTGCCAATACTCTTGTATGATGTAACTCCGATGCTAACGGAGTTCCTCCAGGCAAAATAAAGCTCGTGTCAGGAGTGCATAGGGCATTGATTGCGTCAATCTGTTTTTCCAGAAGTTCAACTAAATTATCCGGCAGACTATTCGGATTCTTTTCCTTCATGTCGCTGCGGGTCGCGACAAGACTCATCGATGTCATGAGGTTTAGTTGTATTTCTTTCAGTAATGGCTGCCACTCATGGTCGGATGGCATGGATGTTCGGACAATACCGATCGCTACATTCAATTCGTCAATGCAACCGTTCGCTTCAATTCTAACATCGGTTTTAAGCACTCTCAGACCACCATGAATAGCCGTTGTACCGGAGTCGCCGGTTCTTGTATATATTCTTTTCATTTTATTCCCATAGTTTAAAAATGTCGGTCTCAGCCCAATAAAAATGGGTGTATCCGGCAAAGACATTCTTGTATCTATAGACAGGAGTCGCTACTTTTTCGCTGCGGATATTGTATTGCTGTGCCACAGACGGAAGTCCGGACAAATCTAAAGTATCCGAATAGTGGAATTCATGTCCTGAAATTTCGAAATTATCAAATTTGACTCTTCGGTAGCCGAGTTTCAGTCGGGCATTCTTCATTGATGCCTTTAGCGGAAAGACTCCACACATTTTTTTACCGTTTATTTCCTCTGAGAGATAAATCATACCGCCACATTCAGCAAGAATTTTGCCGTCTTTTTCTGCAAAATTCTTTATAGCAGTTCTCATCTCCCTATTTTCCTCCAGATCATCAGCATAAAGTTCCGGATACCCCCCGGGAAGATATACTAAATCAGCTTTTGGAATCGCCTTGTCATGCAATGGAGAGAAATAAACTATATTGGCATTAAAACGCTCCACATTCGCGGGATAGATGAAGTTGAAAGCTTCATCGCGAGCGACTGCAACGGTCAGATTCCTCTTTGATTGAACGACCGATGGCATTTGTCGACAGTCAATCATAGTAGCTTCAAGTAAACCATTTATATCAACCGTACTTCCCACTTCCTTGGCTGCAGCATCCACAAAACGCTCTATCTCCGAAAGAGAATCGAGCGAAAGACCGAGATGACGCGAAGGTGTCTGCAATGATTCATTTTTCCTTATATAACCTAAATTTACCACGTTGATGATTTCACATGCTTCTTTTAAAAACGCATAATGGTTTTCAGATGCAACCCTGTTGAAAATAACGCCTGTCACCTTCACATCAGGGCAGAACCGCGTGAATCCATATATCGTGGCAGCAACTGAAAAAGATGTCGAGGCAGCATTAATTAGCAAAACTACCGGCACATCGAGTGTCCGAGCAATATCCGCCGCACTACCATTCATCCCGTCAAAACCATCGAACATCCCCATAGCCCCCTCGATGATACTGACATCTGCCGATTCGGAATATCTACCAAAAAGTTCTTTTACATGTCTTTCGGAAGACATAAACAAATCAAGATTCACGGAATCCCTTCCGGTGGAAATACGATGATACTGCGTGTCGATATAATCCGGACCGCACTTGAATGGCTGCACGACAATATTCCTGTTTGTCAATGCCCGCATGAGTCCGAGCGACAGCGTGGTTTTCCCGCTTCCGGATGATGTGGCGGCTATCATAAATGATGGTTTCATGACTTTATCCTACTTAATACTTTTCCATCGTCGGCCAGCAAAACCGATTCAAAAATATTCGAAAAAATTTCCGCACAGTGCTTATGACAAAGTGTTAACAATGCTGGAAAGAATAGAGCTGAGTCTTCTTCGTTTAAAAGTGATGGCAGTTCACGGGCAAGATTGAATCGGTCAATGACCTGAAGAGCGTCATCAGAACATCCCGAGTTTTTTGCCAAAGACTTGAGAAAGGCTCTGTTTACCGTGACTTTATGACTGTGGGTGTCCATATTCCCTTCTGCAAGTTTCACCGCTTTGCCAAGCATTATCCCAATCGCCATTTTTGGCACGTTTTTCTCTCTTCCTATTTCCATAGTTTCACCGACCGCATTTCCATAATGGATAAATGCATGTGGAGGAAGATTAGGATATAGCATTTTCATAAAGCGCTCACTCTTTCCGCCAGAATTGACGACTATACAATCGCAATTCATGGCAAGAGCCACATCCATTTCCCGACGGATACAATCAATAAACGCTTCATGTGAGAAAGGCCTTATAATGCCGGTAGTTCCGATTATAGAAACACCGCCGACAACCCCGACTCTGGAATTGAAAGTCTTATCGCATAAGACCTCTCCATTCTCCAAAGAGATGGTTACATCAAGCCCTCCGGCATAGATTGAGGACAATTCATTCTGTATATTTTTGCGTGGAGTAGGATTTATCGCTGGTTCTCCGACTTTAAGTCCAAGTCCGGGTAATGTTACCGTTCCGATTCCCCTGCCACCATGAAAAGAGATTCCCGGGCGAGAGGAATAAGAAACTATTGCAATAATCCGGCAACCATCTGTTACATCAGGATCATCTCCAGAATCCTTAATCACGCTTGCTGCCGCCGACTGAGAATTAACAACAACTGCTTCCACAGGCATTCTCATTGTTTCACCTTCGGGTATCTTAAAAGACACCTCATTCAATTTTTCTCCGGAAACGAGGGCTATCAAAGCTGCTTTCGCGGCGGCAGCCGCACAGGACCCGGTTGTAAAACCGGTGTGCAACGGAAAGAATTCCGGAAGTAGTTTTTCAATTTCTCTACGCAGACCATGCTTACCATCGACCACAATGAAATTGTCAGACAATTTTGGCCGACGGACTACGAATACTTTCACATTTCTGGACAACGCGGCATCTACCTTTTCCATGAATCCGCCGGTATCTCCACTTTCCTTTGTAAGAACCGCATCGGGTGATATCTCATCTATCAAAGGGCCTGCATCAGAGTCTTTGTAGTACACAATTTTTGATTGTGGAAATCCTGACTGCCGGACTTTTTCCTTCGACTCTTCGCGGTTAAGGATGCGAAACCAAGTATCATTATGCTTCCAGAATTTTTTAAGTCTGGGAATCGTCTGTACTCCCGTAAGTGTCAATAGGCATTTTATGCCGTCCTCTTCCATTTTCAATACTGCTTCTTCATAATCATCGCACCATACAACATTATGACTTGCGATTTCCGGATATTTGCGTTCAAATCTTATAACAGGGATGGAAAGTTTCGCTGCAATTTCAACTATTGTAGAATGGAGATGCTCCGCAAATGGATGAGCGGCATCAATGATTTAGTCCGGCAAAATAAAGTCATCATCTCGCCCGTCATCTCGCCGCTGATATGCATGCCGTGAGCACAGTCAATCTCTTGAAGCGAGCTTCGAGTGGAGTAATAGTATTTTCCCTCTCCGTCGTCAAGTGTCTTAACTGCAATGCGCCCTTCCGTAGTACCTCCGAAAACAAGTATCATTTTCTAAACAGATGCTTAAAGCTGTCAGCATATAGTCTTGAAAGACCTTCTCGATTGTCTATCGCCTTGCCTACTACAAGCAGCGTGGTGAGTGTGAGATTATTGTCATGAACTATTTTGGCAAGATCTTTGAGTACACCGCGATAGATTTTCTCTTCTTTCCAGGTTAGTTTATAGCATGCGGCTACCGGTGTTTCGGGAGGATACGCCATCAGCAGTTCCTTCTGAACTTCATCCACTATTCCGGCACTCAGATATATGCACATAGTGCTTTGTGAGGCCGCAAGCTTGTGCAACTGTTCTTTTTCTGGCATTGGCGTACGTCCTTCTCCACGAGTGAGAATAATAGTCTGTACTTTTTCAGGAATCGTAAACTGGGAACGCAAGGCGGCTGCGGCTGCCTGAAAAGAAGAAATGCCCGGAGTAATATGGTATGACATTCCGAATCTATCGAAAAATGACATCTGCTCCTGAATTGCTCCATAGATACAAGGGTCGCCTGTATGCAGTCTTACAATAAGTTTGTCGCGGTCATAGAACTCTTTCATAAGTTCAAATTGTTCTTCAAGATTCATTGATGCCGAACTTCTGACAACGCACCCCGGTTTTGCACAGTATGTCAGTTCTTTAGGAACAAGGCTACCGGCATAAAGAATCAGATCGGCTCGTTCAAGAAAACACCGTCCGCGAACCGACACAAGATCGGGATCTCCGGGACCTGCCCCGACAATTTCAATATGACCGCCGCGCAAGGCACCACGGTCGACAGCTACCGCAAAAGTAAAATCGGATGCTTCCGTAATTTTGGCTTTTTGCTTCTCAAGAATCAGTCTTCCCCCACCAGACGCTTTTATGGCGCAACTTTCAGCAACGCCTGCGACACCTGTAACCTCACGGACTTTTTCAGACGGATTTGGCACCCCGATATCCCGGAGTTGGTCAGAAGTATAGATATTGCAAGACTCCACGTTTTTCCAATGAGTAAGTTCTTTCACGACTGCCTCGTCTTTTTTGAGGTCTATCGTTGAAACAGACTTGATTGACAATGGAGATATATCATTATCAACCAAATGTTTATTGATATAGTCCGCAACTCCGGCAGGGTAACAGCCTCGGCGACAACCTACACCAAGATTCAATATACGTGGACGGAAATAAAAAATAGAACAATCGGAATAGTATATATACGGAGTAACTGCGATTATCAACTTGTAGTCTTTTGCTCCCTTGATCTCCTCTATCACTTTTACATTCGACGGCAAATTACTCTCCATCATATCGGTTCCGTCATCCCGAACATCCAGAAGCAATGCGACAGGGTCGCCATTAACAAGCGTAGATATTGCCCTATTCATTTCTTCGTGGGTTGCTTCACAAATCCAGCCATATTGCTGCGACAGGGTATCAAGAGCCCAATATCCGGTATTATCACTTTGGGTAGTTATCACCAGGTTGCCCCCTATGACATGAGCGACTTCCCTGCAGATGGCGTTCGCACCTCCGATATGTCCTGAGAGCACAGATATGACATTTCGTCCGACACTATCCACACAAACTATAGCAGGGTCAGTATGCTTGTTTTTTATGAAAGGAGCAATCATACGGACACATACGCCAAGGGCTCCAATGAAAACAATCGCACGACTATTGTCGAAGATATTTTCGTTAAAATCCTTGATTTTCGTGAGTTGGAAATCCTTAAGTTCAGACTGAATCTTTGTCGCCAGACTGAGCCCGGTTTCATTGAGGTAAACTATATGTTTCATATCGCTTTTATTATCGTTATTGGATTATGGGAATCAAGACTGAGAATGTGAGACTTCACGATCTGCCTTCCGCAGCTTTCTACTGCCGCAGTGAATGTCCTGCAGCTATCCTCGCTCACTGAGTTAAACACAACCGTGCCACCGGGGCGTAAATGATGAAATATACGTTTTACCATTTCTTCAAGTTTACCGCCGTGACCGCCTATAAACACGGCATCCGGTTCGGGATATCGGATTAAGTCACATTCCATGAAATCGGAGATAACCCCTTCTATTCCTGGAGTTCCGAATTCACGTGCATTAGCTTCCAACAATCTCCGCGATTCCTCCCGGCGCTCGAATGATATGATGTTCAGTTCGGGAAAATGCAGCTTAGCCTCGATAGAAACCGAACCTGTACAAAAACCGACATCCCACATTGTGGATTTACCATACAGATCCATCATGGCAAGCGACAGCAGACGGACGGGCATCTTGGTTATCATATTTTCCCTTCCTTCAAGGTGGCTGAAAAGATTTTCCGGTATTCCGAAAAGTCGTACTTTAGGTTTCATCATTTGAAGTATCACACAATTAGGCACTCTGAATTCAGTCGAGACAGCTTCATCCAAAGCAAGAGTTCTCACTGTTTCAGACGAATTGCCAAGACATTCGCCTAGATACATTACATAGTTGGAGTATCCGTAATCCAACATTCTGGCTGCAATCTCTGCCGGACCTTTCTTTCGGTCGGTAAGAACACCGATAAGCTGTTGATTTCGGATCAATGCAACATCCAGATTCTTCCAAGGACGTCCTGTTACCGAAACATTAACCATTTCGGAATAAGGGAGCAACAATCTATGGGCAAGAAGCTGCAATGAATTAAAAGAGGGGAAAACAGCTATTTCGGCATTAGGGAATTCCCGCTGAAGGGTGACCGCGAAACCATAGAAAAGAGGGTCTCCGGAAGCGAACACGACAATCTCCCGGTATGGGAGATAGCGATCATATACATCCTCCAATGGCACGGAAATGTCAATCCATACTGCATCTGCCGGCATAAGGTGAGCCACCAGCTCATGATGACGTTTTCCGCCTGAAAATACTTTTCCGCCTCGGATTGCCGCAAGTACTTCAGGAGCGAAAAACTGCTCGTTACTGTCCGATAATCCTATTACCGTGAATTTCTTGTCAGACATCTCTTCCGGGTTTTAACTGTTCGGCATCAGGCCAGCAGAGGATTGAGTTTACGAGTGTCGCAGCAAGGTTGCTTCCTCCTTTGCGTCCTTCAACGATGATTTTCGGTATACCGACAAAGGGTTTTACCATATGTTTGCTCTCACATACATGGACGAATCCAACCGGCGCGGCAACTATACCACAGGGGCCGGCCTTTTTGTGACGTATGAGCGTGCATAGTTCCATCAAAGCCGTAGGAGCATTCCCGAATACATACAAGGCATCCGGATGTTCTTTGGCAGCAAGCCGTATGCCGGCTTGAGTTCTGGTAATTCCTTTTTCCTTGGAAAGCTGGGTGGTGGCGGGATCGTTGAGATAACACTTTACTTCTATCCCAAGACGTTCAATGGCACCTTTCCTTATGCCTGACGCGGCCATTGTGACATCAGTGATAATTGTCCTTACCTTCCCTTCTGTCAATGCGGTATAAATCCGCTCAACAGCGTTATCGTCTACTCTCAGGATATTCTCCATGTCAAAATCCGCCGTGGTATGTATGGCGTGTAGTAACGGCCATTTATTCCCGATCGGTATATCGGGATTGACAAGTTCTTTCTCTATCGTGCGGAAACTTTCAACCATGATTGATTGTCCAGGTCTTTCATCATCCTTAGTTTCGTTTCTATAATAACCGCGAGGAGTAATAATGCTTTTATTCCATTGATACGACTGCGAGTTGCCGATTATGACAACAGTGAACATATCGACATCCTCAGAATCAAAATCGCGAAGCGTGGTCACTCTCACTTCTTCCTGGTCGCGTCCTGCTTGACGAACATATCCGACAGGCGTCTCAGGGCTACGACCTTGCAGGAATAACTCTTTCAAACGATAAAGCTCCCAATATCGCCCTGTGCTTTTGGGATTGTAAACAGCAGTAACAAAATCGGCATCCACGGCAGCTTTGATTCGTCTTTCGATAATAGCCCAGGGTGTCATCAGGTCGCTCAATGATATTACACAGAAATCATGACCGACTGGAACTCCGAGCAATGATGCCGCTTTTTGAAACGCGCTTATGCCGGGAATGACTTCCACCTCGGCATCAACTTCTTTTTCCTTCAGCATTTCATAGACGAGCGGAGCCATACCATAAATTCCTGAATCGCCGGAACTAATAACGCATACATCCCGACCCTCTTCGGCAATCTCAACCGCTTCTTCGATGCGTTTTTGTTCCTGCTTCATTCCATTCTCCACTATTTCGACATCTCCTTTCAAGAGATGGGATATAAAAGGAATGTAGTAATTATATCCTACTACTATACCGGCATTTTGCAGAGCTTCGATTGCGCGTGAAGTCATATCTCCCTCCCCTCCCGGTCCTATACCTACGACTGTTATTTTACTTTTCATCTCTAATTAATATATATCGTACAACTTCCACCGGCGTGTCAAGATGCAGACCGGAGATAGAAGATGTTCCGTGGTCGGATTGTACAGTTATTTCAAGATTTATTTTTTCTTTTAGCATAGACATAAGAAGTTCTCGGTCTATATCCTCAAGGACCCGCACTTTTTTTCACGTGTCTATGATGTGTGACACTTCGTCAGGTGCTTCTGCCTTAATCGAAGCTTCTGTTTCATGCACAATGAGGAGATTCCTGAAGTTACCACAGTCAATGAATTTAATTTTTTCGCTACAGTACTGATTGTTAAGCATATCTATTATTTCATGACATTGACGAGGTGAGACTTCAGAACCGTAATGAGAAGTCAGAATGCCATCGTGATGAGAAATCAGATTACACCTCAGACAAAAATCTCTGTCCTTGACTTCGAGACCATAACCTAATGCTTCAAACCATGATCGTGTACATAAATCTTTAGGAACATTTTCACGCATATGCTGCAGCGCAGGCATATAGGCAAAATGCGCAGGCGTCAGATTCCCCAATGCATGATGGGGATCATCGTCCATACCGTCGATAATTATCAGCAACTTCTTCATATCAATTCTTTCACCGCATCCAACAAAGCACCTATCGACTTTACCAGACGGCCGTTAATATTGTAACTGTCTCCATCAACCTCAATAATAATTTCGTTGGAGAGATTGCTGTCAGCCTCGATTCCTTGTCTTGCAAGTGCTTTCTTAACCATATTGAATCTTGGGCCTTCACCAATCAGCCTGACCACCCTATCCATCTTATGACAGATTTTGAAAAGCCCCCTTTCCCGATCAAACACTACTCCATCGCGATGGAAATATCTGCTCATTTCTCCTTCAAGCGCCAGATCTTCAGGTGTTCCTATAGTAACTCCATGAAGTTTATCGAGCAGCCATATCTTATCAGCTATCTGAAGTGCGAGTTCCAAATCATGTGTGGATAAAAAGACTGTTTTGTCTTTTTCACGGGCAAGACGCTGAAGCAACAGCATGATTTCTACTTTACTCGGATAATCAAGAAAAGCTGTCGGCTCGTCAAGGAAAATTACCGGAGTCTCTTGTGCGAGAGCTTTGGCAATCATCACTTTCTGACGTTCTCCATCGCTAAGGGTCTGAATCATCCGCCCGCTGAGGTTTCCTATCCCGACAAGTGAAATAGCTTCCGCTACGATTTGCCGGTCATTTCCATTCATGTGCCCCCAGAAGCCGGTATAAGGACTTCGGCCAAGCCCAACGAGTTCTTCTACCGACATATTATTGAGGTTCAGTTTCTCTGTCAAGACAACACCGATAACCTTGGAAAGCTCGGCGTCCGAATAATCGGATAAAGGTTTATTGTCGATGAAAATCTCGCCTTTTATAGGGGGAAGAAATGCAGTCAGCGTTTTTAATAATGTGGACTTGCCTGCGCCATTGGGACCGAGAAGACAAGTCAGTTCCCCCGAATAAAGCGAAGCACTGACACTGCGGGTTATGACAGTGGTTCTGCTGCCACTTCTGTACCCGGTCTCTAAATCGACTATTCTGATAGTTTCTATCTTATGACTCATACTTCGCTTTTACGTTTGTTAAACAACACCCACATAACAACCGGAGCGCCTACGAGTGCCGTCACGGAATTGACAGGAAGGGCTCCTTCGAATCCCGGCAAACGGGCAATCAAGTTGCATAACAGAGCAAGCGAGGCTCCTCCTAGTAACGACGCAGGAAGAATCGCGGCATGATTCGATGTGTGGAAAAGACCACGACATATATGTGGAACTGCTAGACCCAAAAATACTATAGGACCGCAATAAGCCGTGACGACAGCCACCAAAATTCCTGAACAGCCTATAACGAGCAATCTCGCCCGTTTGATATTGAGGCCCAAATTGCGTGCGTATGAGTCGCCGAGCAGCAAGAGATTAAGAGTCTTTATGAGGAAAAATGCTGAAGGGAGAATAATGAGCATGAGGACTATAAATACCCACGTCTGCCCACCTGATACCCGCGAAAAACTACCAAGACCCCATATTACATAAGCTCGAATATCCTCCTCGGCACTAAAAAACTTCAGAACGCCGATAATGGCATTCGCGATATAACCGATCATGACCCCCATGATAAGCAGTGTCACATTGCCTCTGACCTTTTGGGCGACAAAGGCGATCAATGCCATAATCAGCAGTGAACCTATTATGGCTGACATTGTGATTGTCACTTCGCCGATAACACCGAGTTTGCTCAGAGCCACACCACCGATGCTCCCGGACAGCAAAACCACACACGCCACGCCAAGGCTCGCTCCCGAACTAATGCCCAGTACCGACGGTCCTGCCAACGGATTGCGGAACACTGTCTGCATCAACAAACCGCTTACGCCCAGTCCGGCACCTGCCATCATTGCCGTAAGGGACTGCGGCAAACGGGATTTCATGACAATATTAGTCCATATCCGATTGTCGCTTTTGGCTCCGAACAGTATGGCGATAACATCTCCCGCCGGTATCCTGGCCGTACCCAACAGTAGATTCAGAACAAGAAAGACTATTATTGATCCTATCAATAACAGCATTAGGAAAATCCTTGTATTGCGGTTCATTTCAGTAGGTTCATTTCAGTAGATGATAATAACCTGGAGTATGTTCAGGAAGAATATCCGGATGGAAAACATGGATAAAATCGGCAAGAACCACTTCCGGTTCAACCGGCATTTTTTCATAAAATGGGACCTCTTTCATATTGCAATATATTACACCGTGATTTTTCCATGCGTCAAAATCCGTATATCTGTTATCCTGCTCTTTTAGTACGTTATAACTGAAGTCGCCATCGAAACTGTTTACAATGCGCCAGTATTCGGCGTTGGCGGCATTCGTATATACAGTCTCATAATCAAGAGCCACTCCACCCGACTCAGTATTGTCTTTCAGAAAATAACTGCCGCCGGCATCGCGGAAGAGCTGTGCGAGGAAACTTTTGCCACCGACTGCGTACCAGTTGCCGCCGCGCATTTCACCGCTGAAAACAGTAGGCCGGGTCTTGACTGTATCTGCCAACGCCTTCAGGTCGTTATACCGTCCTTCGATAGCGCTGAATTCTTTGTTGGCTTTTTCTGCATTGCCAGTGAGCAAGCCAATCACTTTTATCCATTCAGCCTGACCGAGTGGGCTGAGTTCCTTGTAACCGAGATGAGGAATCATCGGTATGTCAACGTTGCGGATGGCATCGTAGCCTCCTCTCTTGAATGGAGATATGAATATTACGTCGGGATTTAGCGCCATTATGACCTCATTGTCAAAATTGCCCTCGATTCCGATTTTATGTGTCTTGCCCTCTTTGAGCTGTCTGTTCATTTTTTCATTGTGCAGATGTCGCGTACTTGTTATCCCTACAACCTTTTCAGGTATGTCAAGCTTAATAAAATTAGATAGTTGAAGAGATGTCATGCAGATTGCCGTCTCTACAGGAATGTTAAGGCGGGTATAACCTTCGGGCATAGTCCCTGAGTAATCTTTATCAGTCAAGGCAAAGTGAAATCGTTCCGCTTCACGATTCTCAGGATCATTGATATCGAGAAGGACTATGTCGTCAAGATAATTCACTTTGAAGCCTTTGGCATACTTCGGTGAGACCATGGAAATGGAATCTACTGTCATATTTTCGTCATCACCTTGTCCTGAAGAAGTATGGCTTCCTCCACAAGAACAAGTAAGAATAACAGATACAAATGTAGCAATCAATCCTAAAAGTTTCATATTCTTCTTTTTATTTCATTCTGGGATGTATATTATCTCTCCGTTTTCAAGCTGATAGGCAGAACCTACTCGCCGACCTTTCGAGCCGGTTGCCTGGTTTTCAGTATCCGACGGGGTATATTTTTTAATTTTATTGCCCTCCTTCATAATAATTTCCATATTCTCAGTTCCTGGATTTTTCACTATGGTATAATCTTCTTTGGAGAATATTTCGTTCATGTTGAAATGTGCGACCAATGCAACCATAAGCGCCACTGCGAATACCATTGCGACATCAAACAGATTTGTCAGCATGCCCAAGGGATTGTCGCTGTTTTCATCTTCTGTCATTATCGGATTCTGTCTCATTGCGCTGTAATTTTTTGGAAAACAAAATCGAGGTCATTAAACGAACGGGCATAAAAGCGCTTGTTCATTTGCAGTGCGGCCAAGCCTATTGCCGCCACAGCCATTCCGACAACAGTTGTCGCAAAAGCGACCTGCATGTTATAAGCCATTGAAACAATATCACCGCTTGCCAGACCAATTAACGCAGGTCCCATCGGGATAAGAGTACCCATCAGTCCCAGCATGGGACCGAGCTTTATAAGTATTCTGTATTTTGAAAGCTGTTTCTGCACGTCAACCTGAAAATCTGCAAGAAGATGCTCGCAATATATCTTATCATCTTTGTGAGATAAAAGATTTTGAAAACATGCCGCCACACAGTCTTTACCGGGACTATCCAGTTGCTCTTGAGCTAAATCAAGCTCTTCTGGAGAATAATTCTGTATCATCTGTCTGAAAATACCGGCAATCTTCATTTTCTGCTTGTACTCGTTATAGAAACAGAACAGAACCCAGACCGCACGCATTGCAAGGTACAACAAGAGAATGATTACCGGAATGAGCAGTCCGTTAGAGATTACGAAGAGAATGTCAGATAGAGTTTTCATAAAAGGCCGTAGAATAAAATATTAACCAAAGTTGCAACAAGGACAGTCTTATAAAACACATTTAAGTTCGCTGCCAAGTATCTTAGAAGCACTACAAATCCTGCGGAGAGTGAAAAAACTATACACCCCACCATTGCTCCGACAAGAGTAAAATCCATTCCGGGGAACTGACCCACAAAAAGATAGGCAAATACACACACCGGAGCCAAAAGCATCAAACCGGGATAATAATCTAATATTTTCTTCAGAAGTGCGCCTGAAAAGAAATACGCGTACATTATCAGCTGTTCAACAAATTCAAGAGTGGATATATCTGACGTATTCAGAACGCTTAAAGCTTCAAGTCTTGACATGCCTGAAAACATAATTGTAGCCAGATATCCCGCAACGCCGAAGAAAAGTGACCATATTACAGATATTTTCAAGGACATGAGCGACATCTTCACTTCTGAAGAGAAGAAAATGATAAAGCATAACGATATAAGCATCCAGCTCATTTCCGCCTCCTTTTCTTTAATACAATAACCGCAAATATCAAAATCAGACAGCCGGCAATTATAAATATTACAACGCCGGAAATATTATCGCTGTCGAAAATAGACAATATATTGCCGCTGTTTTCTTTCAATACTTTAGCACCTGCCGGATTTGCAGTAGCTTTAGCCATGTTATCCTTGAAATTTTCCGAAATCTTACCCTCAAGATTTGAGCCAATGAATTCCTGCAACTTTTTATTGCCGCATACAAATTCCGTACATGGCGCACCATGATTTTCTGTAATCTGCGCATTCAGAGATGCCGTATTCAGCAGTTGCTCTTTATTTGCCTTCCAAAATCCTTTGCGGGCACTTTCAAGCATTGTCGCCGTCATTTCCTGCATAGCGGCAGGATTTACGTTCTCGAAGTAGTCTTTAACTCCGAGATTTTCTTTATCAAAGATATATAATTCATATAGATCATCATAAATATCCTTTGGCAGAGCGCTGCTTCTGGTAGCGCTCCAGCCAAAAATATTTCTGAAAATTTCTCCGAACATCTGAGCTGTCGTCGCATCTCCTTTCATTCGTTGTCGAATAAATTCAGGATTTAGGATCGTTGCTCTTGTCTCGACCGCCACAGCCTCACGTGTATCCTGAAGTCTGGGAAGATAGGAATTGCGGTAATCGGCAAAGACTGCATCCGGTTCCTTGCCGTTAATGGCTGCCGATGTCAGCGAAAGCGCACCGGTAAATTCATAAACGTGATCAAGAGAAATCGGTCCCCAGGTGTTGCTTTGACGAGGTTGTACGATAACATCTGTCTTCGATATAGCCGCAGAGAACAAATCTTTATTCATAGTCCCCCAGTTGTCGTCATCGCCATAAACAGCACACATATTGTTGAGATATCCGTCGACGAGTTCTGCCTTGTCGTCCCATTCGCCCGAACTTTCAGTATATCGCAGCATACCGGTACTGTAGCCAGAATTAACGGGACCGAATACTCTCATATTGGAAAGTTCACGCGCACGCTGTGGAGATTCTCCTTTTTCGACAAGCTCTTTCTCCTGCGCCAGCGTCCCCTCGGCGACAAAATTAGGATATATGTCATCTTTCGCTCCGGCCGCGAGCTCCACAGCTTCGGTCAACATTTTTAAACGGGAAGCGGCAATATCGCGCAACTGCCCCGATACCTGCACGAGAATGTTAATTCGAGGACGCCCCAAAGTCTCGGACGGTGTAAGTTTTAAATCCATCACGCGTCCCTGTTCATCCCTTACCGGCTCTACGCCCAACATTCTCATTGCCTGAGCAATGGTCGCTCCATGCGACGATATGAACTCACCGGCCCAGAAAGTATAGCTTACTTTACGGGGATATTCGCCGTGTTTAGAGAGATAATTTTTCAGTGTCTGTTCTGCAAGAACGACACCGTCATCCCATGCCTTCGGACCAGGAGTTGCTTCTGCATTTATACTGTACATATTCCTGCCCATAGGAAGGACATTGGGATTCAATACAGGATCGCCACCAGGAGCCGGCCAAACAGGAATCCCATTCAGCGCATTCACCATACTGTTAATTTCCGCACCTGCCGATTCTGTCAGCAGCCTGCGGTATTCGAGCGCCTCTTCACCGGTTTCGGAATGAGAAACACCGTTGAGACAATCTGTTATCTCCTTTTTTGCCATCGGCAGATAACGGTGAGCGATGAAAGTGAAATCCTGCAGTTCTTCTTTTGTAATCTTCCCTCTCTCAAAATCTTTTTTGGCTTTTTCATAAGCCTGTTTATCCGCACACACTGCAAGGACACTGGTTGTCATATCTGCAGGAGAATAAGACTCCCCCATAACATAATATGCGCCGGTGATTTTTTCATTAGCAAGCTCTTCGACAAATGAATCTATTTTCTTAAGTTCATCAATGGAATATGTTCCTGTCGGCACAGAATCAAGTCCGAAGTCTTTTTGCAGACCCAGATCCATGATTTTATTTTTAAGAGCGTTTGTGTTTCGTGACGGGTCTGCGATAGCATCATGTATTTCTTCGATTAGCGAGGCATATTTCTTTCTCATTCCGCTCTCTACGTAAGGGGGTGTCAGATGGGTCACTATCACAGCATGGCTTCTGCGTTTTGCGATAATAGCTTCACCAACATTACCGGTGGTATAGAAATAGAAATGCGGACGATTGCCGATCAGAACTTCCGCCCAGTCTGCCTGTGACAGTCCGGCATTCTTGCCAGGTGTAAACTCAAGGTTGCCATGAGTACCGAAATGGATAACCGCGTCCGCATCAAACCCTTTCTGCATATAAAGATATGGCGCAATATATGAATGAGGTGGTGGTACATCAACACCATGAACCAGTCTGAAATCGTCATCATCCAGAGCCGGTCTCGGCTGAGGAAACAGAAGGATGTTGCCATAACGCAATGCAGCGACAGCAAGGCTGTCACCTCTTGCCAACAAGCTGCCGGGAGCTTTGCCGTAACGTTCCTCGACCTCGTTATATTTTTCCGGAAGCAGAACATCCTTTACCCATCTTTCATATTCGTTTTTATTAATCCAAACCGGATGTGACTCGTTCATGAAAGTTTCCTGCGCTGCCGGAGCATACGACCCCATGACGCTCCCCTGCTTCATAAGCTGATGTTTAAACTCTTCTACTCTTGAGGGAAGTCCGTTGACATCATAGCCCTCTTTTTTAAGCCGTTCGAGGAAATTATAAAGCGACGGCACTACCTCCATGCCGGATGCCAATAAGGCATCTTTGCCGGGAGATTTAAAATAGGCAATGGCGATTTTTTTTTCGCTGTTCGATTTGGTTTTCAGACGCATATAGCGCTCAAATTGCTCCATAAAGGCATCTATTCGTTCCGGCTCCGGCGTATAGAGCAGATAGCCGGAATGGCTTGCGTTCTGCGTTGAAATGCATAGAGGAGTCATTCCGCCGTCTATTTCGGGAACAACGATACGGGCATTTAGAGTACCGCCGCCCATCGGCTTATTTACATCCAGCCATTCTTTTCTTGACTGAATGAGAGGGAATGGCATAAACAGCGGTATCTGCTGCCGGTATGCCCAGTTGATAAGTGAATCATTTCCTAAACGTCCCATCGGAAGATAAACGATTGCCTCAGGTTTCACCTCTTTTATCATCCAGGCACGCTTTGGTCCCGTAGCTGTAATCGGATAGATATTATAGCCGGCGCGGGTAAGTCGCGACATAAGCGTATCTATTTGCGCACGATTATTTTCCACCGGGAAACTCACTCCCGATACGAATGCTACATTTGTTCCTTTCGGGTTATATAAGCCTTCCTGTTTTAGATATTCAGTAAGCGTTGCCGCTCTATCGAAATACTTGCCTGGTTCGATATGGTAATACATATTGAACGGCATCTCAACCGGGTCTTCGTACAAATCACTGTCGATTCTGCGAGGAGCCGCAATGGCAGCTGTATATCTGACAAGATTGCGATAATTTCGTCCACATTGATTGGAGAAATATTTCTGAAGTTGTCGGCACTGTGCAGAATCAAGATTATGGTTGACGGCAAAACTAAAATTACGCAGCGTGTTGGTAAAAACAGGAACACCTTCTTCTGCTGCTCTTTCAAGCGAAACCAACTGTAACGAGTCAAGATAAAGACCTCGGCCATACATCAATACCGCGTCATACTTCTCGAAATCCCCGGCGTCCTCCATCGATCGACATGAAACTTCAATATCACTACAGTCGTTGTTGAGCACTATTTCTGCTTCTTGTGCCGGAAGTGCATTGACGACAAGGACAGAGATCGGCCTGAACCACAATACGTGGACACTGTAGATGCAACCACCAAGGACAATGATTATCCCGATAATTATTAGGACTTTATTCCTGACTCTTGTCATAATTATAGGTTTTCCTTTATGTATGATGATTTCTGACTCGCTGAATCAAGAACGGGCGCATCAAAGGCATCCTTGATATGGTCGATATAAATATCTTGAATCTCGGGTATCTGACCTAATCCATCCAGGATTGCCGATACCTTGAAACCTTCTTTTTCAAATTTCTCGCGCCACTCGCCGTCAATATCATTGCGGGCATGATCGCCTGCAACGAACATGAAAGGAACAAGCGTTACGCTTTTTGTCTTTGACGATTTCAATCGTGCCAATGTCGTTGCATATGTAGGATAACCCTCAACTGTAGCTACATGAAATTGAGGTGCGCCGTCGGCTGTCAGCATATAGTCTATCTGGGAATAAACAGCGTTAGCCGGAGTCGAGGTCCCGTGACCTATTAATACTAAGGCTCCGTTCTTCTGCGTGTTTTTTCCATATCGATTGATTAAAATACCGACCACATTCTGACAATCATCCACAGAATAAAGCAATGGACGTCCCACCCGTATTTCTTTGAAAAACGGTGTCATCAATTTAGCGTCATTACGCAATACTTCGGCTTCGATTCCATCGATTACGTTGGTTCCCTGAACTATGATATGGGTATAGCCGTCGGCAGCAAGTCGAAGTAAGGCCTCTTGCGGTGTCTGTTTATGGATTCCGCGTTTTTCCAGTCTGTTGATAATGATACGCGAAGTATATGCCTCCACGACAGTTACGCCTGGAAAATGTTCTTTCGTCTTTTCATTAATTGCGTCGATAGTCGCGTTACGGGTATCGTCATAGGTCGTGCCGAAATGCACCATAAGAATCGCTGTTTTTTCTTTCGGCACACTATCGAAACTTTGCGCATGTGCAGCCGCCATACTCAACATAGTTATAATAAACACTATGAATTTTCTCTTCATATCTATTAAATGGCTAAAGTACTCCCGGAACTTATTTGGCAGAATGTTCCGGGAGAACGACATATAAAGGAATAATTGTTCGTTTACTTAGCGTCTTCTACAACTCTGATTTGCTCAAAGTAGTAGCCTGAAGCCATCGTCGCACCAAGTGCAGTCTGGTTCTTTTCTACATCGTAGATATAAATCTGAGGTTTCTGACCTTCTGTATCCACGCCTACATAAGCCTTATGATTGACATAGGCCATACGCGACGAGAAGCGACCGCTGCTGTAAGCAAGACGTTGACCATTATAAGTGATAGGAGTGCTTGTCTTTGAGACAACATCAATTACAGTATAATAATGGCTGAAGGAATCGATGTCCGTTCCTGCGGCGTCATCACGCGCATAAGCCACGACTTTGTTGTCGCCAACATACATCACCGAAATCAGCTTTCCACCGGCAGTGAAACCATCGTAGCTTTGGTCAAATGAGGTTGAATTGGCCGGAATCTTGAGAAGATGGCTGTATTCTTTGCCATCGGCATCGTCTGTCACACAAGCTATATAAAGATTGTTGTTTCCGTCGATGAAAGTCGTTGTCTGGAGAAGCTCGCCATATGCAGTGCCTACCATTTCACAATCGAGGAAGCATGGGGTATTGCTTTCAACAGCCATTGTTGCAGGATTGATGACAGCGGTCATCATAGGTGTCACCCTCTTGCCGCGGCGTCCACTCTGCTTGGCGAAATAGAAGTAGAACAGTTTGTTGTCGGATGCGCGATAGTTAAGGATACCTGATGTAGTGAAAAGCTCACCGCCTTCGGGCATCGGCACATCAAGAGTCCCTTCGCTGATGATAGTCATGTCATCCGCGTTGAGCTTTGTCCATACGATTTTAGTAGCGTCACCGGTTGCTGCCATTATGACAAGGGTGTTGTCATTAATCCAAGCATGGGTGTACTTGCGGGTTGCGTAGGTGTTGGTTTGGAAGCGGCGTTCTTTGACAACCTCAACCTTATTGTCTTTGATGATGTACTTGGCAAAGCGATCGCCGGAAACAGGAACCTGATAATAGTACGCGCCCTTTAGTATGGTCTCAAGCGAAAGAATTGAATTCACTTCAGTACCTGTTCCCTGGAATGTAATTTCAGGCTGACCTGCTTCGAGAGAGTTTACGCTGCGTACAAGAGTCTGTACATCGCGCCCCATACCGCCGTGACGGTCAAGTGCGACCCAGAGGTCGAAATGATAATCCTGAATGACTGTTGGATCGTCCGGTTGATCCGGCTCGTCTTCGCTCGAGCAACTTGTCATGCCAAAGGCGATGAAAAGCGCCATGAACGAAATAAGTAAAAATTTGATTTTTCTCATTGCTTATTGTTAATTGATTGTTAGTTAATGAATATTCTGAATTTTGCCCCGAATGACCGCCCAGGCTTTTGCAGCATGTAGTTGTCGTAGGCCAGCCGGTCAAATATATTGTTACATTCTAAGGAGACATTATACCTGTCGTTGTGCCAGCAATAGGAGAGAGATACATTAGTAATATTCTGCGTCGGAATACGTGCTTTCGACGAGGCGGCACCAAATGCCTCCCAATTCAGATAATACCAATGGATATACTGGTACTCCGCTACAATCCCAAGTCGGTCGGTCTTCATGATAAGATCTCGAAAAGTATATGACGCGTCTATATTGCCGAAAAACCAAGGTCGGTTCGGAACTCTGTTTTTATATGTTGCAGAAAGATTGCCGTCGGTCTTGTATCTCTTCAGATCCCGCGCATCACTCCAGCTTGCATTAGCTGTAAACTGAAATGAATTATTCCAGACATACGAGACTTCTACGTCAAATCCCTTTATATCAATAGCTGGCTCGTTGACATACTGCATCATTCCCTCTCTTTCCGAAACTGTTGCACGGATATAGTTCTGCACATGACGGATGAATCCATTGGCTTCATAACTCAGTTGATTCAGACTGTCAAAATAATATATGCCGAATATTCCCAGATTATAGTTGTTGCTCGCTTCCGGGCTTAAAGCAAGATTTGGATAGACAGTAGTCCCGTTGCCAAGTAATTCTCTTGATAATGGCAACCGGACGCTGTGCTCATATGATCCTTTAACCGACAAGGGTTCACAAACAGAATAACGGCTTCCGACTCCCGCGCCCCTATAATTCTTCACATTATTTCTATCGATTTTGTCCGAACCAGTGATTACAATATCATCAGACTGCTTAATTGACAGAGCATTAATATAGTCTTTGACAAAATAGGAAGTCTGCCATTTTTTGTTGAAGAACGATTGAGAATATGTAAGCGACAGAATGTGTTTCGTAACAACATCATTCGACGGTTCGAAGTTCTTATCAATTTCATCATATCTGTTATTGCCCCGCCGATTAAGCATATAGTTGAACGCAAAAGTATTGTGTTCGTTAAGCTCATAGTCTACTCCGGTATTCAAAACAGTAAGTGGGCGTTTATAAACGCGAATTGTCCTTGCTCGATTATTCATTTCATTGCCGGATGAAGGCATCCATGTGCCGTCCCACGAATATTTGCGGCAGGCGGTATCAACAGTCTCACTATGATCCCATGTATGGGATAAGGTAAGACGTGTCGACACCTGTTCCCATCTCTTATTGTAGCGGGCTGAAATATTATAGGAATGTGTGTGTCGGCTGGCTTCACCATAGACCTTATTCTGCATAGCGCCTGTCTGAATATCCTTGTCCAGCTTATTATACGAAAAACCGACAAAAAACTTATGCGCCCATTTCACATCATTCACGCCAACTTCAACCTGACCTAACAGAGAAAAATAATCATCGTGGAAGCGCTGTTTGTTAGTAAAAATATAACGGTCTTGTTCCTCGCTCCATACCTCGACATTTTTCATCTTATAGTCATTCTTTGAATAATTGACGCTGAATGTCGGTTGTATGACTACAGGTGTGCCAGGAATGTAATACTGTCCTGTGATATCTCCTAAATACGTATGAAAAGAACCTATCCCATACGAGGCATCAAGATAATTCTGCCGTTTCTTACGGGTTACGATATTTACCGCGCCGCCTAACGCATCAGCACCGAGATATGAGGGAACGACGCCCTTGTACAATTCTATTCTCTCGACGGTATTAAGAGGTACATTGTCAAGAGTGAGACCTGTGCCTTTTGTCTCCAGAGGGACTCCGTCTATAAAATAACGGATTGAATTGCCCGACATTCCGTTGATGGTCAGATCAAAGTCAGAACCTGCCCCACCTTCTCGCCTAACTTTCACACCCGAGGTACGGTCGATAAGGTCGTTCAGAGTGACCATCTTATTAAGATTCGGAGCTATTTCAACCGCATTGACTGAAAATGCGCCCTCCTCAAGTTGTTTTCCGACTGTCTTACCATAGACATTAACAGACTGAAGTTGCACCGCATCCTCTTCCATCACAATGTCGAAGACAGTATCCTTTGCCAATTCTATCTTAAAATCAACTGTTCTGTAGCTTACAGCTGACACTATTCCGGAGTATACGCCTTTCTCCAACTTAATTTCATATCTGCCGTCAACATCAACTGTGGTTATATATTTTTTATCGTTGAAGGTTAACGTCGCAAATGAAACAGGTTCGCTCAATCTGTCCGAAATTCTTCCCGAAAGTGTATAAAAGGGCTTAGCCGCCTGCGAAGGCAGGTGGAGTACTAAGATGACGATAATAAGTATCCAATTTTTCATTTGGTTTGCTGCAAATTTAAATTGGGGTACTATTACGCAGCAAACCATAATCGTTCTCCCTTTAGGAGAACAATGGCTGTTTTGTGGTAATAAACCCGAGAACTACAAAACTATATGTTGCCTTGGCAGGTCTCCTGACTTATCCCCTCGTCAACGCCTTCCCATCGGTCAAGCCGACAGTGGCATAATATTGATGAGTTCTGAAGGAATTACAGTAGCGGGTCTGTCCCGGATTTTCACCGGATTCCCTATTAATCGCGTTATGCGAGCCAAAACTGGCGCAAAATTAATCATTTTTTTTCATCCGCCAAAATAGAATTTTACATAAAGGGAACGATAATTGTATTTCATTCTCAATTGAAGTGAACCGTAAATACGGCCTTTACCGTGGCGATGACATCCAAGTGACCGGCGCACGCCATCGCTCGACCGCTGAATACAATCGCGACCTTCACCGTGAGAACGCTAGACTCGAAACACTTATAGACGACAACCGCGAACAGTTGCGTCAGCTCGAAGATGAAATTCGGAAATCGGAGCGGCGAGTGAAGGGTCTAACGACCATGATTGCGAATCTTGAAAGACAGGAGGCTGAACTGAATGACGAGAAAGCCCGGTTGGAGTCAGACATCGAGAATGGTGCCGGAGATGTTTCCGAACTGCGTCGCCGCATCGCCGAACTTGAAAACCAGCTTGAATCTACCGGACGGAAACTTGCCGACAAGCGCGACAAGCTAAAGACCGCCGACCGGCAACTCACCGAGCTTCAGGATGAACTTGACGCACTCAGCGAGAAACGAGATAATGCGGAAAAGAATTTCCACGAGTTCACGGAAAAGAATCAAGAACAGGTGCGTATGAGGCTTACTGATGCCGTCTTTGCCAGAATGGTTGTCGATGTCCGTTCCCTGTTGGATACCATGCCGTCGGAACAGAAAGCCAGGGTTGATGGCGAGTTCCTGACTGCAATCGCCGAGCGACCCAACGAGATATTGAAGTGTGCGATGTATTTGTTCCTCGGTTATCTCGATGGCGCGACGCAATTCGCCCAGTCATGCGGAGGCGGAGGCATCTCATCAGACCTCCCGTGGGGACGCAATCCGGATGAAGACGACCGCCGCTTCGCCTATCGCTGCATGATGCAAGCCCACCGAATGATGAAACCATCTCAGCCCAAACGCTGCGGTATTGGTGGCAGGCGATAAGATACTATATGTTCTACAGCATATTGCTTTGTTGTTAAACCTAAAATCACTATCTTTGCAAGATAAAGTACCCAGATAGATATGAGCCAACTATATCCATACTCAGAAATAGATATGCTAAGGAGCTTTTCCTTAGTATTCTCTCGTTCTGTCTTTAAGGATATAATTGAATATAATGACTTTACTAGGTTAAACGCTATTGTTGAGCAGTATGATATTGACATTAGTTCTTATGTCACATACGGAGATGTCGTTAGAAAGATCTACCGGGCTATAAGGAAAAAATATTGTTGTGAATATGTGTATAAGAATGAGTTCATAACAAAAATTCTTATCAATAAATATGGCACATCGAAAACTGTTGTATTTAACGAATTTAAGATACCTCCTTCGATAGTTGACATAGCGCTCTTTAATGGTGAGAGTAAGGCATTTGAAATTAAAACCGAATATGATTCTCCTAAACGACTAAGTAGTCAATTGGAGAATTATAGTAAATTTTTCGACAAATGCTACTTAATCGTTTCAGAAGATTTACTGGATAAATACATCCATTTGATTGATGAAAATATCGGTGTACTATTGTTTTTCCATACAAAAACTTCTGTTGAATTGATTCAATTTCGAGATGCTCATAAGAATCAGCTTATTGATATTGCTTTGCTTATGAGAGTTCTCCATACACAGGAGTATAAGAATATCATTGAGACTTATTATGGTATAATTCCAAATGTTTCATGTTTTAAAATGTTTGATCATTGTTTTGAAATGATGAAACAGATTCCATTGGAAGTATTGCGGCCATTGATATTAAAAGAAATCAAACACCGAAAGAATAATACTTCTCTTTTAAGGTCATCTCCTATTGAATTGCGTCAGATAGCTCTGTCGTTAAATCTGAAAAAAGAAGAGATTGACATTTTAAAAGAATCGTTGAACAAGCCAATATTAAGCATATAAAATTATGTATTATCCATATCTAAGGGGTAAGCAGTTCGAGCTAATCGCTTTGAGAGAGTTTTCAAAAGAGACTCCAACGCCCTCTCATGTATGTCCCATTATAGAGCCTGTGAAAAGTTCGTTTAATGGGCTGAAGGCAGCTATTGATGCTTTGTCTGGCAAAAATATTAGTTTTGCATTGGTGCTTAACCCAAGCGATGGCGATTTTAAGCGAGAGAATCAAGACATTATGGCAAATCTTCCCTCCCTTAAAGAACTGGTAGGCTGGATTCCTGCATTTATCTACAGCGGGACAGGTAGTTATATCGAAACTTATATTGCTACTAATTCGCTTAATGATGTTATGATTATTTTTCAAGACTCTATCGATCTTTCCAAAGAGGATGTGAATCAACTCCTGAGGAATAATTCGGTTAAATATGTTGTGGCTAACATAGAGGGAGATCGTCGCAATAGACGACTGCTTGCAAAGTCCGGGAAAGAGCTGATCAGACTTGATGATCAATTTCATGAACAGCCAAGAAATGCCGATTATCTAAATATACCAGAAGAAAAATTCACTGAGGAGCACAGGTATTATAGTGAAGACGGATATAAGGGGTTCGCAGACTATGTAACATTACCAAGTTCTTTTAAAGAGAGTGGAATGTTGCCTTATGCTGTGGCCATTCATATGACATATCAAAAGAATGAAGACGAAATATTCGTAAGACATTTTGTGTCAGACCACAATAGTGACAACACGAATATTCCCGGTAAATTCTATGAAGCGGCAACTAAATTAAAAACGTTTTATTCCGAAATACAGGGTACGCAGGCCAGTTCAGAATTGATAGCGATATTAGATGCTAGTCGTTATCCCGGATTGGGAGTTCTAAAGAAACTTTCAATAAAGAACCATTTAGAACTTATCGAGAATTATCTTACGCAGCAAAAATGAAGGTCTGTTCCAATTGTTTTAACGATGAGGAAATAAAAAATTTTATAATATCTTCTTCATCGGAAATAGCGCATTGCGATTGTTGTGAAAATGATGATTGTGTCATTGACTTAAGCGAGCTTTACGATTTCTTTATAGAATTTACGGGACTTTATTGTAAAGACGAAGGCAGTTCAACTGACTTAATCGAAGCATTAAATTCTCAATGGAATATTTTTTCATCAGAAAAATGTGCGAAGCAGATTCTTAATGACCTCTATGAATTTGGAATCATTAAATATGGAGCTCGTGACAAAGTAAGATACATTGATGAGATTTTAGAATGTACTAAGGTTTGGGATAAGCTAAAAGAAGATGTCACTACTAAATCTAGATTTTTTACTGACATTACATATTTTGAATGGGGCAGTTTTATTCAACCTAATGACATATTAGCGAAGCATAAACTTTTATACAGAGCGCGGATTGTCCCAGATGGAACTGATAAATTGACACCTAGCCAAATGGGGTGTCCACCTGCTCATAAAACTCCGGCTGGTCGTGCAAATCCATTGGGTATTGGAGTTGGCAATTCTTTTGGGTTGAATCCATTTGGGCAATATTTGCTTTTGCTGGTCTTGAACTTTAAGAATGACGTAGCTAATTCAGATAAGTTATTCTCAAGAGTCTTGGGGTGAACCATAAATGACTCAATCCAACATTCGGCAATGAGATTTTGTCTTTGAGCATAATCAATATAACATTCACTCTTGCCTGTTGTCGGATTACACCCAAATTTTAGAATAACCTTAGCCTTGAAGGTGTCATCAAGTGGAAGTGCATGAAACACCGCAGCATTATATATGTTTCTAAAAATCTTAACATTCTTTGACCCCTCCAAAAGAATATCTAACAGTTCCTCGGCAGGATAGCATAAGTGCAAGAGCTTAAATGCTTTTACTATCGTGTCATTCAGTTTTTTATTTACTTTAGAGGATATAGCTTCAAGAGCATACTCATTACCATGACTATTATGCCACTCTAACAAAGATTGTTTAAGGTTTTCAAGTTCTTTTTCTTTCCTTATCTTATCTGCTTTCTTGCGGGTCTCATTATCTAATTTGATATGTTCCTCTTTCTGTAATAGGAATGGAGACATTGTTATAACCTCTTGTCCATCTTCTTTTAGTGCTTTTTCAAGTTCCGATTGAGAGGTATACAATGTATGCCTCAATGTCCACTTCTCCAATAGAGAGTCTATGTTAAAGTATGCTGGGACAAACTTGTTGGATATAGAGTCCTGCCTTATGATAGTTAACGGATAGTCATATACAGTAGGTTTAGACTTGGATATGTAACTCATATATGATTTGATAAAATATTCCATCGGCTCCAAATCCTTATCTTCTGCTATCATTTCTTGAGCAGCATTAAGAAATGTGATATACTTTGTTGCCCGGCTCAATATGGAGTCTCTATACTCTTCTATATTGCCAAACCTGTCATATTCTTTCTTTGCTGGAATATCATATATGATGGTTTCCGATATATTACCATTCCTCCCTCTACCTGCTATTTGTGTCATTTTGTTTACAGACAAATATGTATAAGCAGTATTCTTGGATGAGATTATTATAAGGTGACACCTGTCTTGAATGTCTATTCCGGCAAAATATGCACAGGTCATAAAGGTAACCTTCTTCAAAAGATTTCCATCCTTATCTATTGCTCCCTCAGAATCATCCTTATAGTATGTGACTTTATCAGAGCTTCTCTCACTGCATAATATTCCACACTCTTTTTTAGGTATATCCAATTGGTCTATTATATTGAAAATACCATCAAGTGAATTATATGCTACAAGAATCTTATCCTGAGTTATTTGAAGAAGGTTATTTATCTCATTAATAGCTGCATGTTCAGCATAGTTGGTATATAGCAGATGTATTTTTCTTACAGGCTTTTTATCCCATACAATCTTCAAGTATGGTTCTTGTGCAAACAATGGATTGGAGAATGGGATTATAGTTGCAGATACAACAGCTCTATTATTGAAATCAAACTTAAAATAGTGGTCTATAACCGCTTCAAGTCTCGGTCTATATGAACTATCTGATTGAAGGGTGTCTATTTCATCGACCATTAGAAAGTAGTCAGAATAGACATCAATATCAAGTTGAGACAGGTAATTCAACAGCATTGGAAGACTATCTGCAACCACTACAAATTTATTTACATCATCACTTCTCTTGGCTCTAACATAATCTCTTACACTGGTCAAATTGATATTTGATTTCACTTCACCAATGGGACTACCGACATACATTGCATAATTATCTCCTTTAGCTTTATTTGCTGTTAGAACCTTACTGTATGCCAAAGTCTTAGTAGGTACAACTATGATAGAGTTTCTTTTAGGAGTCATCAGCTCTAATGTAGTTGCTCCAAGACCAGTGATTGTCTTGTTGATTATGCCATACGGTACTCTGTCGAAGACTTCTCCCAGCTTTAATCCATGAGGAATAGTCATATCCATCACACTTACAGCATAACCATCTGATGTGATTCTACTATGCTTAAAAGTTACACCACTATTATATGCCTCATCAATTAACAAAGCATCATTCAATTCAGATGGGAAAATTTCTCCTTCCGGACGTAAGTCCACAGATACCCAATGCCCATAAGGAATAAGGTATTCAGGCTGATTGATATAGTGTTTTGGTTTCTTCATGGCTGAAAGGGTTAAATGCAACGCCAACTCCGATTATTTTCTTATATAAATGAAAGTTGGCGTTGCAAAATTAGTCATTTCAGATGAGAAAATGCCTCGTCTATCTGAGAATTCTCAAAGCTATCAAGGTAAATCTGGGTGATTTTCTCTGAACTATGCCCTAAAGACTCTGATATAATAGATGTAGAAACTCCAGCTCTCTTCAGGACTGTGGCAAAAGAGTGACGGGCTACATATGTTGTTAGTTTGATTGGCAGACCTAACTCTTGACCAATCAACTTCAGGGCTTTGTTTACCTTAGCAAGCACCTTATGTAACCTATTGGCTACTTGTGCTTCACTCTTGTGGAACTCTGACAGAATAGGAAATAGATAGCCTGACCTGTTTGCAGAATCAGCAGAATAATTGGATATAATTCTCTTTGATTCTTCTTGAAGTGGAATCACTATCTGTTTCTTTGTCTTGGCTCTCTGGTAACACAGGTTGCCATCTATGATATTATCATGCTTCAGCATAGCTATATCTATGAAGTTAATGCCAGCTGTGAAGTATGAAAAGGTAAACAATGCTATAGCTAGACTTTCTATATCTGTTTTACCTTTGTAATCAATCACTCTTTGAATGTCAGCCTTACTCATTGCTCTCTTGGGTGGATATTGAGACAACTTGGATACTTTGTAAGCATGGAAAGGATAGCACTCCTCGTCTATGACATGGTGTTCTATAGCCATATTGAAAACAGCCCTAAGATGCCTTATTCTCGTTCCTATTGTATTAATAGCCAATCCTTGTTTTAGCATCCAAGCTTCATACTTCTTTAGCCACACCACATCTACATCACTAAAAGGAATGTCAAGGCTTCCAGCATACTTGATGAATGAGTTTAGGCTGACTTCATACATTCCTGCATACCTTAGTCTGTCTTGCTCTTTCAGTATTCTCACATAATAATTGAAACACTCTCCAACATTATTGTGTAGACTGAGAGAGCCGCCCTTGGGCTTAAATAGAGAGGAGGCAGTAAAATCCTTTCCCTCAATTCTCTTGCTAAGAATAGTCTTTTGCAGGTCATAGAGCTTCTGCTGTATCAGTAATCTTATTTCATCTCTGTTAGGACATAACTCATTAGGCTCGTTCTTTTTGAAGTCCCAGTGAGTAGGGTGGATGGATATTCCAAGACTCTGGTACTTTCTCTTTCTGTCCTTACAGATACACACCATCAGTGGGTGTTCTCCGTTTGCTAAAGTCTTTGACTTGTAGCACAACACTTTAACTGTTGCATCCATTTGGTTTACGGTTTACACCTTGGTTTACACAAATGGTCAAAATACAGTGTTTTTACAAAGAAAAAAGCAGTCAGACTTTCATCTAACTGCTTGATTTTTAGTGATCCGCCTGGGGCTCGAACCCAGGACCCCAACATTAAAAGTGTTGTGCTCTACCAGCTGAGCTAGCGAATCAGTGCTTTCTAAAAGCGTTGCAAAGGTAGCTACTTTTTTTGTACTATGCAAATTTTTGTTCATTCATTTTGGCCGATCCGCTATAAATCACTATCATGAAATATTTTAACAATACACAAAATAATTCATTTCCCAATTACAGATGGTCATGCTCTATAATTACAGATTGTCCGAGTAATAATTACAAGAATTCATTTGTCATAATTACAGGCTGCCACGAGTCATAACCTTCATGCCGACACCTTGCCCAATTCAGCAAATCGGCCAACGGGCCGCCCTATGCCCCACCCTTTAATAGAACCGAAATACAGTGCCGGTTGTTAATAATTACGAGTTTATTAATTAAATTTTCAGAAACAATGAAATCACGCGGATTAATCATAGCCATAGCGGCTTCTGCCATTACCCTTACAAGTTGTGTAAGCAATAAGAAGTATTCTTCACTACAGGGAGAGTATGACGCGCTAAACAAGGAATACAACGCCACCCAAATGGCCCTTGCCGAAAGCCGCGCCAATAACAAGAGCCTCGAAACAATGCTTGCCGAGGCCCGAAAACGCAATCAAGAGCTCAAGGATGATTATGCAGCCTTGCAAGGTTCTCTCGACCAAAGTCTTAAGCAAAGCGCACAGGGAAGCGTAAACATCTCGAAACTTGTCGATGAAATCAATGCTTCCAACAAATACATCAAGCAGCTTGTCGAAGCTAAATCTAAATCCGACTCACTCAACATGGTGCTCACCAACAATCTGACCCGTTCACTGAGTCGTGATGAATTGCAGGATGTCGACATAAAGGTATTGAAAGGAGTCGTGTACATATCGCTCGCCGACAATATGCTTTTCAAATCGGGAAGCTATCAGATAAACGAAAAAGCGATGGAAACTCTTAGCAAAATCGCAAAGATTATCAAGGATTACCGTGACTACGATGTACTGGTTGAAGGCAACACCGACAATGTACCCATATCGCGTACAAACATTCGCAACAACTGGGATCTCAGCGCCCTTCGTGCGTCATCGGTCGTACAGGTTCTACAGACAAAATTCGGTGTAAATCCTTCACGACTGTCAGCTGCCGGACGCGGAGAATACAACCCCATTGCCGACAATTCAACCGATACGGGCCGCCAGAGAAACCGGCGTACCGAAATAATCATCACGCCCAAGCTCGACCAGTTCCTCGACCTAATAGATCAGGCTCCAGAGCATGAATCTACAGATGATACTACAAAGTAAGCTCACACGATTTGCATAACAAGAGAGTCCGTCGGCAATAATTACCGGCGGATTTTCGTTATATCCGATATAATACTACAATAACGCCTCGATGGATTACGATATAATAAAATCAAGACATTCAGTACGCACCTATACGCTACAGCCTTTGTCGGCCGATGAAGTTGTCATGCTTGACAGTCAAATCAGACGATACAATGCCGAAGGCTCATTAAACATGCAACTTGTTGTCAATGAGCCAAACGCATTCGGACGGTCACTTATGGCTCACTACGGCAAATTTCGCAATGTCACCAATTACATAGCGTTAACAGGGCCTAAAAGCAACGACACCGAAGCCAAACTCGGATATTACGGTGAAAAAATAGTACTCGAAGCTCAGAAAGCAGGACTCAACACCTGTTGGGTAGGCCTATCGTTCAGCAAGAAAAATACACCCATAGACATTCCTGACGGCAACAAATTATACGCCTTGATAGCCATAGGACATGGAGCCGAATCGGGAACCGCCCATCGCATAAAGGCACCACAACAGATAAGCGACGACTACGCCACGGCACCCGACTGGTTCAAACGCGGAGTCGATTATGCACTCCTTGCGCCCACGGCCTTGAATCAACAGAAGTTCCGTTTCCAATGGCTTGACGACAACCGCGTCAAGGCATCGCGCGGCATCGGATTTTTCACCAAAATGGACCTTGGCATCGCTTGCTGTCACTTTGAATTGGGAGCCGGCATACCCATCGATTGGCAATAAACATCAGTCGAGGCATTCAATAGGAATCATAAAAACAACGGGGTTGCATCGGTTGATGCAACCCCGTTGTTCAGGATATTGAGTATAGAATGTTGTTACCTTATTTTAGAGGATACCCTGTGCCATCATAGCACGTGCCACCTTCATGAATCCGGCAACGTTGGCACCCTTCACATAGTTAACATATCCGTCAGGTTCCTTGCCGTATTTCTCACACTGGCCATGGATATTAGCCATGATGCCCTTAAGCTTTTCGTCAACCTCCTCGGAGCTCCATGACAGCTTCTGTGAATTCTGAGCCATCTCAAGACCCGATACCGATACACCACCTGCGTTGGCAGCCTTTCCGGGAGCATAGAGAATTCTTGCTTTCAAGAACTCCTTGATAGCCTCGGGGGTAGAAGGCATGTTTGCACCTTCGCTCACTGCTATACAGCCGTTGGCAAGAAGTGTGCGTGCATCATCACCATCAAGCTCGTTCTGAGTTGCCGACGGCATTGCAATGTCACACTTGTAAACCCAGGGACGACCGCCTTCAACATATTCGCAACCGTATTCTTCGGCAAATTCACGGATACGACCGCGATATTCATTCTTCAGTTTGAATATATAGTCAAGCTGCTCTTTGGTCAATCCTTCGGGAACGTAGATGCAACCGTCAGAGTCGCTCATTGTCACAACCTTAGCACCAAGTTCAAGAAGCTTCTTGGCTGTATAGGTGGCCACGTTGCCCGAACCCGATATTGCCACTACCTTATCCTTAATATCGATGCCGCGTGTAGCAAGCATGTTAAGCAGGAAGTAAACGTTACCGTAACCGGTTGCCTCGGGACGGATAAGAGAGCCGCCAAATTCAAGGCCCTTGCCGGTGAATGTTCCGGTAAACTCACGCGACATCTTCTTATACATACCATACATGTAACCTACTTCACGACCGCCTACACCTATGTCACCGGCAGGCACATCGGTGTCAGGACCGATATGACGCCAAAGCTCTTCGATGAAGGCCTGGCAGAAGCGCATAACCTCCATGTCGCTCTTTCCGCGAGGCGAGAAGTCGGAACCTCCTTTACCGCCACCCATAGCGAGCGTAGTAAGCGAGTTCTTGAAAGTCTGTTCAAAAGCAAGAAACTTAAGAATCGACTGATTTACCGATGAGTGGAAGCGTATACCTCCCTTATACGGGCCGATAGCGTTATTATGCTGAATACGATATCCCATATTATTTTGCACTTTTCCCTTATCATCAACCCAAGATACACGGAATGAGAAAATACGGTCGGGAATGCATAGACGCTCAATCAGATTGTAGCGGTCAAATTCGGGATGCTCGTTGTATGCATCCTCGATTGTTGTGATTACTTCTTCTACCGCCTGAAGATATTCAGGTTCATTGGGAAAGCGACGCTTCAGGTCGTCCAATACTTCAGTTGCTTTCATGTAACTTTCTTGTTATAATTGTAGATAATTCTTAATTATTGCGACAAAGGTAATACAATATTCACTATTTTCCTAACATTTTTCAACTTTTTTATGCGTTTTTGTCGCAATTAGCTATTTCATGGCTTCGTATACGGCGTTCATTATAGCCGGACGTATGTTCAGGCGAGTAAACGCACTGTTGTCGCGTGATGGATTGACACGGTTGCAAAGAAACACGTATATAAGTTCATTATCTGGATCAACCCAGAAGCAAGTTCCGGTAAATCCAATGTGCCCATAAGTAGAAGGCGAAGCCAGTGGTGCCGTCGGAGTCTTGTCCTCGTTTTTTGTGTCGGGACCGTCAAATCCCAGCCAACGGCGTGACTTATTGCTTTTTGTAGTTGTAAAAAGCTTAACAGTTGAAGGCGACATTATCTGTCGGCCGCCGTAACTACCGCCATTAAGCCACATCTGACACAGTTTTCCAAGGTCATTTGCCGTTGAGAACAATCCTGCATTTCCCTGTACTCCACCCGAAAAAGCAGCAAGTTCATCATGCACATAGCCGTGAACCGTTTGGCGACGCAAAAAATTATCCTTTTCGGTAGGCGCGATTTCCGATGCCTTGTGATTCTTGGCAAGTGGGACATAGCAGGTGCGTGTTGCCCCTATCGGGCCATAAACCCTCTTCTCCACAAACTCATCATGTTTCTTACCCGTCACCTTCTCTTCCATTGCCATGAGCAAGGCGAAATTAAGGTCGGAATAAAGGTAGTTTTTGGATTGACGGAGCTTTGAGTCGAAAATTCGCTGCATAAGAGTATCACGAGTAGCCGCACCCACATACACACCCTGCCCTATCTTCATCGGAAAATCCTTGCTTTCCGAAGCAGAAGTGATGTCCTTGCGCATTCGAGCCGTGTTGTTTCCATAGACACCTCGCGATATTTTTATTGTATTGGCTCCCCGCTGGCGATAAGCAATCAGCCGTCCCTTATAAGTCGCCGTATCCATTACAATTCCGGGGATACTCAATGATGCTGGCAATCCGCTTTCATGTAGCAGCATCTGCCGTATGGTTATATCACTTTTATCGCCAGATTTAAGTCCTTCTACATATTTCGATACCGGATCGTCAAGTTTATAAAGCCCTTCGTCGTAGGCGAGCATCAGACCGGGCAATGTTCCGGCAACCTTGCTCACCGATGCTATGTCATACATGGTCGAGTCATTGACTCTACGAGTCTTTGCGGCATCCACATATCCGTAACTACGGTCGATTATTACATTACCACCCTTTGCCACAAGCACCTGGCATCCGGGGAATGCACCTGTACGCAATCCCACATTCACGAGCGAATCGACACGCTTGCCAAGCGATGAGTCAAACCCCATAGCGGCCGGCGAGGTGTAGCCAAGACACGTCTTGACAAGCCCCACACATGCTCCCAACGACGCAATGCCCTTTACATTCACAGGTAGAGAACCATTTACGCGAATGCCTCCAAACACCGCCTGCGCTCCGTATTCCTGTGCAAGTTCACCGTTTTCACCTACAAGCAACACCGCTTTACTGCCAAGCGGTGCAAATTTCGACATCTTGTAGGGGTTCATAAAGAACACCGTCACCAATCCTGAACAACCTTTGAGCTGCTTAAGCGCATTAACCGAGGCCGACTTGTCGTTATATACAGCCGCAATGACTATGTCATGCTTCTCCATTGATGCAATCTGAGCCGCAGTAAATGCTGTAGTTGTTCCGTAAGCATCGACATCGGCATACTTTCCACAATACTGAGCAAACGTATTGCCTTTGCCCTCTCCTATATTTACAACGGCTATTGATTTACGCTCAATGTCACGCACGGGAAGCAAGTCATCGTCATTGCGTACACACGCTATCATGGCCGACACGAGCTTGCGATTTACAGCATCGGCCTCAGGCGAGTTTAGCTTGCCCTTCAACGAAGCGCTGCTTACAGCCTTGTGACCGACCGAAAGTCCAAGCGCATATTTATATTCGAGCATCTTGCGACAACGCTCATTGATTGAGCTTTCCGATATCTTGCCCGACTTTACCGCCGCCAAAACCGCTGCAATGTCACCCTTGACCGACGACGGTGAGAGCAGCACATCGGCACCCGCCATCAATGCCGCCACGCAATTATTCTCGCCCACTATGGCCCCTTTCATGGCAAGTGCATCGGTAAACACCATGCCGCGGAATCCCATGTCGTTTTTCAGCAAATCGGTGATTATGCGATGTGACATCGATGCAGGCACGCCCGTGGAGTCGAGCGACGGCACGTTAAGGTGTCCAACCATAACGCCCGATAATCCGTCATCGATGTAACGGCGGAACGGCATGAGGTCGACATCGCGCATCACCTCGGCACTGTGGTCAATTGTAGGCATCGACTTATGCGAGTCGACCGAAGTGTCGCCATGTCCGGGGAAATGCTTCGACACCGACATTACACCTCCATCCTCAAGGCCACGCGAATAAGCGATTCCGAGTCGTGCCACACGGTCGGCATCCTCACCAAACGACCGATAGCCTATAACAGGATTATCGGGATTGGAATTCACATCAAGCACAGGGGCGAAATTGACCGTTATGCCCATCAGTTTGCACTGACGAGCCACTTCACGACCGTAGTCATAGAGCAGATTCTCATCGGCAATGGCACCAAGTCCCATATTATAAGGAAAGCGCGTAGTTCCCGGAATTCTCATCGACAGCCCCCACTCTCCGTCAAGTGTTATCATCAAGGGCACTTTGGCTATCGATTGCGCGTAGTCGATCAACGTTGCATATTGGTCTATGCTTCCTTTGCTGAACAGCAAGCCGCCCACCCCTTCGGTCTTTACATAACGGTATATCACCTGTTTGGCGGTGGCGATGTGCGTCGGGTCGACCACAGGCACTACAAGCTGTCCGACACGCTGTTCCATTGTCAGCGAACTAAATACCGAGTCAACCCATGCATCGCGATCGCCGCCTTTGCTGTGCGACAACAGTTTGGGCTGCACCGCACCTACATGAAAAGCCGTTGCCACAAGCAACGACATTATTATAAGCACTCTCTTCATAATCTCATCCATAAAAAACCGTTACATTCGCGGCTTGTTGTCATTGTATTTTATTGTCTTGTTTTTCTTTTCAACGATATATTTTATCATCACCTCGTCAAGCTTTTCATCGCTGCGGGCTGTGATTTTTCCATGAGTCAGCGGCTCCATGTAGTCGCCACCGTTGGCAAGATAGTCTATTGTCACCACTCGATAGAGGCGTTCCGGATCGATGTTACGCCAATCAAAACCTGCGCTCACGCCGTCGCCACCGCGATGTTCCATCACCTTGAACGCGCCAATCAGGTCGCTTCCTTCCAACTCAAGCAGCACCAGATGATTGTCAAATGGCAGCATCGTCATTATCTGCCCCATAGTGATGTCACCCTTCGGAAGTCCGCGTCGTATTCCGCCTTTATTGACTATCGACAGATCCACATTGCTGTCAGGCGACAATCGGCCGCCCATCTCCAGCATCACATCGGCCACCCAGTTAAGCAACAGGTCGCTGCTCGACGACATCTCCTTGTCAAGTCGTCCTATGCGCTCTCCCATCAGGCGCTCCACACCGGCCTTGTATGGCTCAAGTATCGATGCGGCATCACGGTCTATGCGGTCGTCAAGGCGACGGTCCACAGTCAGGAGCCGATAGTCGCTCTTCATCGAGGGCAGGTCTACGACAATCTCACCGAGATACTGTCCGCGGCTTCCGGTCTGTGTCACAAGCACGGTGTCGCCCACGGCATTGACCACATGAAAGGCCGGAGATTTCGGCGACTTCGGGTCGATTGCTGTGTGAGAATGTCCTCCTATTATAAGGTTGATATTCTTTGAAGCGGCCGCAAGGTCGATATCGCTCGGCGTGGGCGGATTGCTTGTGTCATATCCTATATGTGTCACCGCAATAACCCCGTCGACATGCTCGTTGTGCTTAAGGTGCCACGCCGTGGCATTGGCAGCTTCAATGGCATCGAGATACACGATTCCCTCGGAGTTCTTGTCGGCTATCATTCCTTTGGGGTCGAGATTCAGCGCAATCACGCCTATCAAACTGTTGCCATACCGCTTTATCGTATATGGAGCAAAAAGTGTATCAAGCGGAGTGCCGCGCATGTCGTAATTGGTCGACAGCTTCTCGGCATTCACGCCGCGCCACTGCTCGGCAAGAGCCTCCATGCCGTTGTCAAACTCATGGTTGCCCAATATCTGTATGTCATATCCGAGAGCATTCATCATTTTACGCTCGACTTCGCCGCCATATAGGGTGAAATAGAGCGTACCCTGCACGGCATCGCCGGCATCGATGAGCAACACGTTGTCATGAACGGCTCTCACGCTGTCGACAAGCACCTTTCGGCGCAGTATGCCTCCAAGGTCACGGTCGTTAGGCTCAATCTGGCTATGCGTGTCGTTGGTGTGGAGTATTACAAGCTCCTCGGCATCGACAGCAATGCCACCCGCCATCAATACGCCGCATAATAGCAATCTTTCAAGTATCATATTTTATTCAAATGTAATTTATAACTACGAAGATAGCCAAATAAGCCATAATATACAAATCAAACCGTAACATAATAATACAGAATCGGCCCTGCTTCAATGTAGAAACAGGGCCGATGAAAAATTCCAAAAAACCAAATATTAAATCAAGAAGGTAAATAGTGAATCGTATTGAATAGTGCATTCATTAGGTTAGAAATCAGCTTGAATCACGCCATCTCCTTAAGCTTTTCCTCAAGGTCGGCGGCCGTGTGTACTCCTGCGGCTCTCCACTTCACCTCTCCGTCTTTGAAGATGATGAGCGTAGGAACCGACATAACCCGGTATTCCTGGGCGAGAGCCTGATTCTTGTCGACATCAATCTTGACTATGGTCACCGAGTCGCCAAGTTTATCCTTCAACTGCTCAAGAATAGGATGCATCATTTTACAAGGGCCACACCATGTAGCAAAGAAGTCGACCAATGTCGGCTTGCTATCTTTGATAATATCAATAAATTCGCTCATAACAGTAAGTTTTAATTACGTTGATATAACATATAAAAGGCTCGTTAAGTTCTTGGACGATGCTTAATTTTATAATCTCTGACCGATGCCTCACCTCACAATCCGAATATTTTTAGCCCTGTTCAATGATTTTTATCGGCAGGTGTTGTGAAAAATATCGAATATGCCTAACTTTGTACCGCAAAAACAGCATCTATCGATACGCTATGGCCCGAATTAATCTAAAAGGCATGGGTGTGGCTCTTGTCACCCCTTTCAAGCAAGACAAGTCGATTGACTTCGACGCTCTTGCCCGCTTGCTCGAATATCAGATAAAAAGCGGCGTCGACTACCTCGTGGTTCTGGGGACGACAGCCGAAACCGCAACTCTCACGCCCGACGAAAAACATCGGGTGCGTGACTTCGTCGTTGAACGCGTAGCCGGTAGAGTGCCGCTCGTCATTGGAATCGGAGGCAACAACACAATGGCGCTTGTGGAAGAACTGCGCACAACCGACCTATCGACATTCAGCGCCGTGCTTTCGGTAGTGCCCTACTACAACAAGCCGTCACAGGAAGGAATATACCAGCACTACCGTGAGATAGCAAAAGCTTCGCCTATTCCTGTCATATTATATAATGTACCCGGGCGCACAGGCGTAAACATGACTGCCGAAACCACACTGCGACTTGCAGCTGAGTTTGACAATATAATAGGAGTAAAGGAAGCGTCGGGCAACATATCGCAAATGGACGACATCATAAAGAACAAGCGCGACGACTTCATGGTAATCTCGGGCGACGACGGCATCACATTCCCGCTCATAACACTGGGAGCCGTAGGCGTTATCTCGGTTATCGGCAATGCATTTCCCCGTGAATTTTCACGCATGGTGCGACTTGCGCTTCAAGGTGATTATGCACGCGCCCTCACTATTCATCACCGATTCACCGAACTGTTCAGCCTGCTGTTTGTCGACGGAAATCCGGCAGGAGTAAAATGCCTACTGCATGCCATGGGATTCATCGAAAACGAACTTCGACTCCCACTCGTGCCTACACGCATCACCACTTACGAAAAGATACGCAAGGTGCTTGAAAGCCTTGGCTGATTTCGATAAATATGAAACGCATAGGAGCACATGTATCGGCCGGCGGAGGCGTTGAGAACGCACCGATCAATGCAGTCGGCATCGGCGCTGACGCATTTGCTTTGTTTACCAAAAATCAAAGGCAATGGGTGGCTAAGGCTTTGACCGTCGACAGTATCAACCTGTTTAAAGGCCGCGTGAAAGAGAGCGGACTTGATACACGCTACATATTGCCCCACGACAGCTACCTCATAAATCTCGGACATCCCGACCCGGAAGCAATTGCCAAGAGCCGTGACGCATTCATCGACGAGATGAAACGCTGCGAGCAACTCGGCCTGCAGTTGCTGAATTTCCATCCAGGAAGCCATCTCAATAAAATAACCGTTGAAGAGTGCCTCGACCGTGTGGCCGAATCAATCAATATCGCGCTTGGCCAAACATCGGGTGTGACAGCCGTGATTGAAAACACTGCCGGACAAGGCAGCAACATCGGAAACCGGTTTGAACATCTGCGCTACATAATCGACCGCGTCGACGACAAGAGCCGCGTAGGTGTGTGCATCGACACCTGTCACGCATTCGCGGCAGGATACGACCTCGCCGACCACTATGATGAAACTTTCAACGAATTTGACAACATCGTGGGTTTCAGCTATCTGAGGGCATTCCACCTCAACGACTCCAAGAAGCCGCTCGGAAGCCGTGTCGACCGTCACGAGTCCATAGGCAAAGGATGCATCGGCATAGATTTTTTCAAACGGCTCATGGCCGACCCGCGATTTGACAACATGCCCCTCATCCTCGAAACACCCGATGAATCAATCTGGCCCGAAGAGATAGCCCTGCTCCGCTCTTTCTGCTGATAAACTATTGATTTGGCAAATGTTCCGAAAGATAATCAAGTAGAATCTTGGTTTGGTTAAAGCGTCGACACTGTTTTATCTTGTTCCAATCCCGAGGTAATACCTCTCTATTTTTCCAAATTGAATAACATTTAAGAATCATGCTTTTAATGCCTTCAATATCTGATTCTTTTACAGTAAATCCAGCTCTTGTTTCTCTAAGCAAATCGCCGACTACATCATCAGGATCGTATAATGCCAATATTGGTTTATTTGTTGCAAGATAATCAAATATCTTACCTGAATAAACCCCTTTTCGCCCTAAAGGATGAATCATTACCAATACATCAACTTCAGTTGTAGATATACGTATAGCTTCATCATGTGGAACCGATTCAATCTCAAATACATTATTAATGATATTGTCAGGGATTTTAATTTTCATATTATTCCCTATGATTTTTATAATACTGTCTTTTGGAATCCGCCCTTCGGATATCAATTCTGAAAAAGCATGAAACCAGTTATCCGGCTTAATTTTATCATAGAATTGTCCGATATAACCCATAGTGAACTTTGATTGGAAATTCACATCATACACTTCTTCATAATCATATCCATTTCTGACTTCTAAATAATTGCTACTACTATGCATTTTCCTAAAGTCATCCAATATGGGTTTTGAAACAGATAGCACAAGGTCGGCATTTTTCAAAAATAGACGTTCATAAATTGCAATATATGCCGATTTATATTTTTTACTAAAATATGGATGTTTTGACATTTCATCCCTCATATCTGCAATCCAAAAAAATTTGTGACCAGCTAACTGCAAATTCAGGGCCGCTAGATGCGGTGATATAGGCATATAAGAACTTAGCACTACATCATATCTATTCTCTTTAAATAATTTATTGGCCTTTTTAAAAACTCGGAATCCCCAAAACAGGTTATAATCCAAAAATATTCTGTTCAGTAATGACGCAGTTATTCTACGCACCGTCCATCGCTTTCGTCTTTTAATTTTATCTCGAAGATACGATTCGGTTATTATCTTGTTCTTAACATAACTTACTTTGCAACCGTTCCATTCAGTATCCATGTCATGATCACCTTCGGCAATTACAGTGACAGAATGTCCTGCATTTCTTATATATTTTGCAAATGCATTTATACGAAATGAGGCTATACGATTTTGCGGATAAAAATACTTGCTTATAATCAAAAAATTCATGTTCTTAGTTTATTTACTCTCCTCCATAAGTTGTCGAGAAGATTCCGTTTTAAATTTATTGGCAAAAATATCAAGCATGGGTTTAATTATATCAATATACCCAACTCCTAATCTTGATACAAAAGGGAAATATATGAGTGCATATACAACTCCTCCTATAGCAAGAACAGCAAGGACATTTGTAATTCCTGTAATATGAACTAAAAAACGCGCCATAAGGCATGAAATAATCGATGCAAACAGAATCTTAGACATTGCTCCCAAAGGTATCAATTTAAATAAACTTGATTCCAATGACTTCGCTATTGTAATTAGCATAACAAATAGGCAAAACACAGTACAACACGTGGCTATCATTGCGATAGCGATTATGTTTGGAAAAAAATTGACACACAGTACATCAAGCGCCAAAATCATTATAGCCGCAACAAGATGAGTATTAGCAAATTCACGACCAAGCCCCAATGAAAGCATTATTGGCGAATATGCAACAACCCGTACTATGCCAATAACAGACACAATTATGAATAGAAAAGCAGCACCTCTATAGTTTTCACCATAAATGAATGCCATAATATCACCTGCAAATATTAAACAAAATACTGACAGCGGATATATTATAGTCGATGATTTATACCACACAGTCCTCCATAAAGCAACAAAATTCCGCTTATCATCACCATTGCCCGACATTCTCGAAAATTCAGGGAAAATAACTCCTGAGGTAGCACCAATAACCATGCTTAAAAAGGGCAATTCCTTATAACCGTTAGAAAACAATGCAAATTCTTCTACTCCAAAATAACGACTAACAAAGAACAGACTCGATGCCCCAATAAAAAATCCATAAATTCCCTGCATCATCACAGGAAATGAATATGACATTATATCTCCGATCCTAATATTGCTCTTATATGATGTCACTCTCTTAAACGGCCAATAGGATAACCATAACCCTGCTATACTTGAAAAAGCCGATGAAACCACAAATCCACAAATAGCCCCTGTAACACCACCATCAAATACTACTACAGACATAACCGTGCACACAATCATCATCAGCCGTCCGGCAAATACATATAACAGCACCATAGCCCCATACCCGTAAACGACCAATATACTCTCCACTCCCATTACAGGCATAAGCAACATAGGTGTTATTGCAAAATAGCGCAAATTATCAACGAGCAACTCATTGCCCATAATATCAGAAATAAATTCGGCTCCCAGATACAAAAATATCGAAAACAAAGCCGATAAGGCAAAAAACAATTTGTTTAATAGCTTAACAATATCGGCACCATATTCAATAGATGCACGTGCGAGAAAATAGGAATAACATTTCGGCAAACCCATTGAAAAAACAACGAGCAATGTTGTATATATGAAAATCACTTGTCGATATGTGCCATATTCTACAACATCCATATAACGGCTAAGAATAGCGGCGGTTATTATGCCTACACTAAATGACATAAGATTGGCCAATGCCAACAAGAAAGTCAACACAGTGCGATTCTTAGGACTCTTTGTTGTAACGACATCGACAATCATAAGTTATAAACTATAGTAATTCAATGTTTTCACCTTACTTTTATATATTCCCCTAATGTCTACAAGCAATGATTTATTGCTACGTGCAATAGACATAAAATAATCATTATCAAGATCTATATAACAATCATGAGCAACTGTCACCATTATCAAGTCATAAGGAGCTTCCGGTTTTAATTTCAAGTCACGACCATACATAGCTTTTGCCTTGGCCGGATTAACAAATGGATCTACAATGTCAACCTCCATAGAGGCTTCTTCCAATTGCTTAACAATAGGCTCTACAAGCGTATTGCGTATGTCGTCAATATTTTCTTTATAAGCATATCCCATTACCAATGCTCTTATCGGTTGTTCAGCGCTTTTAACAATGGTATCAATACGTTTAAGCGATTCCTGAACAATGAATGATGCCATATCGTCATTGACTAAACTACTCATTTTTACAAGCCTCATGTCAATATTCCGTTCCAATGCAGCAGACACTAAAAACCAAGGAGCGACAGGTATGCAATGACCACCCACCAGTCCCGGAGAATAATTTACAAAATTCCATTTAGTCGACGCAGCTTTCAAAACTTCTGTCATATCGATATCCATAGCAGAAAATAGCATCGCCATCTCGTTCATCAATGCGATATTGACATTACGCTGAGTATTCTCAAGCACTTTTGATGCCTCTGCAACCTTTATACAGGACACTAATTCAACTCCTGCATCCACAATATTATTGTATATATTGGCAATACAATCCAACGCTTCATCATCACAAGCACTCACAATTTTAACAGTATTAGTCAGTGTATGTTTCGCGTCATTTGGATTTATACGTTCAGGTGTATACCCTACTTTAAAGTCATCACCACAAACAAGGCCTGACACCTTTTCCAATACAGGTATGCATTTATCCTCAGTACATCCAGGATAAACAGTAGATTCATATACGACAAAATTCCCGGGGCTAAGACATTTTCCAACAACGGCACTTGATTCAAGTAATTGATTCAAATCTGGATTTTTATTCTCATCAACAGGAGTTGGAACAGAAATAACATATAACGAAGCGTCCGAAATATCAGCAACATTTGATGTGAAAGTTATGTCAATAGCTTCTTCAAATGTCCCTCGCAATTCTTCTATACGCTCCGAACTTATATCATAGCCTATTGTACGAAAACGCTTCGCAAATTCAATTGCCAACGGAAATCCGACATAGCCGAGTCCCAAGACTGCAACTGAAGCCTTATGCTCTATGAGCTTTTCATATAAATTAAAATCTTTACAATGCATAGACACTATCTTTAAATTTACAATATCGATGTCCCGACTCTGGACATATAGCCACATCGTACTTGTTGAATTCGAGTCGATGCCCACATTGACACATCCATCCTTCACAGCGAGCAGGCACTCCCATAACAATTGCATAATCAGGGACAGAACAGGTCACTACTGCACCTGCACCTATAAAAGCATACTTGCCAATCTCTACACCACATACAATAGTGGCATTGGCTCCTATCGTTGCTCCACAATGCACAATCGTAGACTCGTATTTCCCTTTACGGGGAAATTTGCTCCTCGGATTTCTCACATTAGTGAATACGCACGAAGGGCCTAAGAATACATCGTCTTCACAAATGACACCATCATACACCGATACATTATTCTGAATCTTTACATTATTACCTATTATCGCACTACCGGCTATCATAACATTCTGACCTATATTGCATGAATTTCCCAATACGGCACCTTCCATGATATGCACAAAATGCCAAATGTGACATCCATTACCTATAATAGCGCCATTGTCTATAACAGCAGTGGGATGAATATATGTATCAATCATGATTTATAAACATTATGATTATTAAAATACGCTTTCACTGCATATGCTATTTCATCTTGTTGGCCATATGTAAGTTCACCATACATAGGCAATGATAAAACCGATTTACATAGAGAAGGACAAATATTCATTTCAGGATCACACAACCCCTTACCACAATATGCCGGTTGTTCAAACAATGGCATAGGATAATAGACCATTGATTGTATTCCTCGGGACATCAACATTTCTTTAAGGTCATCGCGCATGGATGGCTTAGTCTTGATCGTGTACTGATGATAAACATGTTTACCGTAATTAACTTCAACCGGCAGCTCAATATCCTCTATATCACTCAGCAGTTTCGAATAGTGTTCGGCTAACATCCTGCGTCCTCTTATAGATTGTGACAAATGCTTTAATTTAACCCTTAACACAGCGGCCTGCATAGTGTCAAGACGAGAATTAAAACCTATCATTTCATGCATATATTTATAACATTGCCCATGGTTGGATAATTCTCTCACACGTTTGGCCAGAATATCATTATTTGTAAATACGGCACCACCATCACCATAGCATCCAAGCATTTTTGTCGGGAAAAATGAGGTATAACTTATATCACCAATTCCACCCGCATAAATTTCTTTTCCGGATTCCATTCGGCATAATGCTCCAAATGATTGTGCATTATCCTCAATAACCACTATTTTATGGCTACGAGATATTTCCATCAACTCCAACATATTACATGGCTGTCCAAATAAATGAACCGGAACTATCGCCTTTGTCCTATCCGATATTACCCTCTCAACGCTTTTAACATCAATATTGAAAGTTGTATTATCAACATCGGTAAAAACAGGCACACCTCCAAGCAATAGCACAGCTTCTACAATAGAAGCAAATGCAAATGACGGAACAATAACTTCATCGCCGGGCATTAAATCCATAGCCATAAGAGAAAGTATCAATGCATCAGTGCCGTTACCACATGTTATGCAATGCCTGACACCTATATATTCGGCCAATTCCTCCTCAAGCAATGCAACCTCAGTTCCCTTTATAAAATCAGATGATGCAACAACACCCATTATGGCACTGTCAATCTCCTTCCTCATACTAAGATACTGACTATATAAATCAACCATTTTTATCATAGCCGCAAACGATATAAAAGTGGATGATACTCTTTGTTCAATGTAGATATTCCGGCATTACGGATAGTTTCAAGCGTATAAATTGTTGTCTTTACATCATCTATAGAAAATCCCGAGCCATTGATTATATTGAAATAACTATGTCTATGTAAATCAGTAAATCCACTGGTAAAATCAATGCACTTTCCATCTACAATAATCTGTCTATAAGGCGACATTCTATCATCTGTCACATCAGGTTTATGATGTGGATTTATGCTCAAAAAGAATCGCACCCTTGCATTCTCTAATTCCAGATATCCGGCGACACAATCTTCAGATGAATAATGAACACTGACATTATTGGCCGGACCAAATATCCAATGAAGCATATCTATGAAATGAACACCTATGTTTGTCACCAACCCACCACTCTTCAACAGGTCACTTTTCCATGACTCGGCATACCAACGACCACGTGGAGTAATGTAGGCCAAATCCACATCATGGAATTTATTTTTGCCTGCATTAGAAATTGCCTGTTTCAACTTCACAATCTCAGGATGAAGCCTTAATTGCAATATCGTCCATATATCATGCCCTAACGACTTACGGCATTCATCCATTCTATTTAATTCTTCACAAGTTAAAGCCAACGGTTTTTCGCATATAACATCAACTCCGGCTTCAAGTCCTGCCAATGTATGAGGACAATGCAGATAGTTTGGCGTACAAACAGTAAGGTAATCAACATTATCTTCATGAATACTATGCATAAACGAATTGAAGTTTGTAGTGAAATAAGCGTCAGGGAAATAACTGTCAATCACACCGACGCTGTCAAATAAATCATGGGCTGACACTACATTTTGACCCAATGACTTAATGGCTTTCAAATGTCTTAAAGCAATGTATCCAGCAACACCGATAATTGCAAAACGTTTATTAATATTTTCCATCACAATCCGTTCAGATACTTTAATATACCAATAATAACACAAAAATAAAGAATTAAATCATATTTGACAAGCAATTTATAACAATAATTACCCCCCCCCCATTAAATCATTAATTATCAGCCAATTGTATCGTAGGCACATCTATTCACAACCATTAAAAGCACATACGAATAGGTTATTATTTTGCTCATAAAAATATCCTCTAAAAAAACGATGTGACTATAAAACATATAAATAATTAATCGACATGGGTCAAAATTTTGTCCAAGTCAAAATAAAGCATTAACTTTGCACTCGCAAGTAAATGCTGGTTCGGTAGCTCAGCTGAATAGAGCAACAGCCTTCTAAGCTGTGGGTCCTGGGTTTGAGTCCCAGCCGAATCACCAAGGGTCACCATCACGGCGACCCTTTTTTCATGCCTCTTGCCGCAATTATTGGCCGCAGCCTCAGGAGCAACGACACGACTCGATTATTCGGATTCCCGTAACTTATGCCTGAAATGTATTGTCAATGTAATGCTTTTAAATTAACTTTACATCCTTTACGGGAAACATATCGTTATATAGATATATAAGATTTAAATCCACGATTTATGTATATAGCTTCTCAGAAACGAAAAGAAAACATAGCGGAATATCTGCTGTACATGTGGCAGATAGAGGACCTGATCCGCGCAAACGGTCTTGACCTTGACAAGATAAAAAGCAATGTGATAGACAAATACCAGCTGTCGGAGCCGCAAATAAAGGAGATGACTGAATGGTATGAATCGCTAATCGACATGATGAGGCGGGAGAATGTGCAGCAAAAAGGGCATCTGCAGCTAAACAAAAACGTTATCCTGCAGCTCGATGACCTGCATCACGCACTGCTCAAAGACCCGAAGTTTGCCGAATACGGAGCCGAATTTTACAAGACACTGCCCTTCATTGTAGAGCTTCGAGCCAAGCAAGGCGATGAAAAGCTCGATGAAATCGAAACCTGCTTTGCCGCCCTTTACGGCACATTGATGCTGCGACTACAGGGTAAAGAGCTGTCGGCCGACACGCTCAAGGCCATCACCCAGATATCGCGATTCATCGCCATGCTCGCCCACTACTACAAGCTCGATTCCGAAGATAAGCTTTGGAATGACAACGATTAGGGTAATCGGTTCTTTAATTCAATAAAAATTCTTAACTTTGCATCCGCAAAATTTCATTAGACGCATTATGAAAGTTTTAGTAACCGGATGCAACGGACAGCTTGGTCATGAGATGCGGAACATCCTTGAAAAAGAGATGCCCGGCAAAACCATCTACACTGACATCAAAGAACTCGACCTCACTGACGGTGACGCAGTAAAAAGCTTTGTCGAGAAAAACGAGATTACCCACATTGTCAATTGCGCAGCCTACACAGCTGTCGACAGAGCCGAGGAAGACAAGGCCCTTTGTCATCAAATCAATGTGGATGCAGTGCGTAACCTCGCCAACGCTGCAAGCGCTACCGGAGCCAAAGTCGTACACATTTCCACCGATTATGTGTTTGACGGCAAAGCCTATCGTCCCTACAGCGAAAGCGACAAGGTAAATCCCATGTCACATTACGGAACCACCAAGCGCCAGGGCGAAACAGCGCTCATCGCATTGGCCCCCGACAGCGTAATCGTACGCACGGCATGGCTCTACTCTCCCTATGGCAACAACTTCGTAAAGACCATGATACGCCTCGGTCGCGAACGCAAGGAGTTGCGCGTGGTTGTCGACCAGATAGGTTCACCCACCTACGCAGCCGATCTCGCAGCAGCCGTTTACAAGATAATCGAGTCGCATCAGTGGGTTCCCGGAATCTATCACTTCACCAATTCAGGTGTCGCATCGTGGTATGACTTCACAAAAGCCATACACCGCATAGCAGGTGTAACCGACTGCAAAGTCATCCCCATTCCCACCGAGGACTACCCCACCGCGGCATCGCGTCCGTTTTACAGCGTGCTCAACACTCATCGACTGAGAACCACCTACAACGTTGAGATACCCTATTGGGTCGACAGCCTCGAAAAGTGCATCGCACGCCTGAAGGAAGAAGAGAGCAACAACTAAATCATCAGTAACATCCCATCAACAACCCACTCCATTGGCTACATTAAACGATGAAATAAGCCGCAGACGCACGTTTGCAATCATCTCGCACCCCGATGCGGGTAAGACAACTTTGACCGAAAAGCTACTGCTCTTCGGTGGTGCCATTCACGTTGCAGGTGCCGTAAAATCAAACAAAATCAAGAAAACCGCGACATCTGACTGGATGGAGATTGAAAAGCAGCGCGGAATATCGGTTGCCACATCGGTGATGGGATTCAACTACGGTGATTACAAAATAAACATCCTCGACACTCCCGGTCACCAGGATTTCGCCGAGGACACCTACCGTACACTCACTGCCGTCGACAGCGTAATCATAGTGGTCGATGTGGCCAAGGGTGTCGAGCAGCAGACACGCAAGCTGATGGAGGTGTGCCGAATGCGCAACACCCCCGTGATTATATTTGTCAACAAGCTCGACCGCGAAGGCCGCGATCCGTTTGAGATTCTTGACGAGCTTGAAGCCGAACTAAAGATTGCGGTGCGACCCCTATCATGGCCCATCAACATAGGTGCCAAATTCAAGGGGGTCTACAACATCTACGAGCACTCGCTCGACCTGTTCACCCCGAGCAAGACTCAGGTCACCGAACGTGTAGAAATCGAAAATGTCGACGACCCGCGCATCGACGAGGCCGTAGGCGAGAAGGATGCATCAAAACTGCGCGAGGATCTGGAGCTAATCGAAGGTGTGTATCCCGAGCTTGATGTCAACGAATATCTTGCCGGAAAGGTGGCACCGGTGTTCTTCGGCTCGGCATTGAACACATTCGGTGTAAAGGAGCTTCTCGACTGCTTCGTAAAGATTGCTCCCTCACCCCGTCCCGTTCAGGCTGAGGAGCGTCAGGTTAATCCCGAGGAAGAACCGTTCAGCGGATTCGTATTCAAGATTCACGCTAATATGGATCCCAACCACCGCTCATGTATAGCATTCGTCAAGGTGTGCTCGGGTCGATTTGAACGCAATGCCAACTACAAGCACATACGCTCGGGCAAAATGATGCGATTTGCCGCTCCTACCGCATTCATGGCCCAGAAAAAGAACATTGTCGACGAAGCTTTTCCCGGCGACATCGTGGGTATTCCCGATACCGGAAACTTCAAGATAGGCGACACTCTCACCGAAGGCGAAAACCTTCATTACAAGGGACTGCCAAGCTTCTCGCCCGAGATGTTCAAATATATCGAAAACACCGACCCTATGAAGGCAAAGCAGCTTGAAAAGGGCATACAGCAGCTCATGGACGAAGGTGTGGCCCAGCTGTTTGTCAACCAGTTCAACGGACGAAAGATAATAGGTACCGTAGGTCAGCTGCAATTTGAGGTAATCCAATACCGACTCCTCCACGAATACGGAGCTACGGTGAGATGGGAACCGCTATCGCTCTACAAGGCATGCTGGATTGAAAGCGACGACGAGGAGGCTCTCGCAGCATTCAAGAAGCGCAAGCACCAGTTCATGGCTGTAGACCGCGACGGACGCGATGTATTTCTCGCCGACTCAAACTATGTGTTGCAGATGGCTCAGTCCGATTTCCCCAAGATAAAATTCCACTTTACAAGCGAGTTTTAACTGCGGCCTACAGGGCCGACACAGACTAATACTCCCTGTTGACAAGCTCGAAAATGTCGTCGGCCGTATTGACTATATGATCGGCGTGATACTCTTTCAGCTCTGTCATAGGACGGAATCCCCAGGTCACGCCTACTGATTCGACACAGGCGCGACGCGCCGTTTCCATGTCGACACCCGAGTCACCCACATAGAGCACGGCAGCCTTAGGAGTCGGCGACTTTGACAGGATGTCAAACACAATTGAAGGGTCGGGCTTTACCGGGACATCCTCTTTTTGCCCCTCAACGGCAGCCCACTCGAGATTAGGGAAGAAATGTCCTATCAGCTTCTCTACCGCTTCCTGATACTTATTTGAGGCTACAGCGATCTTCACGCCTTTTTCACGAAGGCTTTCCAACAATTGCGGAATCCCGGGATAAGGCACCGAATGATCGGCTGAATGCTCATCGTAATACTCTTTAAAATAGGTGCGCAGTTCCGTTACAGTGTCTTCATTGTCAAACCCCGACGGAAGAGCCCGGCAAAGCAGTTTTTTAACTCCGTTTCCCACCATGGCAGGATAAGCCGACAGCGGATGCTCGGGAAATCCCATCTTTTTAAGCGCATAGTTGGTAGCTATGCCGAGGTCATCTATCGTATTCAGCAAAGTTCCGTCAAGGTCAAATATAACCAACTCCTTCATAAGTGTAATCGATTTTTTCTTTTAGTTCATTAATTAAAACGGATAACCCACCGAGAAGTGGAATGTAGCATCGCGTCCCCAGCGAGGATGCAGCAACGGCCAACGTTCCTGATTCTGCGCCGGATTGTAGGCCTTCATTCCAAGGTCAAGTCGCAACAGGAAATAAGTGAAGTCAAGTCGCAAGCCTATTCCATAGGCGGCAGCAAGCTCCTTGTAGAATTTATTGAACTTGAACATACCTCCCGGCTGATTCTCATAGTTATGTATCGTCCAGATGTTGCCGGCGTCGGCAAACAATGCGCCTTCCATTACCCAGAACAGTTTGGCCCTGTACTCCACGCTGAGGTCGAGCCTGATGTCGCCGCACTGATTGATGAAGTCAGTAACCGAGTTCTTGGCATCATAACTACCGGGACCAAGTGTTCTGACTCCCCATCCGCGCACACCGTTGGCACCACCGGCAAAGAATCGCTTCTCAAAAGGCAACATAGAAGAGTTTCCGTAAGGCACCCCAATGCCCAGGCCGGCGTGAAACGCAATCGAGCTGCGCTCATTGAAATTGCGAGTGAACGTATAGTCGGCATCGGCCTTGACATATTGAGCATACTGTATGCCGAAAACCTTATAGGCGCCTTCGTGACGCTTCTGTCCGGTCAACGATGATATTCCATAAAGCAGATTTCCCGCCGCTTCAAAAGTAGCCCTGATTGTGAATACCGAAGGCTGCAAAGCGTAACGACGCAATGCACCTGACGCAATCATGCGCTTGTTGGTACGGTAGTAACTGTAGCCGGTGCGCATTATGAAGTGATCCTCGTAGCTGTAGCGGAGAAGCGGATTGGACGGTGCTATCTGGTTTATGAAGTCGATAGTGCTACGTGGCAGATAAACGTAATTGATATCCACGAGGTCAAACCGATGACGCAGATTGTTCTGACGGCTGGCCCAATGGTATTTCCAGGCGGCACCGGCAATGATGCGCGTGTACTCGGGGCGTTCCTGATAGTTGAACGAAACGGCAAACTCGGTAGTGGCTCTCACCTTCTGCTTGAAGTTATAGGAGAGGAACGGAGCCTCAAACTGGGGGAACGTTATGCCAACCTCACCGGCATACTCCATGTAACGGTTATTGATTAGTCCGTTGAAATCGCCCGAAAGGCTTTCGTAGCTTGTGCGGAACTTGGCAGTAAGTAGCTCCGAGCCGCGTGCAAGGTTACGGTGCTGATAAGTGAGCCCTACACCGAAGCCAAGGTCGCCCTCGGAATTGGTTCCCTCAAGTTCAAGCGAAATGCCTTGCTTCTTGCCTCGCGTAAGCAACACGTAGGCATCGAGCATCACATCATCGCCCACAGCTCCCACCTGACGCATGTCGATATTTACATAACGCAATATGCCAAACCGCCCGAGAGCCTCGTAGGTACGGTCGACCTCCGATGCGTTATAACGGCTTCCGGCCTTCATGTAGCAAGCATCGTAAAGCACCTGCGGACGCAGATAACGGTCCTCGCCATAAAGCACCGTAATGTCGCGGTAACGCACCGAATCGAGAGCATGGAAGTCATAGTTGCCATAGTTTTGCCCCGGATTGTAGTCGGTCACGAATATTATATTGCGTATGGTGTATATCTTGTGCAGAGCCGTGGAGTCGGCATCACTTCCCGACAGATGAGGTCGCCGGAGATTCATCGTAAGATTCACATCACGCGCTCCGGCAAGAGTGTCGGCAGTGAACGTTATGTACTCCTTGTTGAATGTGTAATAACCCTTGTCGCGCAACAGTTCGGTGATTCTTATGCGCTCCTCGTCAAGCTTGTTACGGTCGAGGAGGTCACCGGGCTTAACAGTAAACGAAAGAGTGTCGCTCATCACAATCCCGGCTATCGCCGAATCAGGCAGATTGTAGTTGATTGTGGATATATAATGCGGCTCTCCAGTGGTTATGTGATAGGTGACATCGATTTTCTTCTTGTTGTCACGACGAACCGTGTCGATTTCCACAACTGTGCCCATGTAACCGCGATTGACCAAAGCCTGTCGCAACTGATAGGCCGATGCCTCGGTAAGTGCCTGATCATATATCACGGGCGGCTGTCCGAGCTTGCGCACCCAGCGGTTAAACCACTTGGTGGTGTCGCTGCCTGACATGTTATAGGTGGCAAGTTGAAGTTTAAGAAATCCGAGCACTTTGTGGTTGGGAGTCTGTCGCAGGAAGTTGACCAGTTCGACGGGTGAAATGTCCTTATTGTCCTCTATCTTGATGTCGACCGACTCGACAAGATACTCTCCTTTGGGGACATGCTTGGTCGAGCTACATCCCCAAAGTGATGCAACAGCCAGTAATCCTATAATCCTAAACAGTAGTTTTCCCGATAACTTGCTCATTTCACTTACAAAGTTAATGCAAGCAATTTGCATTGAAAAGATTTTACCGCGATTTTTAGCAAATAGAACGAGAAAGCCCACGAAATACATACGCGGGCTTTCATTATATCAAATCATCGATGTAGTTCATCAGGCATTCATCGACCTCAGGAGTTCATCGTTGTCACGAGTCTTCTCCATTTGGTCGCGCATGAATTCCATTGCCTCAATGGATGTGCGGTCGCTGAGGTAACGACGCAGAATCCACATTCGTTGCAATGTTTCGGGACGCAACAACAGGTCGTCGCGACGAGTGCTCGACGCCATAATGTCGACAGCCGGGAATATTCGCTTGTTCGATAGCTTGCGGTCGAGCTGAAGCTCCATGTTGCCGGTGCCCTTGAACTCTTCAAATATCACTTCATCCATCTTGGAGCTTGTTTCGGTCAACGCCGTAGCGATGATTGTAAGCGAACCTCCGTTTTCAATGTTACGGGCAGCACCGAAGAAGCGTTTGGGCTTTTGAAGCGCATTGGCATCAACACCTCCCGACAGAATCTTGCCCGATGCAGGGGAAACCGTGTTATAGGCGCGTGCCAGACGAGTTATCGAGTCGAGCAATATCACAACATCGTGTCCGCACTCTACCATGCGCTTTGCCTTCTCAAGAACGATACTTGCAATTTTGACATGTCGGTCGGCCGGCTCATCGAATGTCGAAGCAATGACCTCGGCATTTACGCTACGGCTCATGTCGGTCACCTCCTCGGGACGCTCGTCGATAAGCAATATTATGATATATGTATCGGGGTGATTTTCAGCGATTGCATTGGCTATATCCTTCAGCAATATGGTCTTACCGGTCTTGGGAGGAGCCACAATCAAGCCACGCTGGCCTTTGCCTATGGGCGAGAACATATCTACGACACGAGTCGACAGATTGCAGGTGCGACCACCGGTCAAGTCAAATTTTTCGTCGGGGAAAAGAGGCGTGAGATGTTCAAATGGAACACGGTCACGTATAAACTCGGGGGAGCGACCGTTTACACTCTGAACCGAGCTAAGCGGGAAATATTTCTCGCCCTCCTTAGGCGGACGAATCCATCCGTCAACGACATCGCCGGTCTTTAATCCGTAAAGTTTTATCTGAGCCTGAGTGACATAGACATCATCGGGCGACGACAGGTAGTTGTAGTCGCTTGAACGAAGGAATCCGTATCCGTCGGGCATCACCTCAAGCACACCGGTAGCCATCAATATGCCGTCAAAGTTGTATTGCGGCATTGGCGGTTCCTGAACCGGCTGAGGCTGATTGTTATTATTGTTGTTATTATTGCGGTTGCGCTTATTCTTCTTGCCGCCCTGATTATTATTGGGTTGCGGAGCGGGTTCCTGTCCGGGCTCACGAATGACAATGGGGGCTGTTGCTGCGGCTATTGCAGCGGCTGCGGCAGCTTCCTCCTTCTCACGCTGCGAACGTGGCACAAATTTACGCTCGGTACGGAAGAACGATCCGAATGAACAGTCCTTTCCGGGACGGAAATCGCGTTTTTTGCCTTGTTGAGGAGCTACAGGTTGGTTTTCGTCAACAGGCAGTTCTTGTTCCTGAGCCTGTTCTTCAACAGCCTTAGGCTCGTCGGTAGCCGACGGCTCTTCACCCGACACGGTAACTTCGGTAGCGGGAAGCGGAGCAACCAGCGTCATAATGTCGCGATGATCATTGTCATCGACAACTTCAACATGAGGAGGCAATTCGCGCTCAGGCTCTACAACCGGTTCAACCTTCTCATCGGTAGCATCCTGATCCTTAGGCTGATTCTGTAGAGCAGCCGCTTCTGCCGCCAACTGTTCCTTTGACGGGCGCCCACGACGGCGACGCGGCGGTTCCGCCAACGGTTGTGACTGAACTGTTTCAGCGCCATCGGCGGTTAAATCCTGCGCTACAGGTGCCGACAGTTCGGCTACAGGCTGCTGTGCCGGTTGCTTCTTTTTCTTTTTAGGCTCATTATTTTTAGGAGTTTTGGGCTCTTTAGATGCCTTCTTCTTTTTCTCTACTGCTGAGGCGGCGACAATGTCCTCGGCCTGTTGGTCAAGGATCTTATACACAAGGTCTTCCTGGGACAATGCGTCGACCTTCTTCATACCCATAGATTCAGCAATGCCCTTGAGTTCGCTCTCAGTCATTGCGTTGAGATCGGCGATATTATACATTATAAACTGTTAGATTTTATATATCATTTTATGGCAGGTCGCTATTTTATAGTCATTCCGAGGCTAAAAGCCTCTTTTTAGCGACTAAACCAAGTTGAAACATCATATAGTAGTTAGTGAAGTTCACTCTTTGTGAGGAGTCGGGATGTAGAACCATCCCGCGAGTGATATATGCTTAAAAGCATTGCAAAGTTAATCTCTTTAGCCGAAATAACAAACATTGAGCGTGAAAAGTTTTGCAAAATGCTAATGTTTTATCAAAAAACATCATTTTTTTAATCTCTTTGCTTTGAAGACTGACAAAAAGTCACTACCTTTGCCAAAGAATAGAGACACTTGTTGAACTTACCTTAGACTGTATAATTATTTTACGCTAATTCATCAATGTGATTTATCGGACTAAGGAAAAGGCAACAATCCTCCCGGCAATGACGCTGCGAAGCGAATAGCAGGAGATGAAGTGAAGAAAGTTTTTCTTTCTCAACACTTTAAATCGCTATAAGACAACTATCTTTAGAATCACAAAATCATGCCTTTTGGCTTTAGTCCGGTTCCTCCTTGTTTGAAAGGAGGGACGGGCAATTTTTTTATCCCCCACCCCGCAATCAGCAGCAAATCCACCATGTCACCGTGCGCCGGCATCATTATATCAATCTGTATGCTCCGTGAAAATCTCACGAAAGCGGTGGAGCTGGCGGCGCGAGATATTGAGGTATGAGGCGATTTCACCCATAGATACAAGTTTATGGATATTAGGAAATCGCTCTATCAGTTGTCGGTAACGTTTGATGAGTGAATAATAGTAGCTGTTAAGTATAGTTTGGTGCGCTTGTAGGAACAAGGACTGGACAAGCCGCAGATGAAGTTCCGGATTATTCTCAATGTATATGCGAATCTGTTTTGTCGGGACTACCATCACATCGGAATCTTCCAGTGCTATGATATCAGTGGTTATTGGCCGGTTGAACATTGTTGCCGAGTAGTTTGCCAACACTGCATTTCTGAATACTAAGCCAACGACTTTATGATTACCTTCGCTGTCAGTCAACGTATGCTTGAAGCCGCCGGTCTTTATCCAGCCGCAGAATTTCAACTCTTCGCCGGAATGCACGAAACATTCACCTCGACGGAAATGCCGAAGCTCACCATGACTTTCGCATATATTTTTCCAAAAAGCGAAGTCTATATCTCGCTCAAAGTCGTTAAACTTCTCCATAGTGCAAATTTATCATTTTCTTTATGATGTTATGCCATAAGATATTCTCAATATTGAAGAAATCAGCATAAGTGTGACATTTGTCACACTTAAAATCAAATATTCTCACTAAATTTGCAATGTATACAATCAGTTATCATCTTATTGGATAGCAAAGTAAGAATGACTGCCTAAAATATAGTGCAATATGGGAATTAGCCTCTCAAAGATCATAGGCGTGGCGCGTCACCGTCTTTCCACCGACGGCGACGGCGTGACAACGCTTGTGGCTTTTCATGGCTGTCCTCTCCGTTGCAGATATTGTCTTAATCCGCAGTCGCTGGGCGACGGAAGCCGATTAAGAGAGTATTCGCCGCAGTCGCTTTATGATGAAGTGAGGATTGATGAATTGTATTTTCTCGCCACAAATGGCGGCATTACTTTCGGCGGCGGCGAGCCTTGTCTGCGCCCCGATTTCATCAGTGAGTTTCGTGGGCTTTGCGGTCCGGCCTGGCAGGTCAATCTTGAAACATCGCTCTGTGTGCCGTCGGCCAACATAGAGGCTCTGCTCCCGGTAGTTAATACTCTGATAATCGACATCAAGGATATGAATCCAATATTGTCCTAAATAATTTTTGAGTGCTACTCAACGTGCAGAGGCATCAGCCT
>NZ_SRYY01000011.1:0-57680 GCF_004793735.1 Muribaculum sp. NM65_B17
TGCTCTTGTACTACTTCTTGTCTATTTAACTCTTTCAATGTTCTCGTTGCTTTCGTTCTCAAAAGCGAGTGCAAAGTTAGAGGATAATTTTGAACTATGCAAATATTTTTCCTGCACTTTTTTCATGCCCCGATGAACAATCGCTTCAAAAACTATGTTATTCAACATATTATAGCAATCTGCAATTTTAATCTTTAACATCTATTAACACAACGCTCTAAAAAGCGCATAAAACAGCACTCATTATTATATAGAATCGGCCAAATCACCACTCACGCCAAAATTAATCAACAGATAGATGAAAATCGGAAAATTTGGCGTACCTTTGAAAAAACTTATCACAGATGCAACCCTTCATACATCTACACGTACACACTCAATTCTCGGTTCTCGACGGCCAGGCATCAGTACCTGCGCTCGTCGACAAGGCCATTGCCGACGGAATGAAAGGACTCGCCATTACCGACCACGGAAACATGTTTGGCATAAAAGAGTTCTTCAACTACGTAAAAAAGAAAAATGGAAAAATTAAAGACGAAATAAAGGAGGCTGAAAAGGCCATAGCCAAAGCCCGCGAGGAGAACGACGACGAAACAGTGGCACAAAACGAGGCCCTGATCGCCAAGTTGAACGAAAAAATATTCAAGCCCATATTCGGATGCGAAATGTATGTGGCCCTGAAGTCACTGCATGAGCATGTCGACAAGAAGGACACGGGCCGTCACCTCATCGTGCTCGCGAAAAACGAAACAGGCTATCACAACCTCATCAAGATAGTGTCGCAGGCATGGACCGAAGGCTTCTACTCGCATCCGCGAACCGACAAGGAAGCCCTCTACAACCACCGCGAGGGACTCATTGTGTGCTCGGCCTGTCTTGGCGGCGAAATACCTCGACTGATACAGGCCGGAGAAATCGAAGAGGCCGAGCGACAGGTCAAATGGTTCAAGGACACATTCGGCGACGACTACTACATCGAGCTGCAGCGTCACAAGACCAACAAACCGGGAGGCAACACCGACACCTACGAAGTACAAGAACGAGTCAATCCCGAGCTTATACGCATCGCCCGAAAATATGACATAAAAATCATCGCCACCAACGATGTCCACTTTGTCAATGAAGAGGATGCCGAGGCTCATGACCGACTAATATGCGTGAGCACCAACAAATTTCTGACCGACGAGAAGCGCATGCGCTACACCAAGCAGGAATGGATGAAGACCCAGGCCGAGATGAACGAAGTGTGGGCCGACCTGCCCGAAGCGTTGACCAACACTCTTGAAATCCTTGACAAGGTAACGACCTACACAATCGACCACAAACCGATTCTGCCAAACTTCCCCCTGCCCGAAGGCTTCAACGACAACGACGAGTATCTGCGTTATCTCACCTATGAAGGCGCCAAACGACGCTGGGGCGAGCCCAACGAAGAGCAGCGCGAACGACTCGACTTCGAGCTCGACACCATAAAGAACATGGGATTCCCGGGCTACTTCCTGATTGTGCAGGACTTCATTCGCGCCGGACGCGAACGCGGAGTTTCCATCGGTCCGGGCCGTGGCTCGGCAGCCGGCTCGGCTGTTGCCTACTGTCTTGACATAACGCAGATCGACCCCATAAAATACGACCTCCTTTTTGAGCGATTCCTCAACCCCGACCGTATCTCGCTGCCCGATATCGACATCGACTTCGATGACGACGGACGAGCCGATGTGTTGAAATACGTTACCGAGAAATACGGAGCCGAGAAAGTGGCCCGAATCATCACCTACGGCACCATGGCGGCCAAGTCGGCCATAAAGGATGTCGCCCGTATCGAGCAGCTACCGCTTGCCGAGAGCAACCGCTTGACCAAGCTCATCCCCAAGCACATGCCCGAAGTCAACGGAAAGGAGCTGAAGCCCACACTCAAGAACTGCTACGAATATGTCAACGACTTCAAGGCCGAGCTGGGCAGCAACAATCCGCTCGTGGTGGAAACACTGCGTTACGCAAAGGAGCTTGAAGGCAATGTAAGAAACACCGGCGTACACGCGTGCGGCGTGATTATCGGCCGTGACGACATTACCGATTGGGTGCCCGTGAGCACCGCGACCGACAAGGACGGCACCAAACTGCTCGTAACCCAATATGAAGGCAGCGTGATCGAGGACACCGGACTCATAAAGATGGACTTCCTCGGACTCAAGACCCTGTCGATAATCAAGGAGGCCATCGCCAACATCAAGCTCACGCGAGGCATCGATGTCGACATCGACACAATACCCATCGACGACCCGAAGACCTATCAGCTCTATTGCGAAGGACGCACCACGGGAACATTCCAGTTTGAGTCGGCGGGAATGCAGAAGTACCTGCGCGAGCTGCAGCCGTCGGTATTCGAGGACCTCATAGCCATGAACGCCCTCTATCGACCGGGCCCCATGGACTACATCCCCGACTTCATCGCCCGCAAGCACGGTAAGTCGCCCATCGTCTACGACATACCCGTGATGGAGCAATACCTCAAGGACACCTACGGAGTCACAGTCTACCAGGAGCAGGTGATGTTGCTGTCGCGACTGCTCGCCAACTTCACGCGTGGCGAGAGCGACACACTGCGCAAGGCCATGGGTAAAAAGCTCATCGACAAGATGAACGCCTTGAAGGCCAAGTTCCTTGAAGGCGGACAGGCCAACGGTCACAAGCCCGAGATTCTTGAAAAGATATGGGCCGACTGGGAAAAATTCGCATCCTACGCATTCAACAAGAGTCACGCCACATGCTACTCATGGGTGGCATTCCAGACAGCCTACCTCAAGGCCAACTATCCGGCCGAATACATGGCGGCGGTATTGAGCCGAAACCTCTCGGACATAAACAAGCTCACCGGATTCATGGACGAGTGCAAGGCCATGCGCATAAACGTGAAAGGCCCCGATGTCAACGAATCATTCTCGGCATTCGGTGTTAACAAGGACGGCGATATACGCTTCGGAATGGCGGCCATAAAAGGTGTGGGGCTCAACGTTGTCAACGACATTATCGCAGCGCGTAACGAAGGCGGCCCCTTCACCTCAATCTACGACTTTGTCGAGCGCGTCAACCGTGGTTCCATCAACAGGCGAATAATCGAGAACCTCGCCCTTGCCGGAGCATTTGACTGCTTCACCGAACTCAAGCGAGAGGACTTCTTTGAAACCAACGCCAAGGACGAAACATTCACCGAGCAGCTCGTAAAATACGCCCAAAGCTACCAGAACGCCAAGAACAATCAGGAAAATTCACTCTTCGGCGACTTCGACGACTCAATCAACACCGCCGGTCGTCCGCCGGTGAAGCCTGCCGTGCCTTGGGTCGACAACATAAAACTCGAGCGCGAGCGTGAACTCGTGGGCATGTACCTCTCGGCACATCCGCTCGACCCCTACTACATCGAGCTGAAGTATGGCTGCATGAGCATAAAGGACTACATCGAGGAAGGTCCAGTCGAAGGTCGTGAACTGACCCTCGGAGGCATGGTCACCGAGTACACCGTGCGTCAAGGCAACTCCGGCAACTTCGGAATTCTGAAAATCGAGGACTACTCAGGCTCGACCGAAATGAGGCTCTTCGGACAGGACTTCATCGACTACGGAAAATACGGTGTGATAGGAACGCCCCTGCTCATCCACGGCCGTTACGGTCGACGGTTCCGCAACAGTGATGTGCGCTTCCAGATAACCGGCATCAAACTGCTCGAGGAGGCCAAGGGTCAGCTTGTCAACGGAATAACCATCAACATCAACGCCGACAAGGTCACCGAAAATTTCCACGGAATAATCAACGACATGATAAAGTCGTCGACCACCAATCGTGGCGACCTTTTCCTCAGGGTGCGCGACACCGAGCTCAACCGCTCGGTCAAGCTCGCCTCAGGCGTAAAGATTCCCATCACAAAGAATCTGCTCGACACTCTCGACGAAATGGAAATGGATTATGAAGTAATGAGAGGATAATACTTGGCAAGTTCATATTTCTTTCATAATTTTGTCGACAGAAAAGAATATACATTTAATTTCAAACTATACACATCATCGTAAATCATGGCAACTCAATTTACCGACCAGAACGTAAAAGAACTTATCGCAAGCGGAAAGCCTGTAGTGATTGACTGTTGGGCCACTTGGTGCGGACCCTGTGTTCGCATGAGTCCCATTATCGACGAGCTCGCCGAGCAGTTTGGCGACAAAGCCGTCATCGGCAAGTACAATATCGACGAGCAGAGCGACCTCACAGCCGAGCACCGCATCATGTCGATTCCCACAATCCTTTTCTTCAAGGAAGGAAAGCTTGTAGACCGTCTTGCCGGCTCACAGCCCAAGTCGACACTCGAGGATAAAATCAACGCCCTCATCGGCTAATAATCTTCCGTTTAGCAATCGCATCCAGGAGCCCGGCAATTGTCGGGCTCTTGTCATATATACCCAAATGGGGCCGTCGGGCAAGAAAGTTGGCGGTTTAACAGTCACTTTTTTCGGGATGTTCTTGTTTTATGTTTAATAACATAGTAATTTTGCAGTCGAAATTGAAAATCTATATGCAGAACATCAGAAACATTGCCATTATCGCACACGTTGACCATGGCAAGACCACATTGGTGGACAAAATGCTGCTTGCAGGAAACCTGTTCCGCGAAAATCAGAATGCCGGCGAGCTTATACTTGACAACAACGACCTTGAGCGTGAACGTGGCATAACAATCCTGTCAAAGAATGTATCCATCAACTACAAAGGATATAAAATCAATATTATTGACACCCCGGGACACGCCGACTTCGGCGGTGAAGTGGAGCGAGTGCTGAACATGGCCGACGGATGCCTGCTGCTTGTCGACGCTTTTGAGGGTCCCATGCCCCAGACTCGATTTGTGCTGCAGAAAGCCATACAGATGGGACTGAAGCCCGTTGTGGTGATCAACAAAGTCGACAAGCCAAACTGCCGCCCCGACGAAGTACAGGAGATGGTGTTTGATCTGATGTTCAACCTCGACGCTACCGAGGAGCAGCTCGACTTCCCCACCGTCTACGGTTCGGCCAAGCAGGGCTGGATGTCGACCGACTGGCGCAAGCCCACCGACAACATTCTCCCCGTGCTCGATGCCATAATTGAGTACATCCCCGCTCCACAGACCCTGGAAGGCGACCCTCAGATGCTCATAACATCACTCGACTTCTCCAACTACGTGGGACGAATAGCCGTAGGACGCGTACATCGCGGCACCCTTCGCGAAGGCATGGACATTGCCCTTTGCAAGCGCGACGGCTCGGTTGTGAAGCAGCGCATAAAGGAGCTGCACACATTTGAGGGAATGGGTCGAAAGAAAGTCAGCGAAGTAAGCTCGGGCGACATCTGCGCACTTGTGGGAATCGAAGGATTTGAAATCGGCGACACCGTTTCCGACATAAACAATCCCGAACCCCTGCCCCGCATCGCCATCGACGAGCCCACAATGTCGATGACATTCACGATCAACGACTCTCCATTCTTCGGAAAGGACGGAAAATTCGTAACCTCACGACACATTGCCGACCGATTGACACGCGAGCTCGACCGCAACCTCGCGCTGCGTGTGAGCAAGGCTCCCCACGAGGATGTTTGGACAGTCTACGGCCGTGGTGTGCTGCATTTGTCGGTGCTCATCGAAACAATGCGCCGCGAAGGCTATGAACTTCAGGTGGGACAGCCCCAGGTTATCATAAAGGAGATCGACGGACAGAAGTGCGAGCCTGTCGAGCTTCTCACAATCAACGTTCCCGAGGAGTACTCGAGCAAGATCATCGACATGGTTACTCGTCGCCGTGGCGAAATGGTGTCGATGACAACACAAAACGACCGGCTCCACATCGAGTTCCAGATTCCCTCGCGAGGCATTATCGGACTGCGCAACAACGTGCTCACCGCCTCGGCCGGTGAAGCTATCATGGCTCACCGATTCCTTGAATATCAGCCCTGGAAAGGCGACATCGAGCGACGCACCAACGGCTCTCTCATCGCAATGGAGGCCGGAACCGCCTATGCCTACGCCATTGACAAGCTTCAGGATCGCGGACGATTCTTCATCTTCCCTCAGGAAGAGGTATATGCCGGACAGGTTGTGGGCGAGAACGCCAAGGACAACGACATCGTGGTAAATGTCACCAAGTCCAAGAAACTCACCAACATGCGTGCTTCGGGAGCCGACGACAAGGCTCGCATAATCCCGCCCGTAGTATTCAGCTTGGAAGAAGCTCTCGAATACATCAAGGAGGACGAATATGTCGAAGTAACACCCCACCACCTGCGACTACGCAAGATTATTCTCGACGAGCTTGAACGCAAACGCGCTAACAAACAATAAAATTGTGTAATTTCAGCTAACAGCCTGAACTTAAACTTATATTAAATGTCTTATAGTCAATATCAACTATAAGACATTTTTTATTATGTATCGTTTTATTCAAAGAACAATTTTGGCTATGGCAGCTGTAATAGCTGCAGGATTCATCGGAATAAATGCCCAACAGGCCATTTCGGTTGAAAATGCGAATCTCCCTGTTGAAGCTAAATCCTTCATAAAGCAACACTTCGGCAATACGACTATAGCCAAATTTGAAAAGAAATTCTGGTCCAATTCCTACGAAATAGAGTTGGCCGACGGAACCGACATCGATTTCGACTCGAAGGGCAAATGCACAGGCATCGACGCTCCCGACAATGCTGTCCTTTCGCAGTCGATTATCAACGACCTTCTGCCTAAGGCTGCCGTAAAGGCCCTTACCGACAACAACCTCATCAATGCGGTTGAGGAGATTGAGTACAACTCGTCCAAGGGCTACAAAGTCGAAGTGCGTCACCACACAATCGACGACTACCGCTTCGACGCCGCAGGCAAGGTCCTCAAAGTGACTCACGACAATTAAACTAATATAAATCTACTCTATCATGAAAGAAGCGGATGCGACCCGTCAGGTTGCATCCGCTTTTTTGGTGCTTTTCACATCGGGTCAAATTATCATTTATTGTCGAACCGGCTCTTAGCTTTCTTGGGCATGAAGTTGAATCGGTACTGAATATGCAGCAATACGTAGCGCGGCAGGATGTTGCGATAAGTTTCGGTGCGGCCCTGCGCGTTTACGGCGTATGTCACATTGTTCAGCTGGTGCAGAAGGTCAAATCCGTCGAGCATGAACACGAGCGCACCCTTGGCCGCCGTGTATGTCACGCCTGCGTTCCACACAAAGTCGGTGGTGTTCATCATCTCGTCCATATAGCCTCGGCGGGTGTAGAGGTTCAAGTCGGTCGACAATCCGAAGTTACAGGGCAGCTTGAACACTCCGCTGAGCGAATAGTTGATGTTGGTGGCGTGTATCGATGTGAATCCGGCTCGTGACGAGCTTGTGTTTCTGCGGGTCAGGTCAACCGAAGCCGTGATGGACTGTCGTCCCAGCTGACATTGCAGCCCCAGCCTGTCGCTCAGGAAGAAATTCTTGACCGACTGACGCACCGGCGCCGAATCCTCGCCTATATAGTCGCCGACATTGCTCCATGTCCCGTTCAGTATGTTTGACAACACGAATTGTCCCTTGTTTCCGAAGTATAGGAAAAAGTTGTGGTTTGCCTCAATGCTGCGGTTGCCGCTCACGTTATAGGTCTTATAGGTGCGCACTCCCGTCGCACTGTCATATCGGTAGCCTCTTGTCAGCGCATTGGCTACAGGCTTATAGTAGAACGACAGTGTGTTGTAGAATTGCTTGCTTCCGCCAAACATTTTTTCGTAGTTCCATGACAAGCCGTACGACTGGTTATAGGCATTCTTTAGCCCTGAATTTCCTTCATAAATCATCAGGATTGCCGAGGGCATGGAGCATGGCCACCGCCGAGTCGATGTCCTCTTCACACATCCGGTCAATGGTGGCAAGCTTTTCGCTTACATTGCGATAACACCCCGACAACATCGACAGCAAGGCCGCAAGTACAATGAATATGCACGCAAACCGATTCATAGCCAATCACAATTTAAGGTTTCCCTCTTAAAATCATGACAAAAGCATCGGGACATTTTCAATCCCGAAGCCTTTGTCATGCAAGTTTTTATAAGATTTGTATCTCGTTATTCAAATGTTTCTCCCTCCGATTCAAATACCTTCTCCTCGGTGTTGGATACGATGTTGGGCTTCTCGAGGCCGTAGTGCTTTTTGCTGTCAAGCACCTTGAGCCATATACCGAAGAACAACGCAAGCACTCCAAGCGAAGCAAAGAGGAGCATCGGATTGGTGTAGTTGTACTCCATCGGGTTGTCGACACCGGGATTGGATGCGGTGAGCACCTTGCCGATGAGGATGGGGAACAGGCACAGGCCTATGTTCTGAACCCAGAATATCAGTGAGTAGGCACTGCCCAGGAATCGCTCGTCCATAATCTTGGGCACCGAAGGCCACAATGCGGCAGGAACAAGCGAGAACGATATGCCAAGCACGATGATGGCGCTGAATGCCAATGCCTTGCTCGGGAATGCGGGAAGCAGCAATGCGAATGTGCAGTGACACATAATCATCAGCACGGCACCCACGATAAGCATCGTTGCACCCTTGCCCTTTACATCAAGATATATACCAAGAAGCGGAGTCAAGGCAGCCGCTCCGATGGGGAACCAGCGGAATATGTCGGAAGCCGTGGTGGCATCGATGCCGAGGTTGCACTGAAGCATGTTGGCGGCGTAACGCTGGAACGGGAATATAGCCGAATAGTAGAGCACACAGAGCATGGCGACAATCCAGAAGAGCTTGCTGCTGAAGATGTTCTTTACATCACTGAGCTTGAACTCCTCCTCGGCGGGTGCGTCGGGCAACTTGGCGGCGTCGAGCTGCTTGTCAAATGCACGGTCGATAAACGTGAAGATGATGAAGCAGATGAGTCCGATGCACAACAGGGCCGTACAGAATGCCACAGGCACTACGACTGTGGGATCGTCCTTGCCCATCCAGTCGGCAAGACGGGGCGAAATAGAGAAGATGGCAAACACGCCGATACGCGCTATGGCCATCTCGGCACCCATGGCAAATGCCATCTCCTTGCCGTTAAACCACTTGGCAATGGCCTTCGACACGGTGATTCCGGCCATTTCACAGCCGCAACCGAATATCAGGAAGCCGAATGCGGCAAGCTTCGCGCTGCCGGGCATGCTGACCCACCAAGAGCTCAACCAGTGGTCGAGTGCGGTGCCCTGAAACCAGTCGCTTATCGCATAGAGCTTTATGCAGGCTCCAACTACCATTATCGAGGCCGACAGCGTTCCGGTGAACCTCACACCCATCTTGTCGAGAATGATACCGGCCAATATCAGAAAGCCGAACACATTGAGAATATACTCGGCGCCGGCATAGTATCCGAATGCATCGGGCGACCATCCGCGCTGAGTTTCAATCAAAGACTGCAGGGGCGACATTACATCCACAAACATGTAGGCAAAGAACATCATCGATGCCACAAGTATCAACGCACCCCATCTTACATACCACTTGTCGTTAAGGTATTGTTTTACGTTCGTTGTCATTTAAAGTTTTGCATTAATGTGATTATTTTCTACAAAATTAAGCAAAATCACGATAATGACAGAAATATTCATTAATTTCGTAACAATAATTACCATTTACGATGTATTCACGCCAACCGTTTACCTTTGACCGTGTAGTGCGCATGATTATCTCATGCCTGGTGATATTTGCCGTGCTGTGGCTCATATATACGCTGCGTGGCGTATTGCTGCCATTTTTCGTTGCCTGCCTCGTCGCCTACATATTCGAGCCTTTCGTTCAGTTCAACCGTCAGCTGCTTCATCTGAAAGGAAGGGTCGTAGCCATATTCGTAACCCTGTTTGAGGCCACATTCCTTTTCGTCGCGTTGTGTTATCTGCTTGTGCCCATGATTGTGTCGGAGATGGAGCACATGGCCCACCTGTTGCGTCAATACTCCGAAACACGCATCGACACTCCGTTTCTACCCGAAAGCGTACATGAGATAATAAAGAAGTACATCGACTTCGACTATCTGTCGCAACTGCTTGGCCGTGAGGACCGCATGAAAATGTTTGAAAGCGTCATCAGCTCCACCTGGTCGATTGTCACAAGCGGCATCAGCCTCATCATAGGCGTGCTGAGCTGGTTTATAGTCTTCCTCTATGTCATCTTCATCATGCTCGACTACGAGCGTCTTTCCAAAAGCTTTCACCGAATGGTACCCCCGGCCTACCGCAAGACGGTGTTCCGCATCGGCAACGACATCCAGCGCTCGATGAACCACTACTTCCGAGGTCAGGCACTCATATCATTCTGCGTGGGTGTGCTCTTCTGCGTGGGCTTCCTCATCATCGGAATGCCGCTCGCCGTAATACTCGGAATGTTCATAGGACTGCTCAACATGGTTCCCTACTTGCAGTTGATATCACTCGTCCCCACTACCCTGCTGTGCCTCGTATGTTCGGTCGATTCCGGCATCGACTTCTGGGTCATATTCTGGGAGTGCATGGCCGTCTACTGCATCGTGCAGTGCATTCAGGACTTGTTCCTTACACCCAAGATCATGGGTAAGGCAATGGGACTGAACCCCGCGATAATCCTGCTCTCGCTATCGGTGTGGGGCTCGCTGCTCGGATTCCTCGGACTCATCATAGCACTGCCGCTCACAACCCTGCTGCTCGCCTACTACGATGAATACCTGACGGTAGTATCCCACCGGGACGAAAAGCACGACAAGCCCGACAAAAAACCTGCCACTTAACACCTTATAAAAAAAATCCGTTAAGCGTTATGGCTTAACGGATTTTTCGTCTATCCAGTTCCTTTCGGTATCTCGCCGCATTCTTCTGATGCGTTGCAAAGTCGCTTGCAAAATTGTGCAGTCCCGAGAAATCCTCCTTGGCACACATGTATATGTAGTTGTGAGGCTTCGACTTGAGCAATGCGTCGAGAGTACGCGCCGACGGCATCCTGATGGGTCCCGGAGGAAGTCCCGAATTCTTATAGGTATTATAGGGCGATGCCACCGCGAGGTGAGCGCCCGTGATGCGACGCAGCCCGAAATCGCCCACCGCATATTTCACCGTCGGGTCGGCCTGAAGCAGCATCCCACGGTTCAATCGGTTCATATAGAGCCGAGCCACCACGCCCCGCTCCTCGGCGTTATTGGTTTCCTCCTCGGCGATTGAAGCCACTGTCGCCGCCTGCACCGGTGTCAGTCCGAGCGACTTCGCCTTAGCCCTCCGCTCGTCGTTCCAGAATCGATTGCGGTAGTCAAGCAGTCGCTTCACCACGCTTTCAGGACTTGCCGTCCAGTAAAATTCGTATGTATCGGGCAGAAACGCAGCTATATAGGTAGGCTTGGTGAATCCCGCACCGGGGAGCACCTCGTCACACGCCTTCATAAACTGCAGCGAGTCGAGTTCAAGCCTCTCGCCCACCCTCGACGCGAGTTGGTCGAGAGTGCGTATATTGTTGAATGTAAGTTTAATCGGAGTTTGTGCGCCGCGCGAAATCTTCCGTGCTATGTCGATGGCCGACATACCCGGTTCGATAAGATAAGCACCGTTTACAGCATCCTTGCCCGAAAGCCGCATTATCTTGTCGGCCTTGGCACCCGTGTCGCCAAGACGCTGTTTAAGTTCACGTGACACATCGCCGGGCGACGCATTGCTGCCAACATACACCCACTGCTCCGACTCGCCGTCGTAACCGCGTGTATATCCGACAAAAACAGTCACGCCCACAATCGCAATCGCCGCCACCGCCGCGACTACCGATAACAATATTATACTCTTCTTACTCATATCGGATACAAAAATACGAATAAGTTAATATCCCACGAAAAAATCCCCCCATTTTCCCATCCCCCCGGTTGCACCCCACCGTCCGCAAATCCCCACGCTTTCGCCCCGCGCAGCGCAGGGTGAACTCCACCAGCAAAAAATCAACTCCGGTGCTTGCCGATAAACTTTTTATTCAGTAAATTTGTCTTACTTCATGAACCATTTACACCATGTCAGCTCCAAACACCCCCATAACGCCCGTTACAATCGAGAATGACCGTCGAGTACTCGAACTCCTGTCACAAACTTTCAACGATGTCAGCTCGGCAAGCACCGAGATAATCAATCTTGAAGCTATTCTCAACCTCCCCAAAGGTACCGAACACTTCGTGGCCGACCTCCACGGCGAGCATGAGGCATTCCGTCACATCCTCAAAAACGCCTCGGGCAACATCAAGCGCAAGGTCACCGAGATATTCGGCACAACCATGCGCGAGCAGGAAATCAGGGAACTTTGCACGCTCATATACTATCCCGAGCGCAAACTTGAATACATAAAAGCATCGGAAAACGACCTCGACGACTTCTACAACATAACTCTGCACCAGCTCATCAAGGTGTGTCAAAGCGTTTCATCGAAGTACACCCGCTCAAAGGTGCGCAAGGCACTGCCGCGAGAATTTGCCTACATCATCGAGGAGCTGCTTCACGAGTCATCGTCCGACGACAACAAGCAGCCCTACTTCAACCGCATCATCGAAACCATCATCACCACCGGACAGGCCGACGCATTCATTGCGGCGCTGTGCAACGTAATCCAGCGGTTAAGCATCGACCAGCTGCACATACTCGGCGACATATTTGACCGAGGCCCCGGCGCACACATAATCATGGACACGCTGTGCGACTACGGGCAGTTTGACATCCAGTGGGGCAACCACGACGCACTGTGGATGGGCGCGGCTGCCGGCAACGACTGCTGCATAGCCAATGTGCTGCGACTCTCGCTGCGTTACGGCAATCTCGCCACGCTCGAGGACGGCTACGGCATCAACCTCGTGCCGCTTGCCACATTCGCCATGGAAACCTACGGCGACGACCCCTGCGACTTCTTCGGCCCGCATCTCGACACCGACGACACCACCCACAACGAAAAGACCCGACGCCTCATCGCCCAGATGCACAAGGCAATCAGCATAATACAGTTCAAGCTCGAAGCCGCGCTCATCGACAAGCGTCCCGAGTGGAACATGGCCGACCGCAAGCTGCTCGAGCACATCGACTTCGACCGCAAAGTGTTTACCCTCGACGGCAAGGACTATGAGATGCGCGACATCAACTTCCCCACTGTCGACCCGGCCGACCCCTACCGCCTCACTCCCGAGGAAGAGGAACTTGTAGCGAAGCTGCACCACTCCTTCAAGGTGAGCGACAAGCTCAAGAAGCATGTGCAGTGCCTCTTTACCAACGGGTGCATGTATGGCATCTACAACTCCAACCTGCTCTTCCACGCATCGATGCCGCTCAACGCCGACGGCTCGCTCAAGGAAGTCGACCTGCGCGGACAGCGTTACAAGGGCCGCGAACTCTTTCACCGCATAGGCATGATGATGCGCTCGGCCTACAACGACGACACCCCGGCCGACGAGAAGGACTTCGCCATCGACTACTACTGGTATCTGTGGTGCGGTCAGGAATCGCCGCTGTTCGACAAGTCGAAAATGGCTACATTTGAACGCTACTTCCTCACCGACAAGTCGACCCACAAGGAGGAGAAGGGCTATTACTACACACTGCGCGACAACGAGGAGGTGTGCGACAGGATTCTCGATGCATTCGGAGTGACGGGACAGCACCGCCACATAATAAACGGACATGTGCCCGTGCGCACCAACAAAGGAGAAACCCCGATACGCGCCAACGGCAAACTGATGGTGATCGACGGCGGATTTGCCAAAGCCTACCACAACACCACCGGAATCGCGGGCTACACGCTCGTCTATCACAGCCGCGGGTTCCAGCTTGTGCAGCACGAGCCCTTCACATCGGCCGAGGAGGCCATCAAGAACGGAACCGACATCGTAAGCTCAACCCAGATTGTCGAGCTTAGCTCACAGCGCATGAGAGTGCGCGATACCGACAAGGGAAAGGAGCTGCTGGGACAGATACACGAGCTGACCGAGCTCCTCTATGCCTATCGCCACGGAATCATAAAGGAGCGTGCCAAGAAACTCGGCTGAGGAGTTGTGAGTTACGCGGAATAGTATTAAATTTGTGACGAAACCTGATTTTTCAGGCTCCCCAAGTATCACATAAATGGAAAAAGTGCATCTATCATGAAATTAGGACTGACTTTTGTGTTGGCCTGCCTCTCATTGTTTCCCATTGCGACATCGGCAGCCGACAAGGCCGGGCAAACACGACCCGACACCGAAAACACCTTTGTATTGCAAAATCCCGACTATCAGAAAAGCCCCTATAGCGGAATGACGAGGGCGCACTGGCTGAAAGCAGCCGAATATCTGCTCAACGGAGCATTCGGCTACATCCACACCCCCGACGACCCTATGTACTTCCCCAAGCAGCTCCAGAAGACCTATCCCAACAACGACAACGACACCCGCACAGCCAAGCTTGAAGGACTGGCGCGAACACTCTTTGTGGCCGCTCCGCTGCTCAAGGAGAATCCCGACCTCACTCTCAACGGCATACGCGTGGCCGACTACTACCGCCATCAGCTCGTGAGCCTCTCCGACTCCACGAGCAAGCACTACATCCCTCACCGCACCGGCGGCCCGAGCCAGACACTGCTTGAGCTCGGCTCGCTCGCCATATCCATGAAAGCCGCCGAGGAGGTGCTGTGGGATGCCCTGACCCAAAAGCAGAAGGACGACCTGGCAGCCACGATGCTGAGCTACGGCAACGGCCCGTCGATTGGCTCCAACTGGATGTTTTTCAACGTGTTCATCATGAGTTTCATGAAGGAGCACGGATATGAGGTGAACGAAACCCAGCTAAAGGATTTTCTTGAAAAGCTCCTTGCCCGATACCGTGGCGAGGGATGGTACAACGACGCTCCAGCCTACGACTACTACAGCATGTGGGCCTATCAGAGCTACGGCCCGCTGTGGGCTGTGATGTGGGGCGACAAGCAATACCCCGAACTGGCCCGTCAATTCCTCGCCAACCAAGGCGACATGATCGACAACTATCCCTATATGTTCAACCGCGACGGACACATGAACATGTGGGGACGCAGCATCTGCTACCGTTTTGCCGCCGTGACCCCGCTGCCGCTGATCGAATACGGCAAGCACGAAGGTGTCAACTACGGATGGCTGCGACGCATAGCATCGTCGACACTGCTGCAGTTCATGCAACACCCCGAGTTCCTTGAAAACGGAGTGCCTACGATGGGCTTCTACGGCCCCTTTGCCCCGGCGGTGCAGATATACTCATGCCGAGGCAGCGTCTACTGGTGTGGCAAGGCATTCCTCGGCCTGCTGCTCCCCGAGGATTCGGAGTACTGGTCGGCAGTGGAAAACAACGGCCCGTGGGAAAGCGACCTGCTTCCCGGAAAGGTCTACCACAAGTTCCAGCCGGCTACCAATCTGCTCATAACCGACTATCCCAACTCGGGAGCATCGGAAATGCGCTCATGGTGCCATGAAACGGTAGCAGCCGACTGGCAGAAGTTCCGCAGCTCCGAGAACTACAACAAGCTTGCCTATAACACCGAATTTCCATGGATGGCCGACGGCGACAACGGCGAGGTGTCGATGAACTATGCCACCAAAAACCGCGACAACCGCTGGGAAGTGCTGAGGCTCTACACGTTCCACAGCTTCGACGACGATGTGTACCGCCGTGACGCGGTGCTTGAAACCGACACGACAGTGCGCTATCAGCTTGCCGACATATCGCTCCCCGACGGCATCCTGCGCATCGACAAGGTGTCGACAGGCAGTCCCACCCAAGTGCGCCTCGGCAACTACTCGCTGCCTCAGCTCGACGGCGACATAAAGGCGATGACTCGCACGCTCGACAAGGGCTACACGGCCAGCATCATCGACAACGGCGACTATCAGCTCGCAACCGTTGCCCTTGAAGGGTGGAAGAACGGCGTTAAGGTTCAGCGTCCCAAGGGTCTGCACCCCGTCAGCTCAATCTGCGCGGTGCCCGTGACTGAAGCCGATGTCAGCGACAGCGACATATTCGTCACCCTGCACCTGTGGAAGAAGAGCGACAGCGCGTTCACCGACAAAGAGCTGCGTCCTGTAAAATCGGTAAAAATATCCAAAGACCGCAAGCAGGTCACCGTAAAGCTCGCCGACGGCCGCACCAAAACCATCAACTTCAACTAACATCCCCCGTATATGCCGCCAGGCATATCATGTATTTAACCGCGGGTGAGCGAAGCGTCACCCGCGGATAGACCCGCCACAACGCCCCACAACCCCTTGCGGGTTGCACTCCATGCACCCACAAATCCCCGCGTTAGCGCCAAAGCTGCAGAGCAGCTAATAACGTTAGGCCCGCGCAATGACGCTGATACGCGTCAGTCCCGTGTATCCTTTTGCCGCATCATTTTAGAGAGTCTGTGCAAATTGAAAGCCTTTCATCAAAACGCACCGCAGATTGTTGCTTTTTTATCAAAAAATATATAACTTCGCAATCCGAATATACAAACCCATTACCAACCAATCATTTATTCAAGTCATGCAGAAATTTTTATCCCGTTTCGCGTTGCTTGTGACTGCTGCAGGCCTGTCGGCTGCTGTAGCGTCATGTAGCGATGACGACGACAAAGTGATTGCTCCGAACATGGAACCTCCCACGTTCAACATCACTGTCAGCGAAGTTCAGCGCACACAAGCCGACTTCTCAATTTCATCAGCTTAAGCTGCCGATTACGCCTATATCGTAGCCGAGCCGAATGAATCGTACATGCCCACTGCCGAAGAGCTCTTCACCGACGGCACCATAGGCCAGTTTGAAAAAGGAGTGGCTGAAGTCACCACTCTCGATGTTGAAGGCGGAAAGAAATTTGACATCTACGTAGCTGTGCGTCGCATCAACCCCTATGTATATAGCGAAGTGAAGAAAATCGACCTCAACACCGACCTTCCTTATACTGACCTTGTGACACTCGAACGTATCGGAAAAACCGACTTCAAATATCATGTCGAATTTCCGGAAGGAGTCACATCGATGAAACATGTTGTAATCAAAAAAACCGACTACGAAGCGATAAAGAGCATTCTTGCCATGTTTGGCACCGTGACTTATGAAACATATCTGAAAGTATTCGGACATCCTCTAAGCGAATCCACCGATATCGAACATGACAAATTTGCCGAATACGGCTTCAGTGAGGATATCCACATCCACTCCGGCACCGAGTTCATTCTCATGGTAGGCGTTCCGTTGGAAGACGGAAACATCGATCCGGAACAGTTCCAGGTCATTGAATTCAGCACACGTCCTGCCGGACTGTGCCCCTACGACATTAAAGTGTCAATCGAATCCACATCCACAACAGCCACGATAAGCCTGACCCCCGATCCTGAAATCACCGACTATCGAGTGTTCGTTGACAAAAAAAGCGAATTCGATTACTGGCGCCGCGAGGGTGAAGCACAGGTGCGTTCAGTTGTCATAGGCCACTGGGACGACTCAACCAATCCAGTACCCCGTGCACAAACCGGCAATGTAGTTCTCAATCCGACAGGTCTGGTGCCCAACACCGACTATGTCGTAGGCATTGTAGGTTTTGACAGCGAACGTCATGAATGTGTGAAATACATCGACTTCCGCACAGGTGAACCCATCGGGCCGAAGCCTCAGATTGCCATCGAGGCAAAGCCTGAAGAGGTCACCGCCCCCTGGAAATCGGCGGCATATAATGTCAAGATACAGAATGCCGTTTCAGCAGTCTACGGATACTTCCTCAAGAGCCAGATTGACGAAGTGCTCGCAAACGGAGCCGAAATATCGGCCGTAATACAAAACAACGGAATAACGGCATCGGAAGAACAGCTTGCCGAAATGCTGACATCGGAAGGCATAACCTTTGAAACATCCGACCTCAGCGCCAATACTCAATACATTTTCGGCGTATATGCTATCAACGATGAATACGTAAGCACCGCTGAATATGTCACATTCACAACCGACATGCTGCCCCAGATCGGAGGTGAAACTCGAAACAACATGCCAGGACGCTACACCGCATCGACAACCGATGTCAACGGCAACACAGTGACATTCCCCGTAACTATAACAACCGGTGTAGATGATGCCACCACGGCTGAATACGCTCTTGCCAACCGTCTTGTAGCACTCGGATTCGGCCCTGAAAGCCAGTTCCCCTACACATCACTGTCCGACATGATAGCAGCCGGCAATACTGCCGAAGAAGCCGCTGATCTCTACGGCCCGAAATGGTTTATCGAATTCCGCGAAGACGGCATCGTAGTTCCCAAGCCCGACAATCTCAGCTGGACCATGGGTAACTTCGGAACCGATGACAACTCTTACTTCTGGGCTGTAGGTATCCGCCCGTCGGACGGACGCGACATCGACAACCTGTACGACTTCCCTATTGAAGTATCGGCCGATGGCAACACCGTGACAGTCAAGGGATATTACAACGCAAACATTCCGGCCTATTACTATCCCACAATGTGTACGGCAGCATCGTCATGGTGGTTCAACGACATACAGTTCCGCTGCTATTCAGAACTTGTGCTGACACGCGACACATCCACTTCGGCCTATCTGCACCGCGGCGCTGTCAAAGCTCCCAAAACGGTAGTAATCAATTCGTTTGACCGCTCGGTGAAAGAAAGCCGCCAAAGAGCCGCTGACCTCATGAAAAAATAACACCCAATTTGAATAAAAAAATATGACTAACCATAAATATTTCAAAACAATACTCCTGTCGGCAGCAATCGTCACTATGGGATTCTGCTTCACTGCCTGTGATGACGACGACCCCATACTACCCGGCACCGGCATAGAAACTGCACAATGGTCGGCCGTAAACGATGCCGATCTCAAAGGTCAGACTCTGATCTACGAATTCGAAGCGCCCGCATCATGGACGGCATTAAGCAATGAAGAATGGTGTGAGGTGCTCACACCTTCCGGATATCAGGGAAAAAGCTCGCTTCGCATGAAAGTCGAGCCAAATGACGGCAAGCTCGGACGCTCAGCCGAAGTCAGCGTTCAGATCGACGGATATGCCGAACCTTGTGTGCTGATTATACGCCAGGGTGAAGGCGTGGTTGAAAAGGGCGAAGGCCGCTTCCGCGACATCAATCAGTGGACACTCGACATTATGTCGGACTATTATCTCTGGAACGAGAACATTCCCGACATAATCCTCGACCACAGCTTAGACTACGACCTGTTCCTCGCTCAAATCCTTGACGGTGTTGCTGAGAACGATGATGCAAACCACGATGACGGTCTATGGGACAACGGCGAGCGTGTAAGCTACTACTCCAATATCCAGAGCAACGCGCCACTTTCGCGTGCCACAGGTGAATCTTACAACGATGCCGGTCTTGCTATTCAGGCCACCATACTCGGGCCCAACGATGATGACCCCTGCGGTTTCACCGTGATGTTCGTCACTCCGGGAACCGCTGCCGAAGAAGCCGGCGTGCATCGTGGCGACTTCATCACCAAGGTCAACAACATCCCGGTGACTCAGAACAACTATAGTCAGCTCGGCAACTCGCTGCTCAACGGCAACGTGACCGTCGATCTCAACTCCGTTAAGTTCAACAACGGCGTAGCCACAATCACCAACCGCGTCCCCTCGGTTATGATCGCCAAATCATCCTATATTGATCCGGCCATCTACAAATCGACAGTCGTAACCGCTGCCAACGGCAAAAAAATAGGCTATCTGCTCTACATGAACTTCCACATGGACTACGACTCTCAGTTGCTTCAAGTATTCAACCAGTTCAAAGCCGAAGGCGTTGAAGAGCTTGTAATCGACCTTCGCTACAACAACGGCGGCCACGTATTGTCAAGCACCGTACTTGGTACTCTTGTAGCAGGTCAATCCCACCAGGGACAGGCCTATCTGCGCACAACCTACAATTCGGCCCGAACAGCAGCCGGCGAAGTGGGTGTCTACAACATTGGAGAAGCCGCAAACCCCGAAACAGCAAACGGCTACGATAAGATATCTCAGGCAATCGACAGCTCGCTCGATCTCAAACGCGTATATGTGATCGGAACCCGGATTACTGCATCAGCCAGCGAACTGCTCATAAACGGTTTGCGCGGTCTTGACATCGATGTACGACTCGTCGGCACTACCACCCAAGGAAAGAACTGCGGAATGGAAGGATGGCAGAAACGCGCAGGCAACTATACGTTTACGCTTTATCCAATTACATTCTATTGTGAGAATGCCAAAGGTTTCCGTGACTACGCCGAAGGATTCAAGCCCGACTTTGAATATGATGACACAAACATCTACCCGGGCGATTTCGGAACAATGGAAGATCAACTCTCGGGAATCGCTCTGACATGGGCTGCTACCGGCAACAAGCCATCGTTTGAATCAACCGGCTCACGTGCATCAACAGGCATATACGTACTCAAGCCGACAAATGAAATGAAATCACAATTCACCCGCAACATGGGAGGATCTCGCACAATTGTAAAGGCAATGTAAACCCGAGTTCACAATCAATAAATAACGGAAAGGCGTCGCAATCGCGACGCCTTTTCTATTGAATCTAATCTGCGCAAGGACAATTATGCGGCAGGGAGCGTGAAGGTGAATCCGAGGCCTCCGCCGGGAGCGTTCTCTACTGTGATGTCGCCGCCCATTGCGGTGATGATTCGGTGGACGAGGGGCAATCCGAGCCCCGCTCCTCCATTTTTGCGGGCGCGTCCCGTGTCGACACGATAAAACAGGTCAAACAGACGGTCAAGATGCTCATCGTCGACTCCGCATCCATTGTCGGCAAACTCAAACCGATGCATTCCGTCGTTCTCGCCCTTCCATAACAGCGATATACGCGTTCCGCCCGAATATTGCGCGGCATTGTAAATCAGGTTAAACAATGCGTTGGTAAGCAACGATTCATGACCTTTTATAAGGCAATCCTCGGGAATGTCGCAGATGAAGGTCATATTGTCGGCTATATGGCCTTGAGCTATATCCTCGGCAATCTGAGCCGTCATGTCACGGAAATTGATAATGCCGTAATCTATTGCACCGCCCTCCTGCAGGCGCATGACCATACTCACATCACTCACCAGATTGGCCAGACGGTCGGTATTCTGTTGGGCTCGCACAAGAAACTTACGCTTCAATGCATCAGGCATATTGTCATCGGCCAACACCGTGTCAAGGTACCCCTTGATGATTCCCACGGGAGTGTTCAACTCATGGCTGACATTCATCCCTATCTGTCGCTCATGGTGCATCTTTTCACGTTCGGCATGAATCTTATCGCGGTATAAGGTCAAGAGCTTGCGGGAAACATCGCCGAGTTCGTCATCGGAGAACTCCCATGTGTCAGCGTCATCGGGAAGTTGGTCGGTGGAGATGGCCTGCGCAAGGTTGCGAAGCGCATAGACATTCTTGCACACAACTCTGACTCCCCAGTAGGCCAACGCCGACGACAATATACCAAGTATTATCACCACTATCCACACCATAGGGTCGATGCTGAGGAAGTCGATAACCTCCCCCTTATAAGGCAATGCCGCAAACGAACTCACCAGCCCGTCAGCACTCCTTTTTGTGCTGACCATTAGCTTGTTGCCATCGATCGACAAATCGCTTACCGACGCATTAGCGCCGCCACCGCCAAGCCGCTTAAATTCAGGCAGCATATTTCCGGCAGCATCATATACCGAAATCGGGGCCTCGTGGCTGTCGGCAATCATCACGCCCTTATTGTCGTAAACCGTGATGCGCAGCGGGTCGAGCGTGGTGTTTCCGGTAAAGAGCTGAATGAAATCGACCGTCTTCTGCATATCGGCACCTTTCTCGTAAGCCTCGATCACCGTGTTGTTCACATTCACCAGGCGATTCTCAAGATTGTACTTCAAGCGCTGCTTCTCATGTATGACAAAGTATGTGATTGTTATGCCTATGATAAGCCATAACAACCCCACAAGCGGGAAGAAAAGCTTCCTATGAAGTCGTAAAATATTATTATTTGCCATTAATATTACTCAAAACAGTCAAAGATGGACAACCTAATGTCACTCCGACCGCATTCACATCATCTGAAATAATGACAACCGACACCCCTATAATGTTCACATTACCGCCCATTGCAACATCCTATTTCAAGAAAAAATTACGCTTCGCGACATTATGGGGTGAAATCGGGATGTCGGGTGTATTACTTTTGCACAAAAAGGTAAGTATTATGGAAAACAATGAAACCAAGAAAAAGGAGAGGGTCTATAAGCTGAAATTTGACCAGCTTTGGATCGATGCCATCAATCAGATTCCTGTGTGCTATCACAGTGAGATTTATTATTGGCTTGACTACTATCAGAATCACAACCACAGCGATTTGATAGGCACTATAAAGGATGACCTTGTGCGCTCGCTGTTCATGCTCATCTACCCCACAATCAAGCGTCGCCGCATAGCCCGCAACCGTCAGCGCAAGTCACGCGAAATCAAGAAGGCCGCCCGACTTGCAGCACCGGTCGAATCACAACAGCCCGCTCAGCCTAAAAAGCCCGAGGAAAAGACACAGCCCGAGACAACAGTTAAGCCACCCGAAGCTCCCGCCAGGCCGCCGCAACCCAGCCCCTCAAAGCAGGAGAGCCGAGGCGCTACAGCCCCGGCTCCCGTAAACAGCGCATATCATCGCCTTCAAAATATCTTGGGAACAAATGATCTTAACTATGAAGTCATCGCGGAAAGAGAATCTTATAATCGCGCTTGGCCGCCTCGCGGGTCCACTCTTCGGGAATGAAACGCCACTGGTTGAGCTTGCGCGGATTCACTTTGCCCTGCTTCTTTATGTAGTCGGTGAGGTAGTGGCGCAGGTCAAGGTCGGTAGCAAACACGATGCGCTCGGTCAACTTGTCGTGAGGGATGCCGGCACCCTTTGTAAGCAATTCACCGCCGCCGTTTCCGCGATAGGAGTTCAGTGCCACGCGATAGGTGCGGGCGGGGTCAAACTCCTTGCCGTCGGCCATGCTCTTTATCGTAACCTTCTCGCCCTTGGGCTTTCTCACATCCACCTCATAGATGATACCCGCCGCCGAGTCAAAGTTATAGCTCGGGTTCTTAAGCGTAGAGCGGCTCTCATCGCCCTCGGTAGGCTCCTCCTTAAAAAGAAGCAGATGGTCGGATGCCGAAGTCATAGTGTTGCACCACAGCGAGTAGGCCTCTTCAAGGTAATCCTTGACCTCTTGTCCGGTAAGCTCCATGACATAGAGCATATTTTCATACTTGTAGAGATTGAACATGTCGCTCACAGTTATAGGGCCGGCATCGATGGTGGCATCGTAGGAGAGCGGAGCGGCAAACGAGATGTCGGCTCCCGTTATTCCAAGCTGAAGCTCATGAATGAGATCGACAAACTCCGACGGGCCGAAGTAGGCGTCGCGCGTGGTGATGCTGCTTGTGAACTCGCCGATAGGTGTGTCGACATACTCCTTGATGACAGCCATGTCGGGAGCAAACTCTGCCATGAAATCGGCATCGGGCTCATAGTCCGACATGTGACGAAGTTCTCCGTCGATGTGCTTGTCGATTATTCGTCCGTCGTCATCACGCTTGAAGGTCATCGTTATGTCGGTAAGCACGACACCGTTGTTGGCCGGATTCATCACCAGCACCGTATCGCCCTCGACATTCACCACCTTCTTGTTTTCGCGACGATGGTCATGCCCCATAAGCACTACATCAAATCCCGGCACGCGCTCGGCTATCTCAAGCGAAGGATTTTCGCGATATCTCACCAAAGTGTTGCCGCGCTGTCCGGCATGGAACACACCCACTATCACATCGGGATTCTCGCGCTCCTTGATTATCGGAATCCACTTGCGGGCAGTGGCCTCCATGTCGTCAAACCGCAGCCCCTTCCACAGCACTTCGGGCAGCCATGCGGGTATGGCCGGAGTAAGCAGTCCGAGAATAGCCACCTTCACCCCGTCGTGCTCCACAACCTTATAGGGAGTGAATGCCGGCTCGCCCGTGGCAGTGTCGATGATATTGGCACCCAATACGGGCATGTCGCACTGTCGGCTCCAGCGCTCAAGCACTTTGCGTCCGGTTTCCACATCGTGGTTGCCTACATTGCCTGCATCGTAGCGCATGAAGTTCATCATTCGCGAAGCCACGTGGGGAGTCACCGTGTCGACAAAGTTGTAGTAGTACACAGTGGGCTGCCCCTGGAGAATGTCGCCGTTGTCGAGCAGAATCACATTGTCGCCATAGCGCTGCCGCGCCTCTTTTACGGCTCCGTAGACACGCGCAAGACTTCCTGCCGAAGGTTGTCGGGTTATGAAGTTATAGGGGAAGAAGTTTCCGTGTATGTCGCTTGTCTGAAGCAGTTTTATAGTAGTCATGGAGGATGCGTTAAGAGATAGCCCCATAACAGCCGTCAAGGCGGAGAAAAGGGTCAGTATTCGTTTCATAGTTAAATAACAATTTATGTGCATTACGGGGTTATTTCTTGAACAGCCTGAACAGCTCGCCCACCCAGAGTACAAGTGATGTAACGGCGATTATTATCACCCAGTCGACAATCTTGAGCGGAGTCACATTGAACATCTCGCCGCCGAAAGTGACGATAAGAATCTGTCCGACGAGAATAACCAACGCTATGAAATCAAACTCGGAACAGCCCTTGAGGTTGAATGCCGAACCGTGGCTCTCGAAAGCCCTCGCGTTGAACATGTTCCAGAACTGAAGGAACACGAAGATGGTGAAGAAGAGGCTCAGCTCGTAGGGAGTCATCTCCGATGAAGAGGGGTCGAGATGCAGCGACAGGAGGTCGGTGAGGCAAGTGATATCGGCATGATGGAATATGTAGAGAAGCCCAAGCAGCAGGACGAAGAACAATCCGCCCATACCGATTATGTCGTAGCGCATCGGCCGGTTTATGATGAAGGCATTGCGGTCGCGGGGCTTGTCCTTCATGACACGCTCCGACGGCGGCAACGATGCAAGAGCCATGGCGGCAAAGGTGTCCATAATCAGGTTGACCCAAAGCATCTGAGTCACGGTAAGCGGCGACTCGGTGCCCATGAACGCTCCACACAGCACAATGAGGCAGGCCACGACATTTACCGTCATCTGGAACAGGATGAAACGCTGTATGTTGTGGTAAAGCGAGCGACCCCACATCACGGCCCTTCCGATGCTTGCAAAGGAGTTGTCGACAATTGTTATGTCGCTGGCCTCCTTGGCCACCGAGGTGCCGTCGCCCATCGACAGTCCCACCTGCGCGGCCTTTAGGGCCGGAGCGTCGTTGGTTCCGTCGCCGGTCACAGCCACCACCTCGTTGCGCTTCTGCAACGTTTCGACAAGTCGCTTCTTGTCGAGCGGGCGGGCGCGCGATATAACCTTAAGATCCTTTACGCGATCATATAGCGTCTTATCGTCGAGCGCGGCAAATTCGGGTCCGGTGATTATGTTGCGGTCGCCGTCGCCCTCTTTCCACAATCCTATCTGGCGGGCGATTTCCTTGGCCGTATTGGGGGTGTCGCCGGTCACTATCTTGATGGCGATACCTGCGTCAAGGCACTCCTGAACGGCATCGGGCACATCGGCGCGCACGGGGTCGGATATGGCAACAACACCCATAAAGGTGAGATTGTCGGCCACAAGATTTCCGTCGGCGATGGCTTCCTGACCGGGCTCGACAATCTGGTAAGCGAATCCGAGAGTACGCATGGCCTGATTCTGATAACCAAGCAGCAGATTGTCGATCGCCGCCTTGTCGACACCCCCCTCGGTGTTGCGACAGAGCGAGTAGACAATTTCGGGAGCACCCTTGACATATAGGATCGTCTTTCCCGGAAGCACACCCGACTTCACCTCCGAGGCCATGTATTTGCGCTCGGTGGTAAAGGGTATCTCATCGACGCGCTCCACGCCCTCGCGCAGCGTCCTGTAGTCGACTCCGTTGTTGCGGAGCCACAGAATCAGCGCACCCTCGGTGGGATTGCCAAGCACCGACGGCTTATCGGGATTGGAGAGGTCGAGCAGCGCCGTCGAGTTAACGGCTATTCCCTCCTCCACGAGGCGGCTCATCACGCTGTCGTCGAGCCGCTGTTCAGGCAGTCCGAAAAAGTCGGTGCGGTATATGCGCATCTGGTTTTCGGTCAGCGTGCCGGTCTTGTCGGTACATACCACGGTGGTTGCGCCCATCGTTTCGCAGGCGTGCATCTTGCGCACGAGGTTGTTGGTCTTCAACATTCGCCTCATGCTGTAGGCAAGGCTCAGCGTCACAGCCATGGGCAATCCTTCGGGAATCGACACCACGAGCAATGTTACGGCAATCATTATCGTCTGCAGGAAGAATGTGACAAATCTGAGCCAGTCAAACTCCACCATGTTGATGAAGAAGAGCGACAACCGTCCAATGATAATCAAGGCGGCGATGCCGAGGCTTACTCGCGTTATGAGAGTGCCGAGCCTGTCAAGCTGCTCATTGAGCGGGGTCTTTACGCTGTCGTCGATTTGCGCAGCCTCAAACACTTTTCCGTTCTCGGTGTGGTCGCCCACGGCCTTGACCTCATAAATTCCATGACCTTCCATGACCTTAGTGCCACGCATCACCCAATCGGTGGGGAAAGTGGCATCCTTGTCAAAGAGAGCCGGGTCGGTCGACTTGGCGCACACGGGCTCACCCGTCAGCGACGACTCGTCGACCTGGAGCGAAGCAGCCTCGATCAACTGTCCGTCGGCGGGAATCTCCTCACCGGTGGTAATGATAACTGTGTCGCCAACGACGATGTCCTTCTTGGGAACCTGAGTAGTGTTGCCGTTGCGAATCACCTGGACAGGCTCATCGTCATTCACCTGGTTGAGGATGGCAAACTCCTTGTCGGCCCTTGCCTCAAAGTAGAAGGCAAGCCCCGTGGCAAGGAATATGGCGATGAAAATGCCAAGCGGCTCAAAGAACACCGTAGCGCCGGTATCGGGCAATGCGTAATACTCATAGCACGCAATGCCTATCGAGAGCGCACCGGCAACAAGAAGGATTATTATCAACGGGTCCTTGAATTTCTCGAGAAATCGCATGAACATCGATCTCTTTTTGGGCGGAGTAAGTACATTTACACCATGCTCACGCCTGCTTTCCAGAACCTGAGCATCGGTCAAGCCATCGTAATGACGAGATTGTGACATAGATATTACCTGAATTTAATTTTTTTATATCAACAACTAATCCGATGATAAAGTTAGAAGTTATAGGCAACACCGATCGAAGGCACAAATGCGTGAACCTTGTAATCGGCGGTAAAGGTCTTGTTTACTGGTAATCCGAGATTGGGCATGCTCGCAGCAAGCAGGTCGGTGTACGGGCATGAAGCGTTATCCTTGCCAAGGCCGGCCACATAGAGCATCGACAGGTCGATCGACACGTTCTTGATAGGACGGAACGACAGTCCCAAGGTAGGCTCAAGCTTGGTCATGCCCGGAGTTTCGGGGTTGTAGTAGGATATATTCACAGGAGTTGTGTCGACAATGAATCCGGCACGGATGTCAAAGCGATTGGTCAGGGCATACTGTGCGCCGAGGCGGAAAGCCCACGAGTTGCGGTAATCCTTGGTGAGATGCTGATTGTAGGGGGTGAGCTGATCGCTGAGGAAGTCTATCTCAAGGCTCTTGTAGGTGCTCCAGCCTGTGAACTGTGCATCGAAAGCGAGAGTGAGCGCCTCAATGGGCTTGTAGCTTACACCGAATGTAAGTACCGAGGGCATAGGCATTTCGGCCGAGAAGTTGGCTTCGTTGAGCACGTTCAGAGTCGACGACAGCACAGCGCTGGCAACATCGTTGGCATAGGTTACCGCCGCATCGCCCGACTTCACTCTCATAGTCATGCGTGAGCGATAGTTGACGCCTACCGTCCACTGCTCGTTGATGTCATACATGGCACCGACATTGAATCCGAGAGCAATATTGGCCGTTCCCTTGAGATTGACCGACGCGGGAGTGGTGGAGCCGAAGCGATAGTCATTGCCCAATGCTCCGAGCACAAGGTCGAGAGTGGAAGGCGACACAAGTCCCTTGTTAAGGTCGACCGTTCCCCACGACACCATGAGTCCGGCACCGACCGATAGTCCCGGCACGATTTCCCAGGCCACAGTGGGCTGGATGGTGTAGGTGGCGAGGTTTACCGACTGATTCAGCACTGCACCGGGCCAGTTGGTACTCCAGTCGATGCTGCTTCCATAGGGAGTGTACATGCTCACTCCGGCCTTAAGATTATCGTAGATGCTGAACGCGGCGCCCACATTCATGGGGGTGCTCACCTTATTGTTGGTTTCATATTCCTTACCGTCAATTGTAGCTGTGGCGGTTGCAGCGACACCGTTGACACTTGCAGTCAAGTCGAGCGACTTATCCATGAACGCCATTCCGGCAGGGTTGAAATACATACTTTCGGCTCCAAGCTTGAGCGCAACACCGGTGTGGGCCATTCCGCCCTGACGGGCACTCAAGGTGTTGACCTGATAGCCTTCGGCCATAACTGTAAGCGAAACAGCCAGAGCCATCGAGGCCAAAATCAATTTCTTCATAAACTTGAACTTTTTTGTTTTTACTTTAATCGTCAATAGATAAAATTTCGCATCCAATGCGAATACAGCCGACAAAGTTAGACATTTAAATCCATTTAATCGTCCTAAACTGAACATTTTATCAGAAAAACAGAACAATTGGATCAAAACAGATCAATTATTGTCCACTTAAAGCACTGAATGGTTTAAGGACAGAGCCGGTTGATAAATAAGGGGTAAATGAAACTTCGTGGAGGGAAGCTAATTGCCTATATATAAATCGGGTTCAATAATGTTAGTATCTATTGTATCCAACCCGATGCTCCAATAGTAGGGCGATGCTTCCGGCAAAACGATTACGCTGTCCTTCATGCCAGCATATTTTATAACATCGTCACTATGAAAAAAACACAAGAAAAGTCGCACGGATTAGGAGCGACTAAAAACTAAACCCCGAGGTTTGTCATAAGACAGGGACACTCGGGGGATTCCGTTGCAAAATTAGAAATAATTTCGTAAACGGTCAACTTATGAACGCACCACAAGTGAACAGTGAAATTGAATCAGGAAGATGCTCAGTATCAATCCCTGCGAATATGGTAAAGTTTTTTTGGCCAAATCTTGAAACCAATAAAGGTACAAAAATGGGAAAATGAGCTTTGAAATGCTGATTTATGCCTGTCAACGAGGACTCTTTGCGGGATTTGTATTATCTTTATAGATGCTAAAAATTTTTACAAAAACAACATACTTACTTTGATGAAATTTGGACAATTATTTGCAGTTGCGGGATGCACGGCTCTTTTGGGGGCTTGTTCAAACTCGTCGCTGCTGCCCGGACAAGATGGGACCCTGAGCCGGCTTGATGTTGAAGACATGGGCATAGCGGTGGCAGCCGACAGCCAGCGCGAATATTCTTTTACGGATAAAAAGGCCTCGTTCTGGTATGGCATGACGCACACCGACAACTGGGACGACTGGCACGCGGGCTGGAATATAGCTAAACGACGACTGCTGAGCGACTATACCGTGGGCGTTGACGGCGACACGCTGTCAAGGCGCGAGGCCGAGGTAACGGTCTATCCCTATAAAATTGACCGTGTATATACGAAGGCCCGCGAGAATTTCTATATGTTTGACCGTGTGGAGCTGCTCTATGTTGAACTATCGGATGTGAAGGGCGATTCGGTGTGGATAGAGCTGTCACCAAGGCTTATTTCGGCCGGCAAACAGGGAGCGGAAGGGGTTGAATTCGTGCCCAAAGAATCGGCCGGAGGTGTTATCACCCTACAGCCGTTCAAAGATGTAATCTGTCGATGGAACGGAACCAGGCTGATGGCTCCTGCTGATGCCGGCGGCTTCATCATTTCATATACGGAAGACGGCAGTGCCGCGCAGGTTGCCGAACTCTTCCGCCGCGACCACGAGAAAATGCTCCGTGAGCGCATCGACCGTATGAACGCCTTGGTGGAGAAGTCCAACCCTCTCTCTTCGGACAATGATACGCTCGACAAAGCCATGGCCTGGATTGTCCTCACCACCGACGAGCTTGTCACCTGCCAGCAGGGCAACGGCATCTATGCCGGCTTGCCATGGTTCAACGAGTACTGGGGCCGCGACATGTTCATCTCAATGCCGGGGGCTGTCTTTTGCACCGGACAGTGGGAAACGGCGCGAAGCATATTCAGCGATTTTGCAAAGTTTCAGGACCGAAATCCCGAATCGGAAACTCTCGGTCGCATTCCCAACCGTGCCAACCTCGAAGGCATAATCTACAATACGGCCGACGGTACGCCGCGTTTTGTAACGGATGTGTACGAATATATGCAATATACCGGCGACACTACATACCTCGCCTCAATCTATCCGGCTATCGAACTGAGTATCAACAGCGTGATTGAACATGGAACCGATGCTGACGGATTTCTCGTTCATGCCGATGCCGACACATGGATGGATGCCAAACGACAGGGAAAGTATCCTTGCTCGCCACGTGGCAACCGTGCCGTCGACATTCAGGCGTTGTGGTATGAGCAGTTGCGCAGCGGAGCCAAGATGGCTCGCATCATGGGACATGACGATGAGAGCCGCCGTTGGGACCTTGCCGCCGATTCGCTCTTAGCAACGTTCAACCGCATGTTTGTCAACACGGCCGACACATTGGTCTACGACCATCTCAATGCCGACGGAACACCCGACCTTCAGTACCGCCCCAATATGCTCTATGCCCTTGACATGGTGGCCGACACGGCAGTTGTTATGAAGGCGACACGCGATGCATGGCGGAGGCTCGTATATCCGTGGGGTGTGGCATCGCTCGACCAAAACGATCCTCAGTTCCATCCCTACCATGAGAACTGGCATCACTATCACAAGGACGATGCCTACCATAACGGCACGGTGTGGCTGTGGAACAACGGCATGGCCATGCAGCGCATGATAGAGGCCGGACAGCAGGACATTGCATGGCAACTCTTTGAAAACATGAACCGTCAGGCTCTCTATGAAGGCGCTGTGGGAAGCCTGTCGGAGAACGCCGACGCATGGCCCCGCAAGGGAGCGCAGTGGGCACGGCGTTCCGGCACTTTCCTCCAGGCATGGAGCAATGCCGAGCAAATCAGAGTATGGTACCAGGGTTTTCTGGGCATACGCCCCGCCCTTCTCGACGGCTGCATCACGCTTGCACCGCGCATACCTTCGGCTCTGAACACATTGCGCTACAGCGAGCTGATTGGTAACGGATCGCTCCTCGGAGCCTTCGAGCGCACCGCCGACTGCCGCATCTATGAATACCGATTGTCGGGCATAGCGTCGCGTCTGAAATTTGACATCGAAGATTTTGCCACCTTCGACCTCGCCGTGACCGATGGCTCAACAGTGCGTGTGAAAGTGACAGATAGCGAACTGACAGCAAGCGTAACCGACCGCGACGGAAAGACGACATCCAAAATCGCCATAGCACCCGACCCGGCCAAAGCGGCACGCCAACAAGCCATGAACCGCTACTTCGAGGGCACGCACTTTGCAGTGCCTTCAATGAAGGAGAACCTCCCGTCGCTCAGCCGCTACTTCGACCCGCCCCTCGACTACTCCAGCATTGAGTAAATCGTAGGCTGATTCCACTTTGCCTTCTATCAATTCTCTAATAATACCGACCTTCTGCGACATCGCCAACCTCCTTGAGTGTATGGCGATGTTTTATTTTATCAAAGAACTAAAGCAGAACCTTATCCCTGCGGAGGTTACTCAGGCACAGGCAAGTATAATCTACGCCAATGAAGCCGATGTGCTGAATGTAGCGATGTTTGGTGTAACGGCAAAGCACGTGGAATGTCTGATGAGCTTTTGTCTAAGATATAGAGCCCCGAAATAAAAAAGTTGTGTCCGCGATGCAATGTTTTTTGCATTTTCGGTATTTATTAAGTAGTGAACAATTAAAACTTAAAAAGAATGAATAATAAAAGCTTTCTCGGAATGCTGCTCATTGCATTCCTTGCCGTGGCAGGTTTAACGGCATGCAGTGATGACGGTGATAATTTGACAAGTATTGCCGAAACTGAATGGTATGGTAGCCATGTTGTTTCTACGACTACCAATGAGGGTGTGAAAAAAGTACATACCGCAATTTTAGGATTTATATTTTCCGAAGATGGAACAAGTTGTACTGTCGAAACGGGAATCGAAACACTTGTGTCAGCTAACCGGGTTACCAAATATGTAAATTACTCCCCCTTGACACACTCCGTAACTTTGACTGAATCTCCTAATTCGTCCACAATAGAATATTATGGCGTAATCGAAGGTGAATCTATGCAGGTACAGCGTTGTGTGGACGGCAAACTATCAGATGAAGTTATAAAACTGGAAAAAATAAAATGATGAAGAAGGTAGGGAAGATAACCGATTATAAGGAATACAGGCTTACAGTGGCTTCTGTAAAACTCCCCGGTATATTAACATCAAATGGCAGCAATGTGCTTGCAGATGTAATGGAATATTTGACTAAATATTAATAGCTGATAGATGTTTTTATGATTTAAGATAGAGTGCAAACAAGCACGAAATTTCGAGGGAATACGCTGTATGTCAGCGAAAATGTGTAGCTTTGCGTATTGGCATATACGCCATATCAGAAACAATGGCAAAGATTACAGTTCAAAATACCGAAATAACAATTATCGCCGTCAATGGGGATGATTATATTTCGTTGACCGATTTGGCACGGCATAAAAGCGATGAACCTAATGCCGTGATTGCAAACTGGTTGCGAAACCGCAACACAATAGAGTATTTAGGAATTTGGGAACAGCTTTACAATCCGAATTTTAAACCCACCGAATTCGAGGGGTTTAGACGACAGGCCGGGCTGAACGCATTTACGCTCTCACCAAAGAAATGGACGGATGCGACAAATGCCATTGGTATAATCGCTAAATCAGGGCGTTATGGAGGAACGTATGCACATAAAGATATTGCATTGAAGTTCGCAAGCTGGATTTCTGTTGAGTTTGAACTCTACATCGTCAAGGAATTTCAGCGGTTGAAGACGGAGGAACAGCGGTTGTTGGGTTGGTCGGCGAAACGTGAGCTGTCGAAAATCAACTACCGCATACACACTGATGCCATAAAGCAGAACCTTGTCCCTGCGGAGGTTACTCCGGCACAGGCAAGTATCATCTACGCCAATGAAGCCGATGTGCTGAATGTGGCGATGTTTGGTGTAACGGCAAAGCAATGGCGAGAAGCCAATCCCGACCTCAAAGGCAACATACGCGATTACGCCACAATCAACGAACTTATCTGCCTGTCAAATATGGAGAACCTCAATGCGGTTTTCATCGAGCAGGGCATGACGCAGAGCGAGCGACTTGTAAAACTGAACCAAATAGCCATTCATCAGATGAGCGTGTTGGAAAGCAGCGACAACGATAGAAAACTATTGAAATAATTGTGTATGGATAACCACAATAAGATTATTATACAAGTGGCGAATAATGTATTTTCGCCTATGGGATTTTTCCAGAAAGGAAAATCGAGGACTTGGTTGTATGATTGTGGCTATTGCTTTGTTCAAGTTGAATTTCAGCCATCTGCATATTCTCGTGGCTCATTCTGTAATGTCGGAATAGCTTTCCTATTTGAATATTTTGGAGGCTTAAATGAAACTCTTGGGTTTGATTATGGATGTAAGCGAATAACGATAAACAATACCCAGTTTGTAGAATATAACAATGATGATGAAATATTTGAAAAACAAATATTTCAATTAGCTCAATACGCCCTTAAATATGCGAAAGTTCTAATGGGATTTAAGTCGCCTAAATATGCTAATCGCTGTATGTCAAAATTGATTTTCCAAAAAAGGCTGAAAGAAATGCTCGGAAAATGGAATGGCCCGATATTCGATTATTATAATGCAGCAATGATTAAGTTTTTATTAGGAGAACTGAATAGCGGAAGAAGATTGATAGAGAAACTTAATAGCCTAAAATTGGAAAGCCCTTTCAAAGAGTGGGCAGAGCATAGTTATTCAGAATTTTGTGATGATGAGTTAACCGCAGAACAAGCAAGAAATAAAGTGTGCTCAATGGTTAATAGACAGCGCAATTATTTTAAGCAAAAAGGGGCATTCAGAAAAATGCCTGATATAAATTTCCTATGAAATCATTTTGTTAGCGACTCTCTGAATGAGCGGTGGGTGATGCGATGAATACTGATGTATTGGATTTTTCACTAAATTTGCATTTGGATTGGATAAACTCTATTTAATATAAGGAAAAATTTTTTATAATCTAAATTGTCTGAAGATATGAAATCTAAGCCTATAGTAAAGACCTTACTACGGATTTTGCTTGTTTTAGTGGCACTTGTGTTATTCACATTTGCCGGTTTAATAGTTTATTTCAAATTCTTTTATTCATCAGAAACGACGGCAGAAAGTTATTATGTCGAAAATTTGCCATTGAAAAGTGACAGTTTTTCAGACGATTTTCATGAAATTACGGAGATTGTAAAAGACAATTACTCCCTTTGCAAATCCAAGCATCTAAACATTGATTCATTATGCGATTCATACTCCGCACGCATAGGGCATATTTCTACATCAAAAGAATACGGTGAGCTTTTGCAAGAGTTTTTCGCATCGTTGAAAGTTGGACACTCTTTTGTGTACTTGAAAAAGTATAGCGCAGGAATGATTCCAGTGCTTATAAATGATTCTGTTTTCATTAATAAACCCAACAAATTAATGACGGAAGCAGGATTAATGGATAAGGATCGGGTTATTGCCGTAGAGGGCGAACCTGTTGCAGAGTGGATGAACAGGAATGAAAAATATGTGTCAGCATCCACATCTCATAATCGACGGTTATTCACTTCTGTGGATATTTTCAACAGTCTATCGGACACTGTGCGTAATATTACTGTCTGTCGTGGAATTGACACCATAAAAGTTGAATTACCATTGCTGCCAAATGACAAGCTGCCGTCCAATGCCATAGTTGAAACCAGTAGCAAGCGTTTAAATGATAGCATTGGGTATATTGCAATTAATACAATGATGGACGGCGTTCTTGAAAGTTTTATTTCAGACTTTAATAAAGTGCGCAACCTCCCCAATCTTATAATAGATGTACGTAATAACGAAGGAGGCAATAGCGGTAACGGACGCGAATTATGCCGTTATTTCATACATCATGACCAACCCCACTGTATTGACAATAAGATAATGTCGCCAATGGATAATGCTTATCAAGGAAAGGTAATTCTGCTTACAAGTCCTATGACTTTTTCTGCTGCCGAAAGTTTTGTCATCGACATGAAAGAAAGTGGTGATGTCATATTGGTTGGAGAACCGACAGCCGGAGATACAGGAAACCATCCTCAGACCTTCAGAACTTCAAACGGCATAAGTTTCCGTATCCCTACTGCAGCCCCGTCAGTTTCTCCCAAAGGATTTCCATTGGAGGGGATTGGTATTGTACCGGATTACAATATAACCCAAACTGTTTCTGATTATTTCAACGATAAAGACACCCAGCTTGAATTTGCAATAGATTATTTAAATAGATGAAGTTATAAATTTTCCAATCATACAGACCCTCTGCAACATCGCCAACCTCCCGGAGTGTATGGCGATGTTGTATTTTATCAAAGTGCTGTCGGTGTTCCGCTTTGATCACCGAAACAGGATTATATCTCCCTCACAGATATGGCGACAGCCAAAGAGGGGGATAACCGCTCTGCTGATATAATCAAGAACTGGTTACGAAATCGCTACACTATTGAATTTCTCGGAACCTGGGAGATTATTCATAACCCGGATTTCAAAGTGGTCGAATTTGACCACTTTAGAATGAGCGCAGGTTTGCCGTCGTTTATGTTGAGCGCATCGGAATGGATAGAGCGCACAAATGCAGTCGGCATAATCGTGAAGAAAGGCCGTTATGGAGGCAGCCCACAAAGATATAGCTTACCATTTCGGTCAAGGATTTATTTTGTCAGCAGTATGTATTGACTTGGAGTGGAGGTACATAAGCGAAGAGTAGAATCGTTGTCAAAACTCAATCGCCGCACGTTGAAGAGAACCTTATAAACTGCAGCCTCAACAACCATATCGTCGCACCACATGCTTGTCTTCAGTCCGTTGTTCCAACTAATTGAATCACCATCAACCGTGTAATCGCCAATGATTTCATTGCATCCGGTTTCAACTTTATAACCGTATTGCGAGAATCTGATGAAATATATCGTATCGGGGTTTATCACATTTGTCCCATCGGAAATCTCGGCAAAATGCCATTTCCCGGGAAGTGCAGCGCCGTAATCAATATCCTCAACCTCGGCCACATTTTCAGGGGTGGCATAATAGAGCATATTGCATTTTTCATCATCGGGGTCATCATGCTTTTTTGATGAGCATGAGCTGACAAGCATAATGCCGATGATGCCGACGACATAGAGCATCAGCATGCGACATCCACTGTCAACTTGCGAAAAGAGCGTTTTCTTAATTGCGCGTGACATAATTTATTACATTCTTCACTGTTACGATACAAATATATAACAAAATTCCCACATAATCAGCTTGGTCGGAGTGAATCGCCATCACGTGCGACATTTGCTATTATGTTTAGCCGAATATTTCGTATATTTGTATTTCATAACCTTTAATTCATCACGACAATGAAGAAAATCATTCATTACATCAACCGAATAGCATGCACACTGTCGGGAATTGCATTGGCGACACAGCTCAACACTGCTAATGGAGCCAACCCTTATCTGCCGCTGTGGGAGTACATCCCCGACGGGGAACCTTACGTATTTGAGGATCCCGACAATCCCGGAAAATACCGCGTCTACGTGTACGGCTCCCATGACTCACTGATAAAGGAGTACTGCGGCCGCGAGCAGGTAGTGTGGTCGGCACCGATTGACAATCTCAACGAATGGCGATATGACGGCATCATATTCGAGTCGAAAACCGATGCCAACGGGACCCCGCTCAATGCCGAGGGAATAGGCGACATCCTTTACGCCCCCGACATAGCCGAAGTAGTCGACAAGGAGGGCAACAAGACCTACTATTTCTATCCCAACAACCAGAGCGAAGGTCGCAAGGGCATGATAGCCAAGGCATCGCGCCCCGACGGCCCGTTTATAGTGTGCAACTGGAGCAAGGAGTCGCCCAAGCTGACCGACGGCGATCTGCGGTTTGACCCGGCTGTGCTTGTCGACGACGACGGCAAGGTCTACGGCTACTGGGGCTTCGAGGAGTCGCTCGGCGCCGAATTTGACCCCGTAACCATGGCTACGGTCAAGAAGGGCACCAAGCCGGTCAAGGACATGATTTCACACTACAAGCAGGATGGCGTGTTCCGATTCTTCGAGGCATCGTCGATACGCAAGATCAAGGACAAATACGTATTCATCTACAGCCGCTGGTCAGATGACGGCGAGTGGGGCCTTCCCGGCACCAACTACACGCTTGCCTATGCCTACAGCGACAATCCGCTCGGCCCGTTCACCTACGGAGGCACGATAATCGACGGCCGAGGACGCGACACCGACCTTCAGGGCAATCCCATAGCCACGGCTACGCCCGGCGGCAACACCCACGGCAGCATCGCCGAGATAAACGGACAATGGTATGTGTTCTACCACCGCCAGAACGGCACCACCGAATATGCCCGCCAGGCAATGGTTGAGCCTATCGAGGTGAAGGTCACCGAAGGTCCCGGCGGCAAAGTGGAGATAAGCGAGGCCGAATACACCTCACAGGGCTTTGAAACCTCGGGACTCGACCCCTACCGCCGTTATTCGGCCGGAATAGCCTGCTACTACACAGGCCCGCGCAAGGCCTCCCAGGCATGGCCCAACTTCACCTTCTCGGGCTCATACGTGCAGCCCACCTACGGCGATGAGAAGAAATTTGAAACGCCCTACGACCTGCGCGTCAACAGCAATCCGGTGGTCAACAACACCGACGGCTCGACCGTAGGCTACAAATACTACAACTTCGACCTGCTCGACACTACAAAGGATAATGAGCTGGTGCTCAACATCAAGCCTCTCGGAACCGAAGGCCGAATCGACATCATGGTCGACAGCCCGTGGAGCGAGCGTGGAGGACGCAAGATAGGAAGCCTCACTCTAAGCCCCAACGCCAAGCAGGAGCGCACCGACATGGCCGTGAAGCTGTCGGGCCTAAAGGGCATGAAAGGAAAGCACGCCATATACCTGCTGTTTACCTCGCCCACAAAGGACAAGTCGATGTGTGAGCTGCACGAGCTTACATTCAGGAAAGCAAAATAACTCCCATTCAGAAAAATGTCAAAGACACAGCTCAAGAAATTTCTGAACACGCTTAATCACGATCAAATAACCGAGATGGTCCTTGAACTCTATGCCGCACGCAAGGAGGCCAAGGACTATCTTGACTATTTCATGAATCCCGATGAGGAGAAAATGCAGGAGAAGTATCGCGCAATCATAACCAAGGAGTTTCTCCCCGGTTCCGGCAGGGTGAAGGGGCGCACATCGCGATGCCGCAAAGCCATCAAGGAGTTTGCCACACTGCATCCCCACCCCTCACGCATAGCCGACCTCATGCTCACCACTGTCGAAAGCATCATGGTCTACGCCCGCCGCGTGCGATGGGTCAAGGAGTCGCAGGAGAATGCCGCCGCAAACACCTTGCGCGAGGCTCTCGATACAATATGGAGCAACGACATGATGCCTCAATTTGAGCGCCGCCTGTCCATGATAAAGGAGAAGAGCAGCGGGCTCCGACACAGCTTGCGGAGCCGCATCGACGACACATTCAACGATTGGCACGATACAATAAAATGAGTCCTCAAAACGGAGCCAAAGTGCTGAAAGTGTTTCATTTGTTAATATATTAAGTTAAAATGATTATATTAGCATAAAATTGCTAAAGCGTTTACGTTTTTTAAACACTTTTAGGGCATAAATCTCTCAAAAACGGCTTCCACAAACGGTTTTCAATTGTTATAGTCAATGAAACAGTGATATTACCCGCTTTTTCACATCCCTCGTCCTCTTTATCGGGTAGTGATACCGGGCAATGAGGTTCTCATAAATAAATAGTTGAAACGTGAGAGGTGGTGTTGGCTGAAACCCGGCCAACCCCACCTTTCTTTTTCAGAAGTCGAAGAATAGAGTCGAAGTTGCAGAACTACGATGGTTTAACAAAGTTTTCATGCCGATAAATCATTTACTTTTTGTAATTTTGCACGACGATAACCGACTTCTACAACAATTTATAAACAAAACATATAAATCATGGCAAAGAAAGCATTACTAATGATCCTCGACGGATGGGGCATCGGCAATCACACCAAAGGCGATGTCATCTATTCGACTCCGACTCCCTACTGGGACTATCTCGTAAACACATATCCCCACTCACAGCTTCAGGCCAGCGGAGAGAACGTAGGTCTACCCGACGGCCAGATGGGTAACTCGGAAGTGGGTCACCTCAACATCGGCGCCGGCCGCGTGGTATATCAGGACCTTGTAAAAATCAACAAGGCCTGCAAGGACGGTTCAATCCTCAAGAACCCCGAAATCGTAAACGCATTCAGCTATGCCCGCGACAACGGCAAGGCCATCCACTTCATGGGCCTTACCTCCAACGGCGGCGTACACTCATCGCTCGACCACCTCTTCGCGCTGTGTGACATAGCCAAGCACTACGGACTTGAGAAGGTTTACATCCACTGCTTCATGGACGGCCGCGACACCGACCCCCGCAGCGGAAAGGGCTTCATAGCCGAACTTGAAGAGCACTGCGCAAAATCGGCCGGCAAGGTAGCATCGATAATCGGCCGCTACTACGCAATGGACCGCGACAAGCGCTGGGAACGCGTCAAGATAGCCTACGACCTGCTCGTGCACGGCGAAGGCAAGAAGGCCACCGACATGGTTGAAGCCATGCAGGAGTCCTACAACGAGGACATCACCGACGAATTCATCAAACCCATCGTCAACGCCAATGTCGACGGCACCATCAAGGAGGGCGACGCAGTGATATTCTTCAACTACCGCAACGACCGCGCAAAGGAAATAACCACAGTGCTCACTCAGCACGACATGCCTGAAGCCGGAATGACCACCATCCCCAACCTTCAGTACTACTGCATGACCCCCTACGACGCATCGTTCACAGGCGTACACATCCTCTTTGACAAAGAGAACGTAACCAACACGCTCGGCGAATATCTGTCGTCGCTCGACAAGAAGCAGCTCCACATAGCCGAAACCGAGAAGTATGCCCACGTGACATTCTTCTTCAACGGAGGCCGCGAAGCCCCCTATGAAGGCGAGGAGCGCATACTCGTGGCATCGCCCAAGGTTGCAACCTACGACCTCAAGCCCGAAATGAGCGCCTACGAAGTAAAGGACAAGCTCGTCGATGCAATAAAGAGTCAGGAGTATGACTTCATCGTGGTTAACTACGCCAACGGCGACATGGTGGGTCACACCGGAATCTACGAAGCAATCGAAAAGGCAGTCAAGGCTGTTGACGAGTGCGTAAAGGACACCGTAGAGGCCGCCAAGGAGGCCGATTACGAAGTAATCATAATCGCCGACCACGGCAACGCCGACCACGCAATCAACCCCGATGGAACTCCCAACACGGCTCACTCGCTGAATCCCGTGCCCTGCATCTACGTGACATCACGCAAGGATGCCAAGGTCGAGAACGGAATCCTCGCCGATGTGGCACCCACAATCCTAAAGATCATGGGACTCCCCCAGCCCGCCGACATGACCGGCCACGCCCTCATCGACTAAACAGGACGCAACCTGAACTATCGACTCACACCGCCGCTCCCACCCGGGAAGCGGCGGTGTCGCTTTTTAATGAATAATAGATGATTCGAGGGTGAGGAGGCGGTGCTTGACGGGGATGGTTCCGCCGTAGCCTGTGAGCCTGCCATTGGAACCGATTACGCGGTGGCAAGGCACAATAATGGATATAGGATTGGCTCCGTTGGCATTGGCAACGGCCCTTACTGCGCCGGGACATCCAAGCATGGATGCGATCCGGAGATAGGGCACAGTCGTGCCGTAAGGTATTTCAAGAAGCTTAAGCCACACTCGTTGTTGAAAATCGGTACCTATAAGGCGTAACGGAAGCGAAAATAGCTGCCTGCGGCCGCTGAAGTATTCATCGAGCTGGCCTACAGCCCGGTCGATCACCTGAGAGGAGGAGTCGACAACTCTACCGCGACACGAGATTGCGATGCGACGCATTATACGCTCATGACGCGCAACCGGCCCTGTCCAGTCACACAAGCACAGGCTGTCGCCTGTCGAGCCGAGCAGAAGTTCTCCGCAAGGCGACGGATAACGCTGAACGCAGATGATTGACTCACTACAATTCATGAGCGTGAAATTAGGAGGGAATGCTTTTGCCGACAAAGCTCTTGTCGGCCCACTTCATGCTCCACCAACGGCGTATGAATATGATGCCTCGGGTAATTTCGTCGGAAGCAATCATGAGCCAGAGGGCATATATGCCGAGTCCGAAGTATATACCCAGCATGTAGCCTCCAAACACCTGCAGCGACCACATTGCCACGAGTCCCACGTAGAAGGGATAGTTTACATCGCCGGTGGCGCGCAGTGCGTTGGTGGCGAAAATGTTGACCGGACGGCCTATCTCGACAAGCACATCGAGCCAAAGAAGCGTGGCTCCGATGGATATTATAGTGGGATTGTCGGTGAGCAACGACAGAATCCAGCGTCCCGAAACGGCAATGGCAAGCGACAGCGAAACGGTGATTATCAATGCCCAGCGCAAAACGTATTTGCCCACAATGAATGCACCTCGCAGCTTAGCCTTTCCAACAAGATGGCCTATGGTTATGGCTCCGCCCTGGGAGATGGCAATGCAGAACAGGTAACCGAACATGACAATGTTGACGACATAGGTGCGTGCGGCAAGCACCTCAAGGCCAAGCATGTTGATGAAGAAGGTCATTATTATCTGGGCGGAACTGTAGCTGAACTGTTCGCCGGCCGAGGGCAATCCTATTTTAAGCAGATTGGACAATTCGCGCGTGGGGAAACGGTGGAATATCTCCCACGGGAAGCGCGTCAACACCGTGTGAAACAGGATTACATTAAGAATTACCATTGCAATGGCACGGCTGGCTGCGGTGGATATTGCAGCACCCTCGACACCAAGTGCAGGAGCTCCGAAACGACCGAATATCAGCACATAATTGCCGAAGATGTTCAACAGGTTGACAAGCCCTACGACAAGCATCGGGTAAATGGCACGATTGGATGCCCTGAGAGCGGCCGATGCCGTAAGCGACAATGCCTGAAAGAACGCAAAAGCACCCACAATGCGCATGTAACCCACGCCTTCGCTAAGCAGGACATCGTCGAGTCCCATCAACCGCAATATGGCTGATGCCTTGAAGTAAAGAATTGAGCTGATGAGAAGTCCTATGGCAAGATTGACGAGCAACGACACTCCCACGACCTTGCTCACCCTGTCGTTAAGCCTTGCGCCGAGATACTGGCTCACAAGAACCGATGTGCCGAGGTTGATGACCTCAAACACAAGGAAGCAAAGCATGACAATCTGATTGACTACACCCACCGCCGCTACCGATTCATCGCTGTGACGCGACAACATGACGGTGTCGACCGCGCCGAGCGTCATGATGAGTAGAGTTTCGATGAATATAGGCACAGTCAACGACACAAGCTGACGCTTCAACGAGCTCGAAGGCTGTCGGCCCTTGGAACTTAAAATCGAAAGTGGGTTCATGCGATAATGCCGTATTTATTTTTACGCTGCAAAATTACACAAAATCCTGCACATAAACGGTTGGCCATATATGATTAATATTGTAACTTTGTGACAATGACATTACTTCCCCAACAATTATGAAAGAGCTTAAATGCCCCAATTGCAACCATGTGTTCAAGGTCGACGAAGAACAGTTTGCCTCAATAGCCGGCCAGGTGCGTAACATAGCATTTGACGAGGAGATTCAGCGCCGAATGTCGGAACTGAAGACCCAATTGTCGCTTGAGATGAATCTGCGGGCCAAAGAAGCCGAGCAGAATCATCGCAAAGAGCTGAACGACAAAATTCTGCAACTTGAGCAACGCGATGCGGCCATAGCACTGCTCAACGAGAAGATAACCACCGCGACAAATGCCAAGGCGATGGAGATGTCGGAGGCGGTAGCGAAACGCGATGCCGAGATAGCACGCCTCAAGGAGCAAATAGGCAGCATGGCGCGTATCGGGGAAATGGAATTGTCGTCGCGTCTGGCCGAGAAGGACAAGGCCATAGAGGAGCTGAAGTCGACAATAGCACGCAGCGACTCGATGCTGCAGGTGGCCGTGCTTGAGGAGCGACAGAAAGCGGCCTCGGCAATCCAGGCCAAGGAATCGGAAATAGCCGATCTGAAAAACCGGTCGATGGCCGAACGCAGCGAGGCCGCCATGCGCGAAAATTCACTGAAGGAGCAGCATGCGCTACAGCTCAAGCAGAAACAAGAGTTAATTGACTACTACAAGGAGATGAAAGCCCGCCTGTCGACAAAGATGATAGGCGAATCGCTTGAGGTGCATTGCAGCAACGAGTTCAACCGCGTGAGGGCATCGATGTATCCCTACGCCTATTTCGACAAGGACAACGACGCCAGCGAAGGCACAAAGGGCGACTTCATATTCCGCGACTACACCGACGACGGCATGGAATATGTGTCGATAATGTTTGAAATGAAAAACGAGGGCGACACGACCGCCACAAAGCATAAAAACGAGGACTTCTTTGCAAAACTCGACAAAGACCGCACGACAAAGGGGTGTGAGTATGCCGTACTCGTATCACTGCTTGAAGCCGACAGCGAGCTATACAACGAGGGAATTGTGGATGTGTCCTATCGCTACCGGAAAATGTTTGTGGTGCGTCCCCAATTTTTCATGCCGTTGATATCATTGCTCACCCAAGCGTCGAAAAAGAGTATCGAATATAAGCGCGAACTCAACATTGCACGGCAGCAGTCGGTCGATGTCACCCGATTTGAGGAGCAGCTTGAAGCGTTCCGCACCGGATTTGGGCGCAACTACAGGCTCGCCAGCGAGAAGTTTAAGGCGGCAATCGACGAAATCGACAAGTCGATCCTCCACCTCAATAAGATAAAAGAGGCACTAATCGGCTCGGAAAACAACCTGCGACTCGCCAACGACAAGGCCGAAGGATTGACGATAAAGAAGCTGACCTACGGCAATCCCACGATGAAAGCAAAGTTTGATGAGGCCCGCAACGCCAAGAAGTAGACATGGCAAGGGCAATCTTCACGGCTGAAAAATAACGGGTTACGAATCGAGGTTAAAATAAATCAAAAATAGTGCCTAAAAAATTTGGCAGATACGGCAAAACCGCGTAACTTTGCAATCGCAAAAGCGAAACAAACCTTGCCTTGTGGTGTAATGGTAGCACGTCGGATTCTGGTTCCGCCTGTGAGGGTTCGAATCCTTCCAAGGCAACAAAGTAAAATTGCAGTTAGCTGATTATCAGTTGACTGCAATTTTCTTTTGCCAAATTCGCACAACATTTGCACAACAGAATCTGAAAATTCCTCTCAAAATTCATCGTCGTTCACCCCTATTCAACGACAAAAATTGATTTCATAATTTTTAACGCCATATAATTTACGAAACAGTGAACAAAGAGAGGCGGAAGTCAGTTGTAGATGTTGTGGTAACATTTCTCACGACCATAGCGGAGCGGAGGCTCTGCCGGGACGGTTGTGTCAGCGTAAGCCACATTAAGCTCACAAAGGGCATTTTTAACATTTGACCTCGGATTCGGGGTCGAAATACTATTGCATAGCCCTAAAAGTGTACCTAACTTTGCAGCCGGAAAAGATGCGAAGGCATCGGGCGTGCGGGATATGACCCGACATTACGCCGTAATTCCGACCGCCGTTATTGGCATACCATTCTCGTTGCACCCCGATAACACACCAGTTATACATACACCGATGAAGCGACGAGATAGGAAATCCACACATGCGGATTATGCAAATTTGGAGATACGAAGAAATTTTTGTATCTTTATGTAACGATTGGAGGCAACGCACCTCAGTCAAAGCACGTTCAACATTATTTACCGGGCTTGGAACGATGCTCTTTGACGATGCTGCGCCCGAAAGAGTTGCATGAACAACTTACATCTCAGGCCGGATGAAAGGCATCCGGGAACACTATGAAAATGTAGCCGTAGGTGGCGGCCGGAACCGCCAGCCCTCAACTATCGACCTAAGGAAGCGATGCTCAACGGGCTTAAATTCCTCAGTAAGCGGCAACTGAGACACATGACATACCTGTTCTCTGTGCGCGTCGCATGCACAGTAGGAAGACTGTTATCAACCGAGACACGCCGGATTTTTTGGATTTCTTTGCTTTGGCAAAGCGCTAAAGCGATTAAGTGGCGGCGTTGGTTCAAGGTCTGATTACAGCCGGACTCAAAGTATCTGACGCAGAAATTAGAAAGGATAGTACAGGGAAAAGGGTATAAACTACCGAAAACCAACGAAGAAAGTGTGCGCTATGCCCATAGCGGGCAGCACACACGGCGCATATCCCCCTGCAGGGCGGATAGCCCCTGCTGTCGGCCTATATCATAGGCGTCAGCGGACAGGGACAACTGCGCCCATGCCGGACATGACTGTTCGGCAGAAACGACCGTCGGCTCCAGCGAGAAAGAAGCCGACGGCCACTCCTATGTCCTTTTCGGGACCGTCATCGTGCCTCTTTATCCGTCGCCGGAGGTGTGATGATGCCAGACAGTCAGGCGATAAAATCTTCAAATTCATTCCCCCCAGATGAAACTGAACCTTTTTGATCTTCTTCAGGCGTCGATGTCCGACCCTGACTCTCCCAATATTCTCCTCACCGTCCACCTCTCCGACCTCCATCAGCTTGTGGTGGACACAATCGAAGCCACACGCGAGCGAATCCTCCCGTTGTATATGGATGCCGAGAAAGAGCGTCCCCTCACAAGGAAGGAAGTCGCCGAGCAGCTCGGCGTGTGCGAGACCACTGTCTTCAATATGGCACGTGCCGGCAAACTGCGCTCGTTCAAGGTGAACGGCAGTACCCGTTACAGCCAGCGTGATGTCAACGCAATCATTAATGCCAAAGCCACGAAACAATGAGCAAACCTCGTTCACTTGACAAATCTACTAAAGAGGACGTGTCATTTATTGACCGCCAGCCTGACCAACTGACCAATCAGTCGGTAGGGCAAGCGGAGCCGGAGGTGCCGACAGGGTCTGACTGCGTGATTGCACAGCAATCCTCAACGCAGAATATCAACGCGTTGCCCGTTGATGTCCTGCCTCCGAGATTGCAGGAAATCATAAACGAGGCTAATATCTGCCTCGGATTTCCGAAAGACTATCTCGCAGGGGCGATGCTGACGGCTATGGCCGCAGTCATCGGCAACACCCACACCGCCGAGATAATGCCCGGCTGGAAAGAGTATGCCATTCTTTTCACGGCCCTTGTCGGAAGCCCCGGCACCAACAAGAGCCATCCGCTGAGTTTCGCCATGCAGCCGCTCATCGACTTCGATGCTGAACAGGCCGCGATATTCAACGAGGCGATGAAACGTTACGAGGCGGCGATGGAACTCCCTCCAAAAGATAGAGCCGCCAAGGGCTATGACACAAATCCTATCGAGCCAAAGCGAGTCCGCTTCACCATGCAGGATGTGACCCCGGAGGCCGTGCATCGCATCCTTTCGGAAAACCGCCGTGGCCTCGTGCTCGTTTCCGATGAGCTTGCCGGGTGGTTCAAGAACTTCAACCGCTACAACAACGGCTCGGAGTCCGAGTTCTGGATGTCGGTGTTCAACCACAAGGCGGCCATGTCCGACCGCAAGAGCAGTCAGAGCGGCGTGTTCATCCGCAATCCTTTTCTCTGCGTCATCGGCACGATCCAGCCAAAGGTGCTGACCGAGCTTGCCGCCGGAAACCGCAACGCCAACGGCTTCATGGAGCGCATACTCTATGTGTTCCCCTCCGTGCAGTCGAAAGTCAGATGGAACCGCGAGAGGAAATCGCCGTCATTCGACATAGCAGCCGCATGGCGTGAAATCCTGTCGAGACTTATCGGCATTGTCCCTGCCGTAGATTCCTGCGGAGAGATAATCCCGGAGGATGTGCCTTTCTCGCCGGAAGCCCTCGACCGCCTTTTCTCATGGCAGAACGAAGTGACCGACCGATGCAACGCCGAGGGAAGCGACACCCTTACCTCCATTGCGAGCAAGCTCGAAATATACGCAGTCAGGTTTTCTCTTTTGCTGGCACTCGCAGACCGGGCTTGTGGCGATGAGAAAAAATTGATAGACGCCGACATCGTGGAGCGCGCCATACGCCTGACAGAGTATTTCCGCGTGACCGCCGCAAAGGTGCAGGGCATCGTAAGCGAGGACGCTTTGACGGAGTTGCAGCTTGCCGTACTATCGGAACTGCCCGGCACGTTCACTACCGCCGAGGGTGTGGCAATCGCCGCGAAATGTGGCATGTCGGAGCGCAGTTTCAAGCGGTTCATCAAAGACCGCAAAGGCGTTCTGTTCGTCCATTCCGCCCACGGAAACTACACTAAATTATAAACATTCCCCCTTGGCATTATTGTCACTTTGGCATTTCCTACGGAGATGCCGACGCACCCAGTCTGTGCCAAAATGACGAAAATGCCAAGGGGTAAATTCCCAAACAGAAGTCCCGTGAAACATTGTCTTTCGACCAATCTCGGCTGCGCTCGGCATAACTCAAGATTAAAATCTTGGCTTTGCTCTCGCTGGCACGAGATGTCTTTTTTCATCAAAGGAACCATTGCAGTCAGTGCAGTGGTTACAGCGGTGCACCACTGCTATGGCAGTGCAGTACCATCCGTGCAGTGGCGGCACGGAAATTACGCCATCCGGAAATTCCTTAGCTTATTAGGGAATTTTTGCTACGCCATTATTGGCGGCGCCTCGGCAATTGGAATAAATTCCATTGCTCTCGGCTTGCTCAATAAGTCGAGCCGCATGGTCTGCCACCACGCTAAAAATGTCCCTACTGAGCCAATGGGGTCACCCCCTTTGGAATCCCCGCGCCAACGAGGGCAGAGCCGGGCTTGCCCGGACTATGCCAAGTGCAGCCGGGGAAAGACCGTAGGTCAAACCCCTATACGGCTTTACGAGAAGCCGTACACTCCGATTGTTCCACAAGCAAAAGCCCCTTGCCTATGAGTTACGCCGTACTCCACATCATGAAGGCAAGCGGCTCGTGCAATGCCATCGCCCGACACATCGAGCGAACCACGCAGCCCGACAACGCCCACCCCGAACTGCGCCATCTCAACCGAGATGATTTCATCAAATATCCCGATGGCGTTGACGGTCTGGGCGAGGCGATACAGCACCGCCTCGACAATGCCGGACTGACGCGCAAGATCGGCAAGAACCAGGTTCTCGCCCTCAATGTGCTGATGACATCCGACGGCGATGCGTTGCGCCGCCTTGCTGACGAAGGTTGTCTTGACGAGTGGGCACAGGCGAGTGTCGGCTGGGCAAAACAGACTTTTGGCGAGGACAACGTTGTCGCCGCCCATCTTCACATGGACGAGCAGACACCGCACCTCCATGTCACGGTCGTTCCGATAGTCACCGCCGAGAGAAAGAAGAAAGCGAGCGAGGCGAAAGCCAAGAAACGCTACCGCACCAAATCCAAGGACGGCCCCCGGCTTAGCGCCAACGACATCATGACCCGCGAGAACCTTATCAGGTTTCAGGACACCTACGCCGAAGCGATGGAACGCTTCGGGCTGGAACGCGGCATCCGTGGCTCCGAGGCCCGCCACGTTGACCAGCACGAATACTATCGCCAATGCCAAATCAAAAAGAAAGATTTGGAGCAGGACGTGGCCGGACTCTCCGCCGAGAAAAAGCAGCTCGATACCGAAAACCGGTCTTTGGAGAAACGTAAGGCTGAACTTGAACGTGGCAACCGCTGGATTGAAAAAACTTTTGCCGACACTAAAGCCGCCAACGCGGAGATGTCTCGGCAGAACAGCGAGCTTGAAAAGCGCAAGACAGAACTTGTCAAAGAAAATTCTTCTCTCGCCGCCACCAATACGACTTTATCCGATGAGAAAAGACAGTTGGAGGCTGAGAAAAAGAAAGTCGCTGACGAGATTGCCGACATTGAGGCTGACAAGTCCAAACTAATTGATGAACGTTCTGCCTATGCCAAGGAGACAGATGCAGCGAGAAAAGAGAAAGAGACTGCCTTACAGGAAGCGGCGGACGCGAAAGCGCAACGCGATTCCAACCGCAGGGATGCCCTCAGCAATCTCGCCAACCGGTTCACAGGCAGCAATGGAAAACCCAGGCGCGGATGACCCCTGCGGCCAGGTTGATTTGACCCCTGAAGCCAAAATCGGGCTGCCCCCTTTGCCCAAAATAAAAATGACCCCTGTTGACATAGAGCCACCAGGGGATTTTATATGTATCTTTGGTTTCCGTTTTGGCCGACGGGGGATAAAACCAAAGAAACATGAATACAAAGTTAAAAAACATTCTCCTGTGTCACGCATCGGGAATGGGAATAAAAAGCATCAGCAGTGCTTTTGACATCTCGAGGAACACGGTGCGGCGCTATGTGAGAATGTATCAGGACAGCGGTATCCCCGCTGAGAAGCTGCCGTCGCTGAGCGATGCGCGGCTACAGGAACTGTTCTCCATACCCGGGGCGAGAGAACGCAAACCGTCAGATCGTCAGATCAGGCTCGAAGCCCTGTTGCCGGAATATGCGGCAAGGCTCTCCCGGAAAGGCATGACAGTCAAGAAGCTGTACGAAGAGTATCATGCGAGCCATCCCGACGGATACCTTCATGCATCCTTCGGAATGAAGCTCAGGCAGTTCATGCTCCAGACCAACGCCATTGGCCATGTCGAACACCGTGCCGGAGACCGGATGTATGTCGATTTCGCCGGAGACAGACTTGAGATAGTCGACGAGGCGACTGCCGAAGTGCGAAAGGTCGAGGTGTTCGTCGCCATACTTCCGTGCAGCCACTACACATATTGCGAGGCAGTGTGGTCGCAGAAAAAGGAGGATCTGATAAAGGCATGCGAGAACGCCATCCGTTTCTACGGGGGTGCCCCGTGCGCCATTGTGCCGGACAACCTGAAGTCGGCGGTCACGCGCAGCGACCGCAACGAGCCTGTAATCAATCCGGACTTCGAAGCCTTTGCCGAGCATTACGGATGCGCCGTGGTCCCGGCCCGGGTGCGGCACCCCAGGGACAAGGCACTGGTGGAAAACGCAGTCAAACTGATGTACCGGTCTGTGTATGTCGATCTCGAGGGAGTGTTGTTCCATGACCTAGAGTCGCTCAACGTGGCAATCCTCAAATCTCTGGAAAAGTTCAATGCGCGCAACCTGACCCGGCGCAGGGAATCCCGCCGTCAGCTGTTCGATTCTGTCGAGAGAGACAGTCTGAGGCCTTTGCCCCCGGACCGCTATCAGATGAGACAGCGGACGGTTGCCACGGTCCAGCGCAACAGTTACGTCACGCTGAACAAGCACCACTACAGCGTGCCGGTACAGTATGTGGGCAAACGCGTGGAGATGGTATACGACGCCGATACGATCGACATCTTCCACGGTTTTACCCATGTGACCACGCATCATCGCAACGATACCCCGTATGAATACACGACCAAGCCGTCCCACAATCTGCCGGGACGCAAGGGGAGCTGCGAGAGTGACTTGCAGGAGCTCCTTTCCCGCGCGGCCGTGATCGACAACATTGTTGTTCACTACCTGCGTGCGGTCATCGAGGACAAGCGTTATCCGGAACTTGCATTCAGAGCGTGCCGTGGCATCATGAACCTGGAGAAAAAGTACGGGCAGGAACGCCTTGTATCCGGGTGCGCCGCGGCCATGGACGCACGCCGCTACAGCATCAGCGACATGGTGGACATCCTCGAGTCCGGGGCGGACGCGGATTATCTGCCGGGAGCCGAGACTGATGACCGGGAACCTCATAGACCGGCCCACCGTAACATACGAGGCAAAGAATACTTTGCCGCCAGCATAAGACAATCAACTCAAAACGACAACGTAAAAAATGGAAACCAACCATAAAACCTCCCCTGTAACTCCGGAGAAAGACCGCAACTCCGTCTCTCTGGATCTCATGCACCGTATGCGCCTTCACGGAATGGCCGCCGCGTTCTCCGAAAGCCTTCAGGCAACCTTCGCCGAGACAATGACACCTGACAGCTTCCTCAACTGGCTGCTCTCCAGGGAATGGGACTACCGGGTGGCCCGAAACATCGAACGCCTTGTAAAAGGCGCGAACTTCAGATACAACGATGCGTCGGTGGCACAGATCGACTACACGCTGCCGCGTGGTCTGGACCGCAACCAGATGGAACGTCTTGCCTCGCTGGATTTTGTCCGCAAGGGTGACAACCTGTTCATTACCGGCTGTGCCGGCACGGGCAAAAGCTACCTGGCTACAGCTCTGGGATACGAGGCCTGCAAGGCCGGCATGCGTGTCCTGTACGCAAACGCCTCCAAACTGATGGGTGCTCTGAAAATCGCCAAAAACAAAGGGACAATAGAGTCGGAACTGAAGAAACTCGAAAAAACGCAGCTCCTAATCCTCGACGACCTCTTTCTGGTTCCCCTCGACGCTAAGGAGCGCGCACACCTGACGGAAATCATCGAAGACCGGCACGGACGCAAGTCTATCATCGTCACATCACAACTCCCCGAACTGGACTGGTACGACGCCATCGGCGACACCACAGTGGCGGATGCCATCCTCGACCGCATCGTCCACACCGCACACCGTATCACGCTCACCGGCGAAAGCGTCCGTAAGCTCAAAGCCTTCAAAGGCAGATAAGCCAAAATAAAACTGACCCCGTCGGCCAAACTCTTCAGGGGTCAGAAACAAATTGTTTTCAGGGGTCAGATCAACTTTGGCCGCAGGGGTCATCCGCGCCTGGGTTTTCCAGAGGGGTATTCACATTCCATAAACATCTCCCACATGGCACTTCCGCCGATGGCGAACAGCTCCGACTGCCAGAAATTGAAACCATTGGAGCGTCCGGCATTGAAAAATATAGAGCCGTTGTAGGGATGGTCAAACATATTGGTGTGCAAATGGTCATCGTCCCATTCAAAACCATGCCTGAAATTCTCTTTGATGGTATTCCATGAAATATAGGCATAATGTCCTTTCAGCACATAGCGGTCGAAGGCCCAAAGGCCTATATTGAAGCCCACGGTCTCTGCGCCTGCCCTCCAGAACGCCTTATGTTCGTGCATACGCACATCGGCGCTGTCAGGTAATACCGGAGTCGAGACTATATGCCGATACGGTGCATATTTCTCTACGGATACCGGTTTGTTGTCTTCAGAACATGTGTAGATGTCATTTGAACATTGACTATCCGATGTTATCGGCATTTGCGAATAAGCAACAACTGTCGATAACATAAACATAATTATTGAGGATATGAACTTATTTATATTTTGCATTATAGTAATCGATTATAGATGTTCATACCATTGCAAAACAAGTTATGCCGAGCTTATCCTCGATATTGGCAACGCTCTTGAAACTGAGGTTTTCGGTACCTGACAGCAACTTGCTGACATATTGTGGGCTTACGCCGAGACGGGCGGCGAGGTCAGCTCTTTTAAGACCGTTGTCCTGCATATAGCCAATAAGAGTTACGGCAAGCTGACGCGACCAGCGGAGCCAACCTGCATTTTCCTTTCGCCATGCGGCTTCTTCTGCAAACCGCGAGGGGGTATCACTCTGATGTTCCTCCAAAAATTTAATTGCCTTGCTTGCCATAATATTATTCGTTAGTAAGTTCAACAAAACTGTCCTGATCGAAAACGCCGTTGGCTTTAAGGAACGCTTTGCAGCGGTTGAGCTTTTGCAATTCAAGCGTTGTATGTTCACGTTCCTGCATCGTCCGTGTAAGTTTGATAGCTCCACCGGTGACGATATAAACGTTCGGTTCAAGCCTTATGGCGTAGATGCGAAGCCAGCTCGCATGACGTTCACGGTTCCAGTTGCGGGCTTTCTCACGACTTAACTCACGGGCACGGGTGTCTGTGATGTCAAGCGGTTTGAATAGCTCGTCAAGATGTTCCGTATAGGGAACTTCAAGAACAAGTTCCTGTAACGCCTCGGCGTCTTCAAACGTATCATTGACGGCTTCATCGAGTCGTTCAATATGGAAGTAGCTTTTTAGGTCATCCATGTTTTCCATAAAGAAGTCAAGAAGATACTCGCCATTGGTCCAGTTTCGGAACAGGATGGTGAGTTCATCCGCTTCCTTATCCTGAGCTTTGACAGCCCAGAGATGGTCGAATCCGTCGATTATCCGTACAAACTTCATATTATATAAACATTCATCCGAGTGCAAAGTTACAGAGTTTTTCTGAAAACCGCAACTTATAGGTTGATTTTTCTATATCACTAAATATCCGGCGCCTCTTCCGGCAATACATTCAGTTGTTTGTCAACCCGGTATTGAGGTTGATTGAAGGCGGCACAGAGGAGCACGAAGAGGTCATGAAGTTCAAGCATTGAATAGTGTTCAACGGCACTACTACCTACCTCATGGAGTCCGGTGGCATACATATTTACCTGCGCTTTGTTGGCGATGTCTATGTGAGTCTTACGGCACAGTTTGCTACTGCCGACTGAGTGTAGTGGCACTCGGTTCATTGTGCCTGCCGCCTCATCATACTGATTAACCAATCGATCAATCTTACAATACTCAAGGAGCTTCTTAATCTTGGCGTTGTATCCGCTTTTGCCAGAGGCATATTTGAGAACACCAAATTTGAAACCGGAGCGTTTGACGATTTCCAACGCAAACATCATCAACGGAGTTTTCTTCTCTCGTCGGTCATTCTGCGTCTTCATTGTTTTCTTGGGGAGATATTGAACGTAGGGAATGCCGTCATCGGTAACAGCCACGTTCGACATCGATAACTTCATGAAATCTCCGATACGACAACCGAGAGCGCACTGAAGAAGAAAAGCATCTTTGGTTTCCTTCAGGCTGTCGGGTACATCCGCTACCATTATCTGCTGAACTTCCTCATAGCGGAGGAAGAAAGGATCATCATATTGTTCTCTCAGAGCCTCGTTCCTTCGTTTCTTGGTGAGACGCCTAAAGGGAGATTTTAGAATCTCGTCATTTTCCTCCAGCTCATTGAAGAAAGCCTGCAAAGCCCGGAGTTTCGCCGATGCCGTGTTGATACTCGCTTGCTTGGTCGGTATGGAGATCTTTTGCAGGCTTCCATATATCGCCTTATGTTTATCGACATATTTGTATTCGTTGATAACGAACTCTCGGAATGCCAGTATATCTTCCGGAGTGAATTGGTCCGGCGTATAATGAGATTTCTTGAAAATGATAAGGTAACGTGAGAGTTTATCCCATACAATCTTGTAAATCTTGGCTCTGCCCTCACTGACGGTGCCGTATGTTTCCAGACCGTCAATGTAGCGGTCGAAACGTGCCAACAGTGTTTCGATTTCCTCTGTTTTGACTATATTGTATTTCTCCGGATTGAGAAGCATGTCTATTCTTGCCTCAAAGTCGGTGGCGTCGAATTCAGGACATTCCTCTTTCAGTTGCTTATAGGCTTCGTGCATCGCATCAATCTCGCGTGTAATAGCGAGACGCAATTCTTCGTTATAGAGGCTGACACGAGGTTTTAGTGTGCCATCCATATCAAACTTCTTCAGGTCCGCGAGGTCTGCCTCAATACTGCTCTTGTGAAAGAGCTGGACTTCTCGACCCTCCGTAAGCCGGAAGCGAAGTCTTATTTTACCGCTCGTCTTGGTCGTGCGGAGGTAGAGAGTTATTCTTTCCATAGGTGGTTGTGCATTTCAAAATATCGTTGTGCAAGTATAACGTTTTTGCACAACCAAAAGTGCGTTGAATTAAATTCCTATGGATTTATTAACATTCAAAATAGTTGTAATGGTCTGATTTTCATTGACAATCATATTCAAATTCGTTTACAGCCGTATATAATTCTGAATCCTTCCAAGGCAACAAAAAAAGAGCCAAATCATTATGATTTAGCTCTTTTTTTCGCCTCATCGCCAAATGTTAAAAATTGTATATTTAGTGACGCATGGGGACTAATGGGGCGCATAGTAACAAACCTGTGTTTAGGCGTATATTTTGCAAAGCCTGAAGAAGAAAAATATGCCGCCAGGCATTACATGTTCTTAACCGCGGGTAAGCGAAGTGCCACCAGTGGATAGGCAGCGCACCCCATCCCTCAACCCGCAAGGGTTGCATATCACAGACACGTAAAATGAGTATTGGAGGCCATGCTTCCGCGCAGCGCAGGGCGCACCCCATCCAACCGCAAATCCCCGCGTTAGCGCAAAAGCTGCAGCGCAGCTTAATAACGTTAGGCCCGCGCAAGGCCGCCGTTAGGCGTCCGCAACACGGGTATAGGGTATATGAATATATAAGAAAAGGGCTACGTAGTTGCCCAATAAAACGCTCCACCCGCTAACGATAGCATTCTATTGGGCAGCTAACGCAGCCCTCTGCTAAAGCGGGAATTTGATGGTGAAGAGCGAAGGATGCAACCCATCAATCATCCATACTCATATATAACACACCTTGCGTTATGCAACCCGCAAAGGCGACAACACCATATATGCACTCAATCCACCAAATTAAATATCAAAAAAATTCAAAGCAGTATCAAAAAATGCGACATGTTATCAATACCTTTGCAAGCAGTAAAAACATTAAGCCCCTATGACTAAATTGCTGATTGACAACACACAATATACCACCAACCTGAATCCTAATCGGCACAACGACAGCTTTACCTTCGTCACCGGGTAAAGCTGTCACGCTTTTTTCGGAGCCGACACCTCATCGGCCATTAATAATCAACTATTTTTATTAAATTCGCATCATGGCTGTAGAATTCATTTCCGACATCGATCATTACAACAAAGTAATTGCAAAGGCGGCTTCAGTGAAGAGGTCGTTATGGATAGGCACCGCCGACATCAAGGACCTTCATGTAAAGTCGGGCAACTCCACCGAACCCTTCCTCGGACTATTGTCCAAACTTCTGCAACAAGGCGTTGAGATTAGACTTATACACGCCAAGGAACCCGGTCAGGCCTTCAGGGAGGACTTCGACCGATACCCCATCCTCAGCAAGGGACTTGAGCGGATGCTGTGCCCGCGCGTGCATTTCAAGATTCTGATTTTTGACTTCACCACCGCCTACATCGGGTCGGCCAATCTCACAGGAGCCGGAATAGGGCTGAAGAGCAGCAACCGACGCAACTTCGAGGCCGGAATCCTCACCGACGACCCCGCCCTGATCGATGCCGCCATGGAGCAGTTTGACAGCGTTTGGCGAGGCAGTCACTGCACCCGCTGCGGCCGCCGCCAATACTGCATCGACCCAATAAAATAACGCCCGACCAACTCAAATATCAATCAACATCGTGATGGTTGTGGGGCGTGTCGCAGCAGCCGCAGCTGTCGGTGGCGGGTTCGGAGGCTGTTTCGAGCTCGATTGTGGCGTGCGATATGCCCAGGTGGTCGAGCCGATGCTTTATCTCGCACTTAACCGACTCCATGTCGCTGTAATCGCGCACCCTCACGTGCACGGTTAGGGCGTTTTGAGTCGTACTCAGCGCCCACACGTGCAGATGATGAAACTCAATCACGCCGGGTGTATCGACTATGGCTTTCTCAATCTTCGACATGTCGATGTCACGCGGCACTCCGTCAAGAGCCAGCCGCAGACTGTCGCGAAGCAGGTCAAATGTAGAGTAGACTATGACTGCGGCAATCACGAGTCCCACGATAGGGTCGATCAGGTAGAATCCCGTATAATGTATCACGATACCCGAAATCACTACGCCTATCGACACAAGCGCGTCAGCCGCCATGTGCAGATACGCGCCCTTCACATTCAGGTCACGATTCTTCACATCGATAAACAGCCATGCCGTGAATCCGTTTATCAGCACACCCACGCCGGCCACCCAGGCCACAGCGTCGCCGTCGACAGCCACAGGATGCAATATCTTGGAAACACTCTCACCTATTATGACTCCCACCGCCACGAGCAGAATCAACGCGTTGAGCAGCGAAACGAGCACCGTCGACTTGCGGTAGCCGTAGGTGTAGCGCTCGGTCGCGGGACGGGTCGACAACTTGAACGCAAGCATGGCAAGCACGAGCGACGTGCAGTCGCCAAGATTATGCCCGGCATCCGACAACAGTCCCAACGAGTTATATATGAAACCGAACACGGCCTCGCACACTACATATAGGGCATTGATGACGATGCCTATGATGAACGCCCTGTTAAGCGAAGTCACTTCATGATGGTGGTGATGATGGTGATGTTCCATAATAATTTTTATTAATATAACACTGCAAATATAACACAAATATAACAATCGATGCAATATTGTCCTAAACGTTTTGGGCAAAAATAAAAATAGGAAGTAGTTACTAAGG
>NZ_SRYY01000012.1:0-39898 GCF_004793735.1 Muribaculum sp. NM65_B17
CCTTAGTAACTACTTCCTATTTTTATTTTTGCCCAAAACGTTTAGGACAATATTGCAAAAAATATGTTAAACATAGGTGAAATATTTTGAACGTATGTGGAAAAATGCGTACATTTGTATGTGTGTTTTTCATAGTATTAGATTAAGATAAAGGTTTAAACGGAAAGAGATGTCGTGAGACATCTCTTTCTTATTTTATACAATCAGTTGATTTTGTAGCAGTAACATATTTTCACTTAATAAGAATTACGGGCTACTTCATCTTGGTTCTCTATTGGAAATAAGGCGTGACAGCGAAACCTTCCAGCGTGTATTCGATATTTGGGCCTATCTTCGCAACAAAGGGCAACCGTATCATCGTAATCAATGCGTCTACCTAATATGTTTCATTGAGTAAAGTGATAAATCGATTACATAGTCAAAATTGGGCGACCTCGCGATGAAGTGGTTTCGCTCATTTTGCAAAAATTTCGGCTGTTAAAAGGCGGCAATGTGAACTGAAATAGTTTACCTTATTTTAAACTACAAAAAAGTGAATGTATGAAAATCATCTTCACACATTATGGTTATCTTTGTAATCGTATAAAGTTGTGAATTATGGCTGACTCGACATTACGCAAATATATCTGGCTTATTAATACCATTCTTGATGCCGGTAAATTGACCTTTAGGGAGATCAGTGAAAAATGGGACAACTCTTCCCTGAACTATAAGGGTGTGGAATTGTCAAAGCGCACATTCCATAATCATAGGATGGCTATTCTTACGGAACTGGGGGTTGATATTCAATGCACTTCCAAGAGAGAAAACAGTCAGTATTATATCGCCAATCAGGATGAAATAGAGAAGAATGATGTTCTGAACTGGCTTACCGACAGTATGGCTGCTGAGCAGTTGCTCCTTGAAAACAAGTCAATAGCCAATAAAATTGTTCTCGAACCGATTCCCGGAGGACGCGAATGGCTGACATTGCTTTCGCAGGCGTTGAGGGACAATGTGAGAATAGTCTTCCAATATACCTCGTTTCATTCCTCGACGAAAAACGACACCAATAGAACGTTGGAGCCACTGTGCCTCAAATTGTTCAAGAGAAGGTGGTATGTGCTTGGTCAAACCATTGATAGCGGCAAGCGGCTGATTTTCGCGCTTGACCGAATTACGAATCTTGAACTTACCACAGAACGATTTGAGTACCCGGAGGATTTTTCGGCGAAGGATTTCTTTACAAATTTCTATGGGATCTGTTCCGATGAATGTTCCCGGCTCACACGGGTGATTTTGAAATGTTACCGAGAATTTCCCAAGTATATGAGGTCGCTGCCACTGCATCATTCACAGGAGGAACTGGAAAATGGAGAGGATTTCACCACGTTCGGCTTCTATATGTCGCCGGCATATGATTTTATTCAGGAGATTTTAAGCCACGGCAATGATATAGAGGTGCTTGCTCCTGTTTGGCTGCGCAATTTAATAAAAGAAAAGGCTGAGGCTTTGACCGCTTTGTACAAATAGATTCAGCAATTTTTGAAAATCGTTTTCATATATGAAACGATTTTTCACATGTCCTCCATATTTTTGCGTCATAAACAAGAAAAGAGGACATTGAAAACATCGGTCGTATCTTTGCAACCTGTCTGCTGCATCCGGCAGACTTCGTCCTGATTTACATCAAGACGCCACCCAATGTCAGTTACTCGGCATCGGCCCTGCACGCTGTTCACTCCAGTTGTGCATGCTTCATCACCTTCGCTACGCTCTCGGTGATGTGAAATGCACTCCCTCGTTCACAGCGCACATTGCCGAAGCCTCGACCATCCTGCGAACACGAAAGGAAGACCGATGTTTTCTTTGTTCTCGCAAAATGATTGAAATATGCGAGCCCAAATTGCAGACTATCTCAAGGACTTAACCATCGGTAATCGCAAGGAATTATTTGAAGTACTGAATTTTATATCACCGCTTGTCGACTGCTGGAGCTTGGCCGAGCCAAAATCAGGCAGGCAGATAATGCGGTATGCGTCAGCCAATGCGAGAAAATCCGCTTATGTTGAGTTTTCAATCCCCAAAAAATCAGGTGGACAGCGCAAAATCAGCGCTCCGATAAAACCGCTAAAGACTATCCAGTCGGCAATAAACATTCTCATACAATCTATATTCGTGCCCGACAACCATGCCACCGGCTTTGTATTAGATAGAAGTGTCAAGGATAATGCATTGATACACGTGGGTCAAACCTGCATATTTAATACGGATCTTGAAAATTTCTTTACGAGCATAACTAAAATTATGGTTCGCAGGGCGCTTCACAGGGAACTTGGTGACAAATTGCAAAGCAAAGAGGTCATCAATATTATATGCAGACTATGTACCGTTCCTAATAGTTCGGGTATCGAAGTACTTCCGCAGGGTGCTCCGACATCGCCGGTATTGTCTAATATTGTGCTGAAAAGCTTTGATAAATATATGTCAAAGCTCGCCGAACGAATGGGGTGTAACTATTCCCGCTATGCTGATGATATAACATTCAGCCACAGCAAATCAATTCGCAGAATGAGCCTGTTCTGGCAATCAAGGATTTACAACATCATAGCGGGATATGGATTAAAAGTGAACGAGAAGAAAACAAAGACATTAGTCAGTGGCACACGCCAAGAAGTTACCGGAGTCATTGTAGGCGATAAGATCAATGTTCCACGCTCCTACATAAAACATCTGCGAGTGCTTTTGCACTTGTGGGAGAAATATGGTTATACACAGGCTCAGATTATCTTCACCCGGGATTTCTGCAAGGGTAAGGAAAAGAACCTTGTCAATGTAATAGACGGTAAAATAAACTATCTTGAAATGATCAAAGGCAAAGAAGACTCGACTTATCGAAAGCTGAAAAGCCGGTTCAACTGCCTTCAGTGGAAAGAAAAACAAAAGTCAAACCAAATGCAAAAAGCAATATGAACATCATTTATTTACATGGACTCGCCTCATCGGGACAGTCCAACACTGCAAAAAAGCTTCGAGAACTGCTTCCTGACGACAATGTTGTCACTCCCGACATTCCTGTCAGCCCAATTGAGGCTCTTCAATTGTTGCTGAGCCTTGCCGGAGAGTATAGGACTGACGACACAATCGTAGTCGGTACATCCATGGGTGCCATGTATGCGTGTCAGATGAAAGGTTATCGCAGAATCCTTGTCAATCCGGCATTTCACGTATCAGGCCTTCTTAAGGAGAACAAGGGCAAACAGCTCCAGTTCTTCTCAAAAAGAGAGGATGGTCATGAATCCTTTGAGGTCACAGAGTCTTTAATCCGTGAATTTGAAGAGATGGAGGCAAATCTCTTTTATGTCGATGACATGAATCCGGAGGGGGTAATCGGACTCTTTGGCGGGGCTGACGAGGTATGCGACTGTAGGGACGAGTATCGCGAACATTATTCTTATTGGTCAACATTTCCGGGTGGCCATCGCCTTAACGAGGATGTGATTAAGAACATCATTATTCCGGTAATCAATTGGATGAGGCGCCTGGACCACACTTCAGGCAGGATTTTTCCGCTTGGTTCGATTCACTTATGAATGGAAAGCCCAAATATGAAATAGAAAAGGAGTATGTGTCGCTAAGTTATATCGTGACAAGGCTTTCCATATCCTTTGGAAATGGCTCGATCATAACATGAAAAGTTGGTGGGATTGAAAAATTTTAATCATGTATCGCGGTTTGATACAGCATGAGCATAATTTTGCAGTGTAACATTAAAATCATAACAATATGGAATCAATAACAAACAATGAATTTTTGAATTCGGTACTTGAGTCCGAAGCATGGAAAGAGGTGTCAAGCCGTGAATCATTCAGCATGGAAATGATTGAAAAGTTTGCCGACAAACTCGATTGGGAAGAAATCAGTGGCAATCAGAGTATTCTTTGGACAGTCGACGGCATATCAAAATATGCCAATAAAATTCATTGGGACGACTTTTCCAACTCATGTCCCGACAACATAATAACAGAAACAACTCTAAACAAATTTTCCGGCAAATGGGACTGGAAATGCCTTTCCAACCGCGATGTGCTCTACAATAACTGGAGTCTGCTTGAAAAGTTTGCCGACAAAGTGAACTGGGGCGAAATAATTACCAATTGGAACATAGAGAAGCCGGTAGAGTTCTTCGCTCGCTTCCAGCAATACATACCGATGTCCAAGCTGCAGGATTCCTCTTTATGGCGAGCCATGGTGGAGGCCCGCTCTAAAAAGATTATGCAAGAAGCAATAGGCATCAATTAATGCTATCGGGCTAAGTCTATGGAAGTTAATGTCTAACTCACAGACTATAAGGATTAACGGTCGGGAAGTGTTGCGTGAACTTCCCGACCTTCTTGTGTCCCATTGCGGCTAATCCTTATGTCACGGCATGGCATTGTGACGCTCTAATGCACTGAACTTCTTCCTCCGAAAATTTTTGTCCGCAGCTAATTATTGTCTTGGGCATCTCTAAACTTATTAGTAAATTTGCATTAGAAGCCAATTAGTTGAATATGAAAATCGTTAAACTCAATAGGATAAAGACTGTGCTTGCCGAAATTGACAAGCAAGGAAAGTGGTTGGTTCAACAACTTGGCAAAGGCCCAGCAACGGTTTCCAAATGGTGTACCAACGCCATTCAGCCTGACTTGAAAACACTTGTCGAGATGGCCGAAATTCTTAATATAAACATCCGAGAATTGATCGTTAATACCAAATAAGCCCATGGCCAGTCATTTCACTTCCCCTCTTCTATACTTTGAAGATTTGAAAAGTAGTATAATTTGGGGGAATCATGACCTTTGAATCTGAAATTAGCTTTATAAATAGATTTTTTAGATAATGATAACGTAGTAAGAACAACAGCAAATAATATGGAACCAATAAGTGACGAACAAAAGTTGGAATTTGCGAATAGCTCATTTCCCGGCAAAACAGTAAACCTTGGCAACGGTGATTGGTGGTTTATTCAAGCTGGTAACATATTAGGAGATAATCTTCACTATGAGTACTGGGATGGACAAGTGAGCCTTCATATTGAAGGCCCAAATTGGCGCCCATTGCGCAATTATTTATGGAGAGAAGTATCAGATTTTCGAGTTGTTTCAAAAGAGTGGGGGCGTCAAGGTTGCTGCTGGACATTACAAACAACCCCCTCTTCATGGGAGGAGATTCAAGAAGCTTTTTTGGAACTTAATCGCATAATGCTGCCTCACATCCTTGATTTTGAGGCTGAACAAGGTTTTGACAAGATATATGAATGTGAAGAAATGGATGTTTCCGCCCATAAGATCAAAATAGACGATCTGCTACATTCTGAAAATCTTCATATCCCGGAGTACCAACGACCATACAGATGGACGACAAAAAATGTTGAACAACTACTTCAAGATGTAAACATCGCAAGGATATCAGGTAAATTGGATTATTTGATTGGAAGTGTCATACTCCATAGATATATAAGTAACAAAAATGTATGTATAAACGATATTGTTGACGGCCAACAGCGTATTACTACAATAGTGTTAATAATCAAAGCCTTGGACATGTGTGTGGAGATTCCGCCACTTACCTATGGACATTCCGACTCTTATAGGCATATACAAGAAAATTTTAAGTTTATACAAGAATGGTTTGATTTTAACTTATCGGGCTCGGAGCGCAAGGATTTTGGTAATTATTTGTTGACTAATTGTCGTGTAGTCCGTATATCCGTGAAACGTTTGCCGGAAGCATTTCAACTATTTGAAACCCAAAATGGTCGAGGTAAAGAGTTAGAAGCCTATAATCTCCTAAAAGCCTACCATATCAGGGCTATGGCGGATGCACCCAAGAAGGATAAAATCGAATGCGATGTAAGATGGGAGGATGCCGCATTATTCATAGACATGGACGGCGCTCGAAAAGATTTGTTGCGTCAAGTGATTAATGAACATTTGTTCCGTATTAGAAAGTGGTCGAGAGAAGGATACGCATCGACATTCAGTAAGCATGAAATTGGAGAGTTCAAGGGGCTTACGCTCGGCCGCGATAACAATCTGGAATATGCGTACCAGAATATCCTTGTCCAACAACAAATTGCGTTAAGTTTCATGCAATCCATGAACAGTGGATTGTTCAAAGTGAGATACCGTTTTGAACATGGTGACCCCGACAACATCTCTCCCTTTGCATCCATTAATCAGTTGTTGGTAAATGGCCGCCCATTTTTCGAATATATAGAAACCTATGTGGAAATTTACAAACGCCTATTCTTGAACAGCAATTCATCGCAGTTATACCGCTTCAAAGATTTCTATCATGAGTACTGTAAGTATAGAGGAAGCAGGCGAAAGGGCGACACTTACATACGCCAAGTATATAAATCGGCCATAATCCTAATATTTGACCGCTTCGGTGAGAAAGGAGTGGATTCCCTTTTCGAGGCTGTGTACGCCTGCCTATATCGCATAAGATTGGAAAAACAAAAGATTTTTCTAAACACAATGTGCGGCAAAGGCGAATCGGGATGGCTTTTTACAGCAATACAAAATGCTAAGAATCTATCCGATTTCTCCGTCATAAAAAGTCGTGCTGAAGAATTTAAACGGAACCTGAGAGTGAATTTTGAAGTGGATGAGGTTAAATCATTCTTTAAAAATAAGTAAGCTATGAGTAAGGTAGAACAGCTGAACAGAACCATAGAAGAAGTATGGAGAGAGCGCTATGTTGTGCCATTGTATCAGCGCAATTTCGCATGGACTGAGGACCAGATAGGACAATTGCTGCAGGACCTATATGATCACTCTCCTAACGGTTATCTCGGAAAAGGCGAGTGCGATAACTACTATCTTGGAAGCCTTGTGCTGTTGCAACGTAGGGATGGCATATGGGAAGTTATAGACGGTCAGCAACGCCTCACGGCCTTACATATAATATGCCGTTATCTTGGTATTCTTTCCTCGCCGCGCATTACATATGATTCTCGACCTTCTGTTGAACGTTTTTTAGACGGTCTTTTTAATTCCCTTTCATGGGACACCTTCAAGAGTGAATGCCAAAGGAGGATAGACGGCAAAATCGCCCGATTGACAGAATCACTTGATATTGTCGAAAGCTATGAAATACAGACCGGCGAGATAAAATCCTCTATCACATTGAAAGGTATGTCGGATGGCGAAAAGGCTCTTCTTTCTGAGTATATACGCAACAAAGTAATATTGGTGTGCACACCTCTGCCTGAAGATACGGATGTGGCAGCATATTTCGAAATAATGAACAACCGCGGAGAACAGTTGCAAGCACATGAGGTTATAAAGGCATTGTTGATGTCCGATCTTGGCACAAGTCAGCGTTATATTTTTTCAACAGTATGGGACGCCTGTTCCCAAATGGACATACCAATCCAAAAGACTCTCTCCAAATTGAGAAATAAGGGCTTGTTTGGGGAACAATTCGATGGTCTTAATCTTGAAATTATTGACAATGTAGATTTTGTGGGCAGCTCAATCAAGAACGAGTATACGATTGACAGGATTCTTGACAGTGGGTTCACGTATGACAATCATGACGCAGAGGACATGAAGGAGGAAACGGACACAGATCTGAAGTCGATTATCGATTTCCCCAATTTCCTTATGCATGCCATGCGTCTGTATGCCGAGGCTGAAAAGAAGATGGTTAATGCAGTTCCGCTGAATGCAGACAAAATGCCCGTGACGAAATCGGAATTTATTTCAGATTCAATGGACTTTATTAAAGCATTGTTAAGAATCAGAGTGCTTTTTGACCGGTATGTAGTGAAAATTCAAGGCGATGCTGATGACGAAGAAAATGACCTAAAGTGGCGTCTGCAACGTCCCTCAAAATATGAATATAACAAGAACGGCAATACATATTTTCGAGTAGGACTGGTTAACACTTTCTCCAACGGTACTTCCACGGATAATGACGAACGAGAAGATATCAACAATCGAATTGTTAAATTGGAGTCTATGCTTCAAGTTACTTTCAAGACTCCAAAATACAAAGAATGGCTTTATTCAGTACTCATGTGGATGTACAAAGAAACGAAGGATAACATAAACATTGAGCACGATTCATTACTCCGGGTTATTGAACAATGGTCTTTGAATTATTATGAGATGTTACAGAAAAAATGGGACAGTGAAAGTAGACCCCTCCTTGCTGCCGGCACTGATACCCCTCGTTTTTTGCTTAATTTCATTGATTATCTTTATTGGCTTGCATCAAAGCAAGAAAAGTCTATTGTGCGTTTTGCAAATAAGATAAGCGATTTCCAATTCAGATACTATAATTCTGTGGAACATCATCTTCCTCAGTCTTACAAAAACACCGATGTAGATATGGATTCAATAGGTAATCTGTGCCTTATAAGCCGACATAAAAACTCAAGCCTGAACGATAAAGGTCCCGAGGAGAAGGCAAAGATTGAAGAAGGGTTACAGCCCAAACGATTGATAATGTATCGTATTACAAGAGCCAAACAACATTGGGGTAAAGTTGAAATTGAAGAACATCAAAAAGACATAGAAGATCTTCTTGATCAAATTTATAATTTACTCTCAGTCTGAATTCATATACAATATAAACCATCATTTGATGAGGTCGCTTTTGCCACGACCTTGTCATAATGGTCTATATCTGTTATAGATTCGACTAACATTTAAAATTGTCCGAGTTTAGTTTCGGATGTAATCTCAACCTCATCGTATGGTATAATAACTACTGCACCTCTACGAACCATACGATTGTAAAATGACTCGACCATTTCTGTCAAACGCAATTTATATCCAAGTTTCTCACACACTAAGAATATATCACTTATCAACTTTAGTCCAATATCTTGCCGTCGTAAATCTCGAGGCAAAAGAATATTCGTCATATATACGATCTTTTGATTTCTGAATGGCAGTAATCTGACAACGCCGTTGCTTTTAAGTTCTATTTCACGTTTGTTGCAAAATAGGAAAGGTTCTTTTATGGCACCCTCGTTGTCAACCTGCCGTAGTGATAATGTATATTTTTCTTTGAAGTCGTAGATTATTTTCTCCAGATATTTATGAATAAACCATTCTTGCGGAAATGATTCGGCCGGATATAGCATATCTTCATTAATATCAAAAACGAAATGATCGCCATTATCAAAAACAAAACAACGGCAAGGATTACCATTGTCTATAATATCAGAAACAAATCCACCATTGATTCGTGTACCAAGAAATTCATCGTCAATGGGCGCAAATTGTGGGTTGGCGGCATTAAATTCAATTGCTTTATTGAAACGTTCGATTACATTCATTTCGTTACCTTTTTTGCAAAGGTACTAAGTTTTTGTGAGGTATAGGTAATAATTATATTACGGTGACATTGCTATATCGTCTTTCACTTTTGCCATTTTTGAGCCTTCGCTTATGGGTGTAGAAAGGTAGCCCAAAAATGACTTGCGGAGATGCTTCTATTTGTACACTCAATAGTGAACTTATCGACACAATGCCACGTAATCTACAAGTGTTTTGTCGTTAGTCGGAATCGTGGATTTTTCTTGAACGTTCGTCCTTCTACACTACCTATATTTTATCCGTTACATTGTTATATAATTCGACTACGTATCTGCCGATTTTAAGACCACAAAATCGGGCGCTAATGATTGTGACATCCATTCAATCAGTTGACGGGTGTCACAGGGTGTTGATGGGAGTCGGGATTTAGTTTTGACTTTCTTTGCCATAGATAGTTATTCCCGAAACATATCATCTGTAAACTCTTCGGTAATTTCATAGAGTTCTTTCAAGGCCGCAGGAAGTCTGTTCCCGAGTATCATTGCACCAATCACAATTCCTATGCCGGCTTTAATCAAACCATGGCGAGGCGGCCCGATGAATGTGGCGATTCCGCCGAAGACACCCATAAGCATGGCATATTTCATAAGCCGAAGATAGACAGTGGCAATGCGCTTTTTCATAGTTCTCTACCTGACATAATGAATGACAATCTGATTATATCATCAGATAGTGTATTATCAAAATTAACGCCCCAGATTACATCGATTGACTCCGGTAGACCGGACATCATATTATTAAATGGAGCCATATCATCCATCGTTATAGCAGATAACTTCTCACGATTGAAATATAAAAGAGCAGAAATAAATTCAATTTTATCTACGGTGACATTCTCCATTTTTCTCTGCATGTTAATGACTCCATCCTCAATGCTTTTACCATCAGCGACCAAAGTTTTGAAAAAACGGCGGTTATGTAATGTCGTGCATAGATCATTAAAGTCATAGCATATATAGCCCATTGTCGCTAAAGGAGCAAGCAATATTTTTATTACTTCCGGAAAGGTTCCGCTATCTGTATCTATCGCAATAGTATCGTAACAAGAGATGTCGGCACCATTGACCAATCCTATGGTCAGTACGCCTGCATCATGATAGGTCTTGGCTATCGCATTGGCGAGTTCTTCGTTATCGCGTGCTACGATGATTGCCATTTTATCATCGTCCATGGGGATACAATCATCGGTAGACTTTGCGACAAGGCAGCCTACGCAGTCATAACCGAAAGATTTTACTTTTTCGATTATGTCTGTTACGCCATTGCCAACTCCTATTACTTTGAAACTCATAGGAAACGGTTGTTGAAAATTTTCAAGAATACCTGAATCAGTCCTTTTTGTCATCATTAATTGGTGTTTTAGATATGATTATAAATTGGAGAGCAATGTCAGCTTTGGCCTCATTGTCAACTCCGTTGATAAATGTAATAGGCGTTTTTTTATCAAATGATTGAATCATTTACCTAAGGTGGTGTTCTTCTTCGATCGCCAAGGGAGTCGCATCCGATGTATAAGCAACTATTAGCAACTCCTCTCGCCAGCACCTTCAAATTCTATCAGACAGATAGTATCAAACGCTTCCTTATAGCTTGCTACACTTTTTATCGAACGGCAGGTGCGATGTGTATTACGCAATGCATTGAGAACATTATCGAATCCTACGTAGAGGAACAATTCTTTTACTGTCATGTGTGTGATTAATTGGGTCGTAGTTGATTATAGTTACTCTGCAAAGTTATACTCCTGTTGTATCGGATTTGGTGACAGAATTTAATTTTGTTCTCCGCGTACTACCATAACATTGAGTCTGCACACACTGCATCGTCAGACATTTCTATATAGTTCATACATTTCCGAAATCCAACCTTTCATCGTCTTGCGGAGTGATGCCGGACTTATAACCTCAATCATCGAGCCGACTTGTAGAAGTTTCATAACGAAATCATAAGTCGGAGCGAGAAACAGCTCAAAGTCGGCATATTCGCCGTAGTCCTCGATTTCGCGCTGGCTGGAATGTAATGGCAACGAGCGGAGATAATGTTTATGGTCTTCGTTTGCGCGAATCACTATCCGTTCGGGCTTTGTTCCGTCGCCTATGACGACTCCAAAATATGTGGCGAAGAATTCGGCTGCGTCAAAATTTTTCGGAAGCTTGAATGTCGCGTCTGTGGCTCGCGTTTCTTCCAGCCGGTCAAGCCCGTAGATTTTAATCTCGCCACGATTGTTGCGGCCGAGCACATACCAACGGTTTTCAAACAATTTGACACAATATGGCTCGATTGTGAATGTATAGCTGTGCGATCGTTTGAACGGACGGTAGGCGATTTCCACAATACGGTTCTCCTTCATAGCTTCAAGGATTGTGGTAAGATGGTCGCGTCCCGAAGGTATCTCATCAACAAGGATGCGCCCCTTCAGCGAGAGATTCTCTCCGATGGCATTGCCGACGGCAAACGAGTCGAGCATCCACTTTTTGAGCTTGTCCTCGTCGATATCCTCCGGGTTGGCTATATAGTAGAGGTATCCGCCAACTTTCTGACAGTCAATCATAATTCCGAATTGCTCGTATATCGCATCACGCCAGCGGTTGAATGTGGCACGGTGAAGCGGCCTGCAGTCGCTCAGATCCTTGCAGCGTTCCCATTTGTTGGACAAATCCTTGTGGGAAATCTTCCCGGCGCGACGGATTGTGTCGATCAACCAGGTGTATTTTTGCAGTTGGTTCATATTTGTTTAAGTTTTCTTTGTCATGGCAAAGCGCCAAGGGGGTTATTCATCGCAAAGATAATCAAAACATGTCGCATTTAGCGATACATCCTCATTGAGCTGTATGAATTGAGGTCAGAATTTCCTCTTCATCAACCGATTCTTCAGTGAAAATATTAATATCATCATTAAAGCAATAAGGATCTTGCCAAGATACAACTTCGCTGACCGTTAATTGGCCGTCATCATCGGGGATGATATAATATGTTTCATATTCATCGTAGTCGAGCTGCATATACAGAGAAATAGAATTTGTGCCAAGAGTCAGTTCTACTCCCAATATGGCAAACCATTCATCTTTTTCTTTGGCAAACTCCTCCAGTGAAGTATAGGACTTCACCATCAAATTTAGAAAGGAATGACGTTTGCGCATCATGGCATACCTTTCTTCCCGGGACATATCTATCAAATTCATGATTTGTAAAGTTTTGTGGGTTTATGATTTATGTCGAAAAGTTAGACAACCGCTACGCAACCATTCTGCACATATAATGTCTGACTTTTCTTCGACAAAAGTAAAGTAGGCATGGCGCATTTTGCGATACAGGAATATAAGTATCGCAAAAATTGGATTGTATCACAAATTGAGACACTTGTCGTCTATATTTGCATTGAAATTATGAAAGAGAGATATAGAAATGAAATAGAATGGTGGTTTGTCGAGCTTGGTTCAGAAAGTGAAATTGACAAGAGTCTTGTGCTGTTTCCGGAGCTTAACAGCCGGTTGCCGAAATTTGCTATCGGTATTCATTAAAGTTCTCACAAACTTAAAATTGAAGAAATGAAGATTACAGTTTATCGCGGCACTGACCGGATTGGTGGATGTGTTACCGAATATGAATCAAACGGTTGGAAACTGTTTGTTGATTATGGCGAGCAGTTGTCAGGCGAGCCGGTGTTTAATAATGCTCTTGAAATAGACGGCCTGACCTGCGGAGATCTAAGCAAAAGCGCGTTGCTGATAACTCTCTATCACGGCGATCATATTGGCAAAATTGCTGATTTAGCTCCCGAACTGCCTATATTTATGGGTCGGGATTCAAAAGAGATTGCACAGGAACTTTTGGATAATTTGAGTCCGGCAAATGATGAATGTCGTTTTGTGGCTGAGCGTCTTGGCATAGTAAGGACTTTTGTCCCGGGCGAAAAATTCTCTTTTGGTGAGTTTCGGATTATGCCTATTGTTATCGACCATTCGGCATTTGGCGCATACGCCTTTCGCATCGAAGCAAAGAAGCTGAAGGTGTTCCATACCGGAGATTTCTGTATACATGGTTTCGGAGGCAGCAAACTGTCGCAGCTAATTGGAAAGTATGTAGGCAAGGTCGATTATATGGTGTGTGTGGCTACAAATGTCAATAGTCCTGCGGCAACTATAAAATCGGAGCATGAACTTCAAAAAGAGTTTGGCATTGGTCACTGCGACATGGCAAGTCTTGACGAGCTGTTGGATATGTTGAAGCCGAAAGCGATAATTCCGATACATACCGACAATCCACGCCACTTCGCCGACATGTTCTGCGAGAAATGGCCTATGATTCTGCTTGAAGATGGTGAATCCTTTTCGGCTATCCGAGATCCGGGGTTCGATACGACTACAGCCTTTGTTATGGCATTTCAAACTCCTGACAATTCTTATGAGGTCATCGATAATCCGGAAAACTTACATTGGTGGACGGTCGATAAAAAATTCCTCGGTGAGTTTATGTGGTGGGATGACGCGGATTCTGCTCTGCATCACGTTGTGTATGCGCCAAAGCGGTTGCTTGGCTATTCTATAGAATCGGATGAAGATATGGCTCCATTCTTGTATGTCGTTTATAATCCGGACTTCACAGAACACTCGGAATATACTGAAGGCGGACATAAGCCCGACGATGAAGGCAAACAGGCAGATTGCGGATATGTCCCCGGCCAACGTGTACTCGCCGTCATAGATGATGTGCTGGTTCCATGTGAAATTATCGGTCCGCTAACGGTAGATTTTCTGAGAAAAGACTTTAATAAGGATGGCCCGCGGAGTGAGGAAGATTTCCAAGAATATAAGTCCGATTTGTGGGATTGGGACTGGGACGAAGTCGTGGTTCGTCCACTTGTAAAAATCAAAACTGAGTTTGGCGAAATCGCTTCTGATACCACTGCAAAAAGAATCTTTATCTTCCCATATAAGGGATGAAAATTTTGCATCTCTAACTGTCACCGTCGGCTTTGGGATTTGCAATTAGTCCTTTTGCAGTACGCTTTCGCATTGAGTTTTAGTACATCTTGAAAATAAGAAACCCCTCGAAAGTCTGTCGATTATCAAGGGGTTGTGGTGCCCAGAACAGGCACTAAACCGTATTTTCAAGAGAAATCAAAAGAACACAAATGTCGTATAATACAACGGTTTAGCAATTAGGCATTTTCTCTTGACTTCATAAAAAGGACCTTGTTTTGCGAAAAGTTGCTTATTGGTTGCTTATTAAGTCAGATATTTTTTGTACCTTTGTAATACAAAAGAAATCAAGCGAAAAGATATGGCAGTCAAAAAGAATTACCGCGCAAATAACACCCGACTTATAGAGGGTGGAACAGGGGATAATCCAAAACTGATGGCACAGGCATTGCAGGATGGTCGCGATTCGCTCTATCTTGAATATTATTTTGGCTTTCAGATGGTCGAAAGCAAAAATGGCACTCTCTACAAAAAAGCCAATCGGAAAACCGAGCGGCTAAACTTATTCCTTTGGCAAACTCCGAGAACGACGCCTGAACGCAATGAGAACAACGAAACCCTGCGTCTTGCCAAACAGATTCGCTTTGAGCGAGGTCAACAGCTATTGGAGCAGGGCGAGGGCTACCGACTGAAAAAGGATAGCAACATTAACTTTCTCGATTGGATGTGGTCTTACTATGAGGCGTACACTAAAGGAGATAAACGGCATATCAAGAGGGCGCATGATGTCTTTATTGACTTCCTCAACGCTACTCCCGAATATCAGAAGTATGCCAAGCGGCTTAAACCCGAACAGCTCGACAAGGAAATGATTGTGACGTTCACTGAATATCTGCAACACCGCTTCCGTGGCGAGGGGCCTCACACCCTGTATGCACGGTTTAAGAAAATCATTGCGGCGGCAGTCGATAAAGATGTAATGCGGAAAGACCCCTGTCATGGAATCAGTATCACGATAGACAATGGTAGCCTCAAAAAAGATGTGCTGTCGATGGATGAGATTAAGCAGCTTATCACTTGCCACTATCAAGGCGAAAGCGAGAATATCCGCCGGGCGTTCCTGTTTTGTCTGCGGTGCGGCCTCCGCTTCTGCGATGTGAAAGACCTCACCTATTCTAATGTTGACTTTTCCAATCGACTGTTGAAATTCGAGCAAGCCAAGACAAAAGGTCATAGCAGTGCAAGCAGTGTTGTGATACCATTGTCGGATGGTGTGTTGGATTTGATAGGCAAGCCGTCAGTGGAGGGCAATCGCGATGAATTGATATTTCCTTTGCCCTCACATACGATGTGCCTAAAAGCCCTGCGTCATTGGTGCAAACGTGCCGGAATAGATAAGCATATTACATGGCATTGCGCCCGGCACAGCTTCGCAGTCAATATTCTCAACAATGGAGCGAACATCAAGACTGTGGCCGCGCTGTTAGGACACAGCGGATTGAAACATACAGAGAAATACACACGCGCTGTCGATGCGCTCAAACAGGACGCAATCAACAGCCTTTCAGTACTTGACTTATAAACTTATGGATAACGAACAATATTGCGTGAATATATTACACAAACCAGCCAAGCCTAATGGCAAGGAGTGGCGTTTCTATGAATTTGGGATAGCCTGCATTTTCCCGACCTCAACCGTGCCGACTGATATTGCAGAACCAATAAATATTGCACCTGTCATTCAAGGTCTAATCGACAATGAGCTGACAAATAAAGATGGTTTTTTCAGCTACTATTACACTCCGCAAAAGGAAGATGTAAGTTTGGATGATTTACTCTGTGTTGACGCATACGGCATGAAGTGTAGTTTTCAACCGTTTCTAACAGAACTCAAAAATTTTGGCGTTACTGATTTGTTCGGTCAAGACCTTACAAAATGTATATTCAGAGTACTTAAAGAGATAGGACAATTTATAAAGGATAACACGGACAAACCACAAGCCATAAAAAATCATATCACGTCAATGTTGGATGTATTTGGCAACATTCAGATTATTTCGGCAATGGCGCGGATAACTGTGATGCGTGGACTTGAGATGTTCTATTTGGAGTGTCGTGATACATTAGAGGGATATGGAGTTGCCGAAGTGGAAAGTATGCTTTTGTGGGTAGGAATGGAAGAATGTAAAATGATAAGTAGTTTTACAATAATGCCATTTGAAATGGGGGTAATAAGTGCAGAAGTTGCAGAACACATAAAGCCATTCACCGACTATCTATATAGCACCGAAATAGGGAAACTCGCTAATGACACTACGCTTGCCACTCTATATGGATGTGATATTACAGACAATGAGCCTGCGAAAAAAGAAGTACCGCAAGAATTTACTACGCCCAAGGCAGAGGCTGTGTTACAAAAAGCGATAGAGGCAGGCTTGCTTGATTCGGACTTTATGCCTATTGATATGACGCAAGCACAAAAGAAGGCGTTTGCAATAGGCATGGGATTAGAATGTGGATTTTTCGGGAAACATCTAAAACCATTTAAGACATATTGGGAAGTTGATAATTTAGGGCAAGTGCATATTGAGGCACATTCTGAGGAGTCAATCAAAAATATAAAACGCCTATTCTCCGCACCTACACGCCAAAAAATGCAAGAAATAATTTACGGCAAGTAAAGTGCTGTAACATAATACCATACCGCTCGCTATGTAGTGCTATCGTAGTAACTATATAGTGAGTTTTGCTTGCTTATGGTCTTTAATTTTGCCATTGCTTTCCGATAGATACAAAGTATGAGGGTATCAAACGGATTGTGCAACAGGCAAAGAAGAATGGGGACTCATACACCTATTCGGACAGCCTCAACCTCAATGCTATTATAAAAATGACAGAGCAGATGAGAGAGGTTGCCGACCTTATAACGGCGAATACAATTTTCACCACTAAAGCGGTGCTGACTTCCGATGAGGCAGCACAGTATATGGGTATCTCCAAGAGTTACCTCTACAAGTTGACGATGCGCGGCGAGATTCCGCACTACAAGCCGATGGGTAAAATGTGCTACTTCAACCGTGCTGAGTTGGAGGAATGGTTACAGAGCAATCGGGTTGCTACCGCCGCCGAGATAGCCGATCGAGCAAATCAATACTGCATGAAAAGGAAATAGGCTATGGCAGCAAATAAAAAGAGGGAGAATCCGGCGAGGATTCAGCCCTCAGTGGCAGGTGATACAAAGATACAACTTTCCGCCGACTTATACAACGGTGTCAGCAAGGATGTTGTATCAAGCGTGACGGATATTGATGATGTGCTGTCAATGCTCAAACTCGCGCCCGTATCTCCGACCATAAAAGTGAACAATCGCTTTGAGCCGCCGATTTACGGACTGCCTCAATCGGTACAGGACATTATTACCGAAATCTGCACAAAAAAGCAAGTGCCGACCGAGTTTGTGCTATCGCCGTTGTTGGCGGTAGCAGGAGCGGCAGCAGGGCGGCAATCCATACTTGACGGCAGAGGGTATAAGAATCCACCGTGCTTTTGGTGCGTGGTAATCGCCGACCCCGGTAGCAACAAGAGCTATCCGCAAAAACTGATTAGCGACCCACTTCTCGACATAAACAAGGTTCTCGCAGAGGCTTACGATGAGGAATTGCAGGAGTGGAAAGCCAAATGCGCTGCAATCTCCAAAGGGTCAAAGGACGGTAACGCACCGCAACCGCCGAAGCCGCAGAAACGGCGTGTATGTGTGTCGGACACCACACGCGAGGCGTTGGCAGAAATCCTTGTCGGCTCTCCCGATGGTCTATGTCAGATTCGCGATGAATTGAGCGGATGGCTCGGCGATATTGGGCGGTACGGCAAAAGCGGCGAAATCTCCACATATCTAAGCTATTGGACTGGAGAGGGATTCACAATCGACCGCAAAAGCGAGGAATCGACAGCGATAGTCGATGCGGTTCTGTATAACCTTTGCGGAACAATTCAGCCGGGCATACTTGCTGACAGTTTCAGCCAACAGCATATCTCAAACGGATTTACGCACAGATTCATGTTCTTTTGGCCGCAGATTGTGGCTAAGAAAGTGATTGAGCGGACTCCGACCGTTCCCGATATGACGGCATGGAACAGTCTTATAAATTCGCTTTATTCCCTGCGCCAACAGAAAATCACGCTTACATTAAGCGATGAGGCTAACAATGTCGCGATGGATTACGAAAGGGAGATTGAAGATTCAAAAGACGTTGCCGATGTTGTGCCGTATGAAAAAGGCGTGTTGTCGAAGCTCGACATAATCATGCTGCGTTTGGCTTGTGTAGCCCGGATGCTGGCTATTGCTGACGGCGATAACTCGCATGAGGTTACAGCTACGGAAATGAAATGGGCGTGCGATCTCTGCCGATACCTCCACCAAACGCAGATGAGGGTTTACGAGGAACTACAAAGCGGCAACAGACAACGACCGATGAATGACCGTGAACTGATTCGCGCATTTTTCAAGCGGTTTGAAAGTAAGGGCGTGACGCAAGGCAAATTAGCCAAGTTGCTGAACACCTCGCAGCCCTACATAAGCCAATGCGTGAATCCAAAAGCGAAACCCACACAGAAAACAGAATTATCAGAACAATAAGGTTATGGGTTATATATGCCGTTGTATACTGAATAACAACGTATTAAGCCATAACAAACACATAACCTACCTATTCTCCGATGAGCGACTTATGATGTAGTTATGCCTCAACGCCCTAATATTCAAAGAATAATGGCGAATATAACCCATAACCACAAGACAAGATAACCCATTATGATATTCGACAGAGAAATTTCTATATACAGCAATGTCAGCGACACCAAAGGAAGTGTCGGAACATTGCGCGACTTCCTCAATATAGGTCTGCGGCACAAAGACTATATCGACCGACTGCGGCAGACCTCCGGCGATGAGCGCAAGGCAATGAAGATGAAACTGCCATGCGCTACCATATCGGGAGTGTTCGGCAAACGTGGCAAACATGGTCTTATCCGACATTCGGGGTTAATCGCCCTCGATATGGACGATGTGCCGGACTGTGCCGAGTTGATAGCCCAACTTGCCGATATGGATATGGTAGCCTATGCCGGACGAAGCGTAGGAGGTAACGGAGTGTTTGCAATCGTGCCGATCGCTTATCCCGAAAAGCACGTTCAGCAATGGGAATCCCTGCGCCGCTATTTTGATTCGCTCGGAATAACGGTTGACCCCCAGACAAAAGATGTTGCAAGACTTCGGATTTGCAGCTACGACCCCGAAGCGCGTGTGCGATTCGATGCCGTGCCGTACAAAGGGGTCTATGCACCTCCGCAACCGAAGTCTGTAACCCCTACCCGGTATTACGGCAGTGATGAAACCGAAGCGCGGGTATCGGAGTGCTGTGAGCAGATAGCAACGTGTTGTACCGACCTTACCAACGACTATGCCGATTGGTTGAGGCTCGGATTCGCACTTGCCGAACTCGGAGAGGCAGGGCGCGGCTACTTCCACGCGGTAAGCAGTCAGAGTCAGAAATACGACCGCGAGAAATGCGACCGCAAATTCTCGGAATGTCTGCGGACTGCCTCGCGCTGCGGAATCGGTTACTTTTTCAACCGATGCAAAGAATATGGTATAACCTACAAAACAAAACGCTATGAATCAGAATGACCTGTTATGTCAGACATGCCGACACGCCCGTAAGAGCGGCTGTAAAGTAGTGGCGTGTACCTCAATCGGCAATCCGACCCTTACATTCCTGTACGGGCGATGCCGCAAATATGAACCCAAACAGAACCTCAACAATCAAAAACAGATATTATGACTTGGAAATATCACACTATGATGTATGCCGACCGTTATCCGATTCAGTTCCGGCAGAACGTGGTTAGCGGAGAGATTCAGATGCGCGTCGATGACGCTATGGCAAAGGCAAACGGCTATTCCGACCTTGCCGAGCTGAAAGCGTTTATAGCGGAGCAAGACCCGGCAATGACCGTTCCCGAATGGTTGCGTGTCAATGATTGGGATTCACCCCTGCGGATGCCGCTCAACCTCAACTGTTGTAATAAAAAGCATGGCGGCGGTCAGCAGATGCCGCGATAAAAGTCAAGAAATCTGTCGGCTGCCGTCAATGCTTAAGTAAACAACAACAAGTCAAGTTTTATTCTTATGAAGCATACGAAGAAGAAAAGCCAAGACAAACCCGTGTGGCAGATTGCGTGGGAATTGGCGAAATACCCTGCGAAGATTCATCTGTCGAAGAAGATGAGCCGTGCCGATGTCGTGTTTTGTCTGATGATGTGGCTGGGCATGAGCAAGGTCGATGCGTTCCTCACCGCCTATCCGCAGACCAAGGCAAGCCGCAATTCGATAGCGGCGATGGCGACACGCCGTAGCCAAGAGGAATGGGTAAGTGAATATTTCCAAGCCCTATATGACCTCCGCCTTGAAGATAAATTGAAGTTCAACCCAATACCGTAACTTTCTTTTCTGATGAGCCGTTGCCCTCCGTGGTGGCGGCTTTTCTCTGCTTTTGATATATGTTATAGAGCATAATAGGAAATAATAAGCGACTGAAACCTTTGTCAATCGGCGAATTATTGCTAATTTTGCGGTGCAGTATTCCTTTGGGGTATTGCACCTTTACATATTAGCTCAATCGCAGTCTGAATCACCACCTCGACACAAGAACGAGCTTAAAATAATAATCCGTGAGTGCGTGCCATACGGCGCGGACTTTCTCGTAGGATTATTATGGCTTGTGGTGAGCCAAGACTGCGTATGACGAAAGTCTGCGCTTTTGTTTTATCGGCAATAGTGCATACCAAGTCAAACAGATATAATGGCAATATTGCACGAAACAAATAACATCACAAGCAGATGAAAAAAGAAATTGAACTATGGAAAGGCATTGTTTCATGTGTGCTTATTATGGCACTCATGTTCTGTACCCCATTTGAAGCTTTGGCACAAACCTCAAGCAACAGAAGCAACGTGTTGGAGAATGGCACCCAAATGGTTCTCCGTGTAAATGAAAATTTCAAAGCGGACAACAAAGTGGACACAGGTACTATCAACTCTATTGTTGAAACGGATGTATATTCCGCAGATGGAACAAGAGTATTGATTAAGGCTGGAACGCCCGCTTTTATAGAGTTTTCTGCTGATCCAAATGGTTCATGGGGCAAAGCAGGTAAAATATGCCTTACCCACGCTACCACTAAAACAATCGACAACAAGCGTGTTTCCCTTCGTCTTAGCAGTTGCAAAAACGGAGGAAGCAAATTGGGTGGCGTTATCGTCCTGTCTGTATTATTGTTCCCTCTTGGTCTTATAAGTGGCTGCATGAAAGGCAGTATGCCAAAGATTCAAGAAGGAACCACCTTTAATGCGTCCGTGATGCAGGATGTAACAGTTGAATAACCAAATAAAAAATCAAACAGTGATGAAAAAAGTATTTTCGCTCATGTTGCTACTCGCAACACTCGTAATCGCCCTGCCAAGTTGCTCGGACGATAAGGATGAACCCGATGCCGGAATAAAAGAAAACATAATCGGCACATGGGACGCAACCTCAGTCAAGTTTGAGGACAGCGATTGGATAGACATTACTAATCGCCCCTCTCTCTCGCTCTCCATCACATTCAATTCAGATGGCAGCTACTACGGGCGTGGCGCACTCGGTAATGGCGGAGGCACATACACTATCAGCGGCAAGACAATCAAGACATATGTCGATGGTGAGCTTTATGGCACATACGTTGTGAAAAGCCTATCGGATAATCATGCAGAGTTATCTTTGTCGATGGATGGCTCAACTATGGAAATAAGAGCGACCAAACGATAATCTGAAAATGAAGAAGATTCTTGCAATAATCTTCGCAGCCGTAATGTCGTCTGTCATTCTCGGAGGGTGCTCTAAGGATGATGACGATATTACAGGCTCTATGAAGTTGACCAATCTGTCGGGCATAGATTGGTATGACGGAGAGGTATGGTACTCAGATGTACCAAACGGCGACCTCAATGGTGATGTCGATTTCGGTACATTGAAAGTGGGCGAAACCACTACCGTTAAGACAAAAGGGACATATTTCTATGTGTGTATCAAAAATTCTCGCGGCAAGATGCAATTAAGCAAGCCAAAGCCTGTGAGCAGTTCTGTGACTGTGTCTGCAAGCGATATGTATTAACCGATAAATCAATCTCCCATGAAGAAAATATTCCCAATCTTAGCCGTTGCGCTATTGGCACTCTCGACCGCTTGCGGCGGAGGGTTAAAAGGCAGTGGCGGCGAAAAGTCCGCAAATGATTCTATCGCCAATGATACGGCGGTGGATTCTCTCGCCCTTGCATTGAGCCGCTTGGACAGCATACAGAGCAAAGGGCAGCTCGTACACTTCGACACATGGAAAATCGGCAATCTCAAAGGCATAGAGATACAAGCGCAGAAATTCTCCAGCGAGAACGACAGCATCGTGTTCATTACACTACGCAAAGACTGTGGCGGTGAGTATTACTATTCATGGGAGGATGCTTTCATTTTCCAAAAGGAACTGCCCTCGCTTTATGAGGCGGTCAGCACCATCAAAAGCAACCTCAACAGGGCGACAGACCATAATGAGAAGTATGCCTACACCACAAAGGATAATGTCGTGATATTCGCCGAGAATCCCGGCAAAGGGTGGACGCTCAAATTGAGTGTCGATGCGCATAAGAGCAATTCACACATAAGCCTCACTCCTGAGGAGCTTGACAATTTCGTGCAGCTACTCCAACAGGCAAACAAGAAACTTGACGAAATAAAATAATCGCTGTGGGATTCCTAATCGCAATCATCTGCGTCATTTGTTGGCTTGGTCCGGCATTAAAGGATGGTGGAAAAATCAAATAAAAAATTTTTCTGCCTCGCACCCCTGCTCCACAGAAAGGGCGAGGCGTTACCCCCCTGCACCCCTTACAGTGCTGACCTCGACAATCATTCAGGACTAACAAGGCGAGGCTTCTGCAATCCGTGGAGGCTTCGCTTTTTATTATAGACCGCCACAAAAATGTGGGCGTTGCCGTCCATCCCAAGTTGTCCAATATCGGCGCAAAAGCAGATAATGTGTTGAAAGTTGCTTATCTGTTGCTTATTCATAAAATAAAAATAGCTGAAAATCAAATGATTATCAGCTATTTGTGGTGCCCAGAACAGAAGCAACCAAATGAAAGGGTATGCACTGTTATGGAAGTAGGTTCGAGTTTTGAAAAAATTGACAATATATTGATATATAGGGTATTAAAAATATATTGTTGCAAAAGTTGGTGTCATTCGTTTCCACGAAAAATCAATAAATTTCAAATAGGAGGACAAAAGGAGGACAAAAAATTTGGAGCGTAATAGATTAATTGCTAACTTTGTAAAAAGGATAATCAACTGTTAATTCCGATTAATTCGCCTGAAAACGGTAGATTTTCCGTCCTCTACCCATTAAAATTTTTGTCCTCCTATGGCAAGTATCAAGCGTTATATCTCCTCAAGAGTTGAGGGTAACGGCAGGTCTGAAATACTTTTCCGACTTAGCCTATCGAAAGACATAAAACTCCGTCTCAAAAGCGGATTATACATTGAACCCGGACGTTTCAATCCCGATGGATCCATAATTAAGCCTCGCGCCAATCAAAAGGAGATGGCTGAATTGAAGAGTCTGGAAAGGAGGCTCCGCGACCTTGAAGATCATATCTACGACCTATGCGAAGCGCATACGTTGGCAGAACTTACAAAGGACTTCTTCGAGAAAGAAATTTATCGCTTCCATAATCCGAAGAAAGAGCGCAAACCTAAAGAAGTGGAAGCGAAGCTACAAAAGAAATTCGTCGAGCTTGTCGAGGAATTTCCGGATAAGCGTGGACTTTCTGAATGGCGTCATCGTCGTTACGGCGTACTGAGCCGTAGCCTCCATCGCTTTGAACTATATCGCAAGATCAAAAGACGTTTGCCGTATAAACTTGATTTTGAAATGTTCACTACCGAGGTGCTTGAGGAATATGAGGAGTTCCTGCGTAATGAGCCGGCCATTTTCGACAAGTACCCCAAAATCTTTGAGGAGTTTCCGGCTGAAACACGCAAGGTTCGCAAATCACGCCGTCCTTTTGAAAAAGGCGACAATACCATTATCGGAATATTTGCGTGCTTACGTACTTTCTTCAAATGGGCCAATGAGGAAGGACTGACGCAAAACAACCCATTTGCCAGATACCACGGCAAAACCACTGAAAGATACGGGACGCCTATCTATATCACCATCAAGGAGCGTGATATAATCGCGGATTTTGACCTTTCAGCCAATAATCCGCTTGAAGTGCAGCGCGATATATTCATCTTCCACTGCTGTATCGGTTGCCGTATATCCGACCTCATGCGTCTCACCCCGGCCAATATCATCAATGGCTATGTGGAGTATATAGCAAGCAAAACCAAGGCTGATCGCTCTGACGTTATACGTGTTCCTCTGACTCAGAGGGCAAAGGACATACTTGAAAAATACAAGGACGTGGAGAAAGACGGAAAGATTCTGCCATTCATCAGCTCGCAGAAATACAACGTGGCTATAAAAAAGATATTCAAGACTTGTGGCATAACACGAATAGTTACCGTTCTCAATCCCACGACTGGAGAGGAAGAACAACGGCCTATTGATGAGATAGCCAGCAGCCACCTTGCCCGTCGTACATTTGTCGGCAACCTCTACAAGAAAGTTAAAGATCCGAACCTTGTGGGAGCGTTGAGCGGGCACAAGGAGGGTAGCAGGGCATTTGCAAGATACCGCGAGATTGATGACGACTTAAAGAAAGAAATGATAGGATTTATCGAATAATCGGGATTTTGAGGGGGGATAATCAGCTATGACTGAACATTTCCCCTCTATTTGTAGTTGACAAATAAAATATTTTTATTAACTTTGTCAACCAAAGGATATATCAACATGAACAAGCAGACTAACGACATATTTTCACGCCGTCTTAGACAGGCTCGTATGATGAAAGGTTTTTCGTTGGAGAAACTTTCTCAATGTGTCACTCCTGCCATAACCCGGCAGGCCATAAACAAGTATGAGAAAGGATTGATGATGCCGGACAGTCGTGTGCTGATAGCACTTGCGGCGGCTCTTGGTGTCAAGATTGACTACTTTTTCCGTCCGTTCACCGTCGAGGTTGACCGTGTGGAATTTCGTAAGAAACCGAAATTCCCTGAACGCATGGCAATGGCTGTGAGGGAGAAGGTGCGGGAGGAACTGGAGCGTTATCTGGAGGTTGAACAGCTTTGCGGTTGTTCTACTGAATTTTCAATGCCACGCAAGCGTGTATCCAACATTGATGAAGCGGTGCTTCATGCCAATGAAGTACGCAAGCATCTTGGCTTGGGATATGACGGCATAACCAACGCAATAGAAGTCCTGGAGGATAATGGCGTAAAGGTAATTGAGATTGCAGAGGATACCGACTTTGACGGATTGAGCGGATATGCCAACAGCTCTATTCCTCTTATTGTGGTTAACGGTAACTTCCCTACTGAGCGCAAACGCTTCACTGCCCTGCATGAGTTAGGGCATCTGCTTCTTGATATTCCTGAAGATGTATCTTCAAAGGAAGTTGAGCATATCTGCAACGCTTTCGCGAGTGAGCTACTGCTTCCTGTCAGCGTGCTTAAAACGAAGTTGGGAGATTCGAGACATGACATATCTTTGTCAGAACTGACTGACATACAGCGTCAGTTCGGCATATCTATCGACGATATTATGATAGCCTTGCGCTCAAATAATGTGATTTCCGACAAGCGTTATTCCGGTTTTCAGACTAAGAAGAACAGACTTCCTGATTTCAAGAAACTTGTCGAGACCTCACGTGTGGTAAGCGAGCGGTCAGGACGGTTCGCACGCATGGTTTATCGTGCGTTGGCCGATGAAGCCATATCTTTTTCTAAAGCCGCTGTGCTTCTGAACACCTCTGTCGAGAGCGTCAAGTCTCAGCTTCAATTAGTGTGAGAAGATGGAGATAATTGTCAACGATACAAATATCTTCATCGATCTTCACTCGATAGGATTGCTAAGTCAACTTTGCGATCTGCCTTACGAAATACGCACGGTGGATTTTGTGATGGCAGAAGTTGTCGATAATCAACAGCAAGAAGACATGGGGCGTCTTGTCAAAGAAGGGAAGATTACGGTCGAGAGCTTTACAGCTGAGGAACTTATTGAGATTGTAAATGAACACTCCGCCGTGTCCGGCAACCTTTCCATACCGGACTGCTCGGTATGCTATTATGCCCGTAAACATGACATAACTCTGCTTACCGGCGACCGCCAGCTACGCAGATATGCCGAGTCCCATAATCTCACTGTTCACGGCATCCTTTTTATTTTCGATGAACTTGTGGCACATTCGGTTATTTCTCCGGAGGTCGCCGCAGGGAAATTGAAGGAATTATACTCAATTAACGTGCGTCTGCCGAAGTCCGAGATTCAAAGACGGATTGACCGTTGGGGCAACGACACATGAATATCATGGATATAGTAGATATACAGCACTCCATAGGCAAGATGATTTCGGATCTTTGTCTTATCCGGAATACGGTCTGCACAGTCTCGGCTGACGGATTGAACGGTCTGTCAGAATATTTGGCTGACAATCAGCTTGAATATGAAAAAGCCATCAGAGCCGAGGTAAGGGATAAAGGAAGTGATTATTTTGTAGGCCAGTTATACCGTAGCCTATCATCATATCTTGCGTGGTATGCTGAGAATCACGATACCCATTCTGATAATGCCGCAGTATCAAAACGTATTTATGACAGGATAGTTTTCCTCTGGATACCACCGATAGAGAACCTGTTTCCCGGAGTTGTAAAGGCAAATGAAAATATAACGATACCTGCCTGTGACAATAAAGATCCAAAAGGTTACAATAGCCCATACGAACAAGTCGGAGAGCACTATCGCAGTATAAGATACGACATTATTGAGAACAAAGATTATCCGCATCTTACAAATGATGAGATATACCGGAGACTGAAGGAATTGGCTGCACCTGTATCTGCCGAAGGTGTGAAAATCGCCATGATTCTCAATATAGCTATAAAACATCGTCTGTTGCTCAAAAAACCGCAGGGAAAGTCTCTTGTAAGAGAACTTGGAATGACCTGTACCAATGCCGCAGTAATAAATATAATCGCAAGTCCCGACGAGCATTTCTATATTGACGAGTGGGGACGGGAAATGGAAGCTAAGTTGCTGAAACAATAGCCGTTCATATTCAAAACATATCATACCGTCCTATCGCTTAAACTTTAATCCCTTAAATTTAAGCGGAGGATACAAAAGTTAAAGGAGTCCTGTACGTACAGGGCTCTATTTTTGTGCCATAATTCTAAAATCAAAGGATATGGCAGCAGAAATTATCAATTCCATACTTGATGGTCCCAAAGGGATATATCTTGTGGTCGATGCCTCTGATATGAAAGTGGCATTCCGAGAATTTCTCCAGATGATTCGAGAGTCTGAGGACGAAAAAAGAGCCTACGATGAAGAGTTGGCTACGGTGACGCGAGAGGAAGCCTGCAAGATTTTCAACCGTTCATACAGCACACTTCTCCGATGGGAGAAAGACGGTTATCTTGTGCCGGTGAAGATAGGGAAAACTCCATTATACAAAATGTCGGATATAAAGGATGTGCTGAACCAAAATTTCGGTAAACCGTGAGAAATCAACTCGTAAAACTTTAGCAAGGTGTGGCACATTACAAAATAATCAAGGCTCCACCCTGGGATGGTCTTACATTCCTTTATAACCTGACTGTCGATGATAGCATATTGCCTAAATGCACGCAATGTCGCATCTTCCGTAAGCACGGATTATAAACCGCATCTTTCAACGGAGGGTGAATCTGATACGATGAATTGTCAAGATGCAATCACATGGCTTCATCGTAAAGGGACGCGTCAACCCATGAACAGTGGGGCGAGTAGTATTAACACGCTTGCCATTGTACTATGGAAGGCATAAAACACTTGCTTATGAAAGCAAAATCTTTACCCGCCGTTGATCCGTCAAGACTCTACACCCGGCAGGAAGTGGCAACAATGTTTGCCCTTGCAGACATCGAATTATTCAGCTATGTCAGTGGCCCTGAAAGGCTGGAATATGAAATTACCGAAGAGTCGCCTTATCCTCGCTTTCGTGGGAGCGAGCTTATCCGGTTCTTCTCCAAAACCTATAAGTTATGCCAAGATGGATGCCCGTCTATGAAGACGATATGACGCACTGGCTCTGGGATAATGCACAGCGTTATCAATGGTGGCTCGAAATAAGGTTCCGCGCCGCCAAAACTCCGGGCATGAGGTATGTGGGTGACACGAATATCCGCATACGGGTGACTTATGGAGAATGGCCTGTGACAATAGCGTATTTAGGTACTCGGTGGCACGCCGATGAAAGAGCCGTCGTATCTTTCCTTGAAGCATTGGAGGAAGATGGATTGATTACCCGTAGAAAGAGCGGATTGATCACGGTTATATCCGTATGTGGTTTTGAAAAGTATTGCTTCAATATGGCAAATGATGGCACAAACACGCCCTGTCACAATTCAGGCATTGAGCCGCAGATGCTTCCGCAGGACAATATGGCCGATGAAGAACCTATCGGAACGCCAATCGAAACACAGGACGAAACAGCCAATCAGACGCAAGACCGGACGCTGGCATATTTAGATAAAAGAAAAAATATAAAAGAACTTTTTATTGAGAGTAAACGCGCACATGAAGAAGAATTTTTAGAAAAACTGAAAAAATCAGATATCGCTTTGACGGAAATGGCAAAGAGCCTGCACTGTGATGTGGCGGATCTGATACCGTTGGCTGATGATTTCAGCAACGCGACAATTTCAACCGAAGACTGGCACTCCACGTTTTCGGCTTTCAAAAAACATTTTCTCAACTGGGCCCGGCTGAGATTAAAAACGACCAAAAATGAGATACCCACAAAAAATCAACCCGAAAGAGGCTATAATCCAAATGCAGGCCGCCGCCGAGGACCGATTACACCCGATTGCGGACTTATCGAAGATTGATGCCTACAAGCAGTATTTCCTGCGTTGTGCGAAAGCCATTTGCCCCGGCTATATCGTCCGTGACGACCAACGCAATATTTTGAACGACATCGTTCATTGGGCTTTGAAAGATTACGATGGTAAACTTGACCCGGACCGGGGACTGTTGCTTTGGGGCGACATCGGCACCGGTAAATCAACGCTTCTGCGCATAATCCGGCAATTCTGCCATGACATACGTCCGCCTAAAGATGGTATGCGGTATTGGTTTCGTATGACAAACGTCATCGACATCTGTGCGGAGTTTTCCGATGAATCACGCGATGGAGGCTATTATGCCATACAAACCTACATAACCAGTTCCCGCCAGGCGTTTGATGAGCTTGGCAGCGAGACAACGCCTACCGGACGGTGGGGCAACTTTGAGAATGTCATGCAGTATGTTCTTCAGCGGCGATACGATCTGCGTGACAACCAGTTTACCCATGCCACTACAAATCTGTCGCTTAAGCAACTGTCAAAGGTTTATTCACCTCGTATCTACGACAGATGCAAGGAAATGTTCAATTTCGTGGAGATTCGAGGCAAGACGTTCCGAAAAACCTATACATCCGAAGACGATGGCAAGACGTAGGACAGAAAAGAAGGTCAATATCTCAACGATTGATCGCAAACGGCTATATACCGTATCAGAGGCAGCAAGAATACTTGGCGTAAGCCGCTCATATTTCTACTATTGCTTCGACCACGACGAGCAGTTTCCCAAACCTACGCTCGTGAATGGTATGACACGGCTGAACGGGAACGACATCATAGAGATTATAGCCCTGCGTGGCCGCAAGGGGCTATAATTCCGTCAGTTCCAGAGATACCACGGCGAGGGGCGCGGAGCGGCGAAGGCTTCGGATAGGTCGATGGCGAGTAGCCATGCCCGGGTGCGTATGCCGTCCATGTCGGAGAGTGTCTGGGAATATCGGCTCTCTCCGGCACCCGAAATCCGGCACCACTGCCGCGCGAAGATGTCGGGTTGGAAAGCGTCTATGAACGACAGTATGTCGTCCACCAGCGAAGCCGGTTTGCCTCCGGTCATGTCGGCTGAGAAGCAGAACGGCACTCCGCTCTCGGTATTCCGCCGGAAATCGAAAGAGGTGATGTTGCTATCTCTCACGTTGGCGGTCACGCTCCAGCCGCATTGTGCGGCAACTTGGATTATGGTTTGTAAAATCATGTCAGTACACGTTTATGTCTGCCACGTCCGGCATGGAGGTGGCAGACCGAATTTTTCGGTAATGTCAGCCGTGGCGGTTGTTCCACGGCTGACGTATTGGGTCAATCATAAAGGCGTTTCAAAAAATCTTGAAGCCTCTCATCGCTTATCTGCCCTATGGGGCATGGGGTGAAATACGGCATTTGTATCACACGGATAATGCCGAAGCCTTGTTTGCGGTAGTCAAGTTCGACATCGGCAAGTTCGTTTAGCGACACATAACCGTATTCATCTTCGCCGAGTCCGACCACTATGCAGTAAAGGATTGTATCGTCTCCCTCTTTGCCTCCTTCAAGCACAAACCAACGGATATTTCCGATAGTGAATATCGCCACGCACACTGCGTCTCTCGCCTTGCCGTCCTGCGAGTACAGAGGATAGTCCTTTATGGCTTCCTCAAATTTCGGTGTCAACAGTCTGTTCATAGTCAGTCAAATTCAATTTCATCTTCGTAAAGTTCAATCCTCGCGCCACTGCTTATCTCGATGATGAAGCGGTAGCCGTTCAGTCCTACGATTGTGCCACGGTGGTAGCCTCGCCACGGTGTCAGCAACTCGCACTGGCGTCCGTATTCGGGAAAATCGGTGTCGTTCATACGCTTTTATCCTTTAGTTCTTTATATTCGGGGTCATAGATTTCATCGCCGTTCATCAGCGTGTCGTACATCATCGCCGCTCTGCGGGCTGCCATTTCGTTCCGCTCATCGTAATAGCCGGTTCGGTAGTTGACAGCGAGCTGACGGATATATGCCACGCACACCTTGAAAGCCTGCGACTGCAAGTATCGGTGTATTGTGGCGAGTGCTTTTCCTGTGTCGGTTGCGGATTGCATTTTGCCGTTGACAAAGTTGTCAAACGCCACGACAAATTCCTTGTCGTTCTTGGATATTGATATTCCGTTATAATCTTCCATGTTCTTATGATTTAGATTGTTGCCTGATTGTAGATTGAGGGTTCGGAGGTCACGTTGTAGATGTAGTTGCCACAGCGTACCAAAAGGCAGTTCTCGCCATAGTAGAGTTTTTTCATGCCCCTAATGGAGCCGGAGCGGTGGAAATTGGGGAACTGCCCGATATTGAGCCGTCTGCCCTCTGCTACTTTCATTCTTTTTACTCGCATAGTCCTTTGATGTTTGAGCGTTTGAGTTAATTTTTCTCCCTTTTGTTTGAAGCTCTTTGAGCTTCTCCGGCAGGGCTGGCCGTTTTTCGTGCTGTTCCACAACTGCGGCCATAAGGGAGGATAAGGCAAGTGTGTAGTCAGCGGCAAGCGAGGGATACCCAAATTGTTTGAGGCACGAGAAGAATTTGTGGAGGCTCACGAGTGCGGCCGCCGACCACAAGCGCAGCGTCACTTGACGTTCCTCCCGGACGCAGTAACTTCGCACGCCAAAACGCCTGTCCCTGCCGAGGCTCAAAATCTTCAAGGGAAAGAACCGGCCACCGTTGACCTTTGCCGTTTCAAAGTGCCAGCCTTGAAGCGGCCACGGTCATCGTTTGCAGACTGGTATTCCAAAGACAGGCGGCAACGCGAGAGTCGAGCGAAGGCTTGCCCTCGCTTTGCTCTGGCGTTGTCGCCGCCTCCGGCTTCTGCCGGACCTCATATCTAAAATCAGAACTGCCCGAAGCTGAATCGGTGTGAGACACGGAATCAGCCGGGCAACCGGTAAACAGCACAAGGCGATGTGCCGTGCCTGTGGATCCGCGGGCCACTGACACGGCTTATTGCCTAAATTCTCACATCATTTTGGAGCAAGCTGTGGTGATAAGGTTGTGTGATGCAATACGCCCGGCGCACTGCATCACGCTCCTGTCGCCACGGCTTGTAACCCCTAAGTTTCCCAAAGAGGCGGCTTTTGTGTGGTGACGAGCAAAAGCCGCCCCGCGTGGTTGCAGGACGGCTCGGTGGTCGCTGTGACATTCTGCGATTGGAAGCCATTTGGATTGTCAGTCAAACCAATCGGGGTTGCTCTCGCTGAGTATTGCGACAAGTTCGTTGTCGGGCAGCTTCAAGTCACTTTCGGAGGTGTAGAAGAAGATTTCTTCATCGACACGCTCCGCTTCCTTGTCGGCGAAGCCGTCGCATTTGTCGGTGATTGGATAAGGCATAAGTGCGTCAAGCAATTCCAGCCCACCGATGATAAGGCTCTCGCCCTCGTTGCTTGTCACGATACGGCAAGTATAGTCCGTACCTTTGTAGTTGATTTCAGTCGTTGTCATATCTTGATTGTTTATGTCTCTGCGCCCTTTATGCTGACGCAGTGGAGATTGATTATTCCATTGATTAAAAGGTCATCACATAGCAGTCTGTGACCTCGGCAGGTAGCCCGAAAGCGGGGAAATGGGAGAAATATGGGTGGCACTCTCCCTCGTCTTCGGAAGCGGTGGTAACGGTCTGCACTTTGTTGTCGGCATACCACTTGTCAATCATCGCAATTTCATCGTCTGTCAACCCTGTCGGGTCTCCGTTGATTAGATAGCATAACGCCCATGTGGGGATAGGCTCGATAAAGAACTCCATGACTATATGTTTTTAGTTGTGATACCCTAATATTGCCCCGATGTATAGCATATCGCCCTTTTTCAGTCTGGCAATAATATCCATTAGGTCAGCGGAGCGTTCAGCCGTGCCTGCACCGCCATAGAACTCGGTCACAAAAAGAGCGTCAACTCCGAGGGGATTGATAATAGCTTTCTTAAGTTGGCTGCTTGGACCGTTCCATTTCATCACGTTTGCAGGGGTGAGCGTGGCAGATATAGCCTTTAGGTTATCGAAGTGAGATTTTCGCCATATTGTGAATCCGCCATTATAAGTAAGTGTTTTTTCATCAGTCTTGGTAAACATACCTTTAGGTAGGATATATTCAAGAAGAAAGCGGATGTCAACCTTGCGCCCATCCTCGGAGTTCTCGTACACATAGGATATTGAGGCGGTTTCTCCCGCTACGATGTGGTGGATGTCCAGATAATCGTTTTCGTTTATCGGCTCGGTGCTGATTTGATAAATAATACTGTGCATAGTCTTTTGGTGTTTGAGCGTTTGAGTTAATTTTTTCCCTTTTGTTTGAAGCTCTTTGAGCTTCTCCGGCAGGGCTGGCCGTTTTTCGTGCAGTCCCACAACTGCGGCCATAAGGGAGGATAAGGCAAGTGTGTAGTCAGCGGCAAGCGAGGGATACCCAAATTGTTTGAGGCACGAAAAGAATTTGTGGAGGCTCACGAGTGCGGACGCCGACCACAAGCGTAGCGGCACTTGACGTTCCTCCCGGACGCAGTAACTTCGCACGCCAAAACGCCTGTCCCTGCCGAGGCTCAAAATCTTCAAGGGAAAGAACCGGCCACCGTTGACCTTTGCCGTTTCAAAGTGCCAACCTTGAAGCGGCCACAGTCATCGTTTGCAGACTGGTATTCCAAAGAGAGGCGACAACGCGAGAGTCGAGCGAAGGCCTGCCCTCGGTTTGCTCTGGCGTTGTAGCCGCCTCCGGCTTCAGCCGGGTATCATATCCAAAATCAGAACTGCCCGAAGCTGAATCGGTGTGAGACACGGAATCAGCCGGGCAACCGGTAAACAACACAAGGCGATGTGCCGTGCCTGTGGATCCGCGGGCCACTGACCCGGCTTATCGCCTAAATTATCACATCATTTGGGAGCAAGCGGTGGTGATAAGGTTGTGTGAGGCAATACGCCCGGCGCACTGCATCACGCTCCTGTCGCCACGGCTTGCAAGCCCTTACTTCCATAAGAATTTTGGAGAAGGGTTGATTATTTGTAAAAAAGTTGCGACACGGAGCTAAAAATCTTGAGCAGAGAGTGGTAGCGTAAAGAATTTTTATTAATTTTGCGTTTAGCATGGCTACTATTGACCGCACATCCACAACTGCGGCTGCATTTTCCATGAAAAGCTCCGCGACGGTGACCGCCCCAACCGGTGGTCAAGAATCATTGCGGTCTTCAATACACCTTCCGTAACGGTTGATTTTCTGCCGAACATTGTGAACTCTAAGAACAATAATATGAGAAATGAAATTATACAGTTGAAAGATTTAGGCCGCATGCCTAATGAGAGTATCAATGATACAGAAGATATTATTGAAGTAATACGGTCTTATGATGAATTGTTGGAGCAAATTCAGTTCCCCATATCTCTCGATGAAGCGCAAGCCTTGGTGCAAATCTTTCCTGAAAGCTCTTTTTATGATTTGCAGTGGAGTTTATTAAAACTGGTGGAATCGGTTATCCGTATTGTTGATGGAGATACATATCTTCATTTAATAAATTCTTGTCCAAGCCAAGAATGGCGAGATGTGTTAAATGCTCGCTATAAAAATTATAAAAAGGAGCAAGAGGTAAGCAAATGAGTTTATAACACGCACCTCAATCGTCCTATATGGTGATTAGCAGCCAAATATTAACAACCTGAATATACCATAATGATAGAAGGATCTTTAAGAACTGAATTTGAAGCGTTAAAAAATGACTTTGAATCCATACGACAACAAATTGAGGCCGAGGTTGTCAAGACTGAGAGTTATAAGGGCGAGTTTTATGAACTTACCCCATATTCCTATCAGCGTAATGGTTTCAAACAAGGAAAACCTGTAAAACGTCTTGATACAGTGAAAAGTACCAAGAATCTTTGTATTTATGGGTTTAATGCTTTTGACCAAATAATTGAGGTAAAAACCGGATGTTCAATCGAAAATCAATTCTACCATACTTTCTTGTATTATACCGACAATCTGGTGAAAAGTGTTTCCTATGATAACGGAAAACATTTGATGAATGTATGTCATTATTTTTTCGAGAATGGAAAGCTGAAACGATTGCTGTTATGTGGAACTTATGGGAGTCGTGAAGAATTTTATACCTATGAGGAAAATCTCTTAACGCATATAGAAATCAAACAGTATGATGGATTGGGAAAAAACGTTGGAGTCATGGCTCATCTATTCCAATATCAGGACGATGGAGCCTTAGAATCCATCACCAAATCATTCCCAAATGGATATTCTGAAATAATTTATAAAGCCAAAAAAGGTTGCTAACAAGCTGATTAATCTCCGCCTAAGGTCGATTATCCGCCGGACATTATTCGCTCTAAAAATAAGAAGGAATGAACAACAATGATTTCATAAGCTATTTGAAAAACGATCTGCATAATGTAGGTGATGGTTTGGTTCGTCAGATTAGAATTGATTTGACGGAATACAGAATCATTTTGGAACTGTCAGTAGAAAGTCCCGAAGGGTGGCTTAATCTTGAGATCATTGCAGAAAATATATCGGAATTTACCATTAGGCAAAAACATAATGAAGATTTACAAGTCATCTTTAATATGGATATACAGGAAATAAATGGTTTGTATTGGTTTAATTTAGACTGTGTCAGTTCTGATAACGAGACTGATCAAATCCGCAAATCCAATTTCTATTTCGTATGTAAAACTTTTAATGTCAATTTCTTGCCTTATCGAGAGAAAATTAACGAATAACAAGCGGATAAATCATCCTTAAGGGTCGATTATCCGCCGGACATTATCATTATGAGTATATGGGAAATTGAATATTTCAGAACGAAGGTCGATAACATACAGCTAACCGACTGAATAAGCGGAACGCTGTCAAACTACTGAAGTAATATGAACAGTCAAGCATTGTTGCCTAAAGATAAATTTGATTTGGACGTGGTTAATCGTCTGTCATCGGCAGCACCAGAACAAGTGTCCGGTGTTGCTCCCTCTCTATTGGAATGGATTGCTGATATGAATTGGCCTGTTGCCTCTGAGATTATTCAGGTCTTACCCGGATTTTATAAGGTGCTTTTACCGAGTATTGAATCCATATTGTCCAATCCTGACAACGATATAATTTGGCGATGCAATATTATCAGCAAACTATTGACACAATTTCCCCAAGAAAGTCTATTGCCTCTCTTGCCAGTCATACAGAAATATGCTGGCTTTATTCCTCAGAATGAAGATGAAGAAGATTTGAAGAATGTGGCATTGGATTTTGTTACATGGTATCAATCATTAACTGACTGATTCCATTAAAAAGTAAGAGCTATATGGCAATAAAACTAAGAAGATTGTGGATGAATTTAGATGATGACCAGAAACTCATACTGCTCAATCGTCCCCGTGTGTCATTTGAGATAGACCAATATGTTTGGAATATCATAGAACAAGGCATAGTCATACCTAACGGAATTATGAAAAGTGAAAAGCATGATTATGTTTTGGTTGTTTCGCTAAGTAAATACAATTCAGATACTGATTTGTCATTTGTGCCATCTCCATATAATGGCATACTAAGAGATGCGACTTTGTTGTCAGTAAATAAAACTTCCGATTTGCTATATAAGCGAGCTGATTTTGTTGATGGTCAGACAAGGAAAAGGTGGTTTTCCCCTTCAAAATTTTGGACTAATCAAGGAAATAAGACCGCTCTTGTTAGAGCGTGCGCCGATATTGTCACCGAGCACATTACACCTTTAGAATATGCAGATCTTCTATTTGATGCCTTCGGAGCCTTCTTATTGTATAACTTTAAGAGAGTAAAGAAGAGCGAATTAGATGAATTAAAAATAAAGATTGATAAGAATGTTATCTGCGGATTCACCTTTCCCGCACCTTTCAGCCAACAGCATTATCAGGGTGATAATGCCAATTTCCGATTGACGAGCTATGAGAATGGTCAAGAAAAAATCCTGATTGACATCCCTGACGTTGAAATTTTCTATAAACAGCATTTTACGGAATAAAACGCAAGGATATAAAGTTCCAACATATAATGTCCGTCAGCGTGTCGCCCCCGGTCGTTTATATCGCTTGCTAAGCATACCGCCATTAAGATTGTTATGCTCCCTCGCGCTACAAGTTTCCGTTACATACCAGATGTGGTCAATGAAACAAGGTTTGAATTTGTCGTTGGCACTTTTCATGCCGCTATCTCCACAAATAATACAACATAAGGCTGGCCATAAGAGCAATGCCGACCAAGATAATCTGTATGCGGCGGCGAGTTTCGGGCTTGCAGTCGTCGAATAACCATAGCTTGCCGTCAAATTGCCAATGGCACGCCCATTTCCACCGAAACAACAATCCAATCAGCCATAGACCAAGCAGAGCAGCCACAAAGAGCATGGCGAACTGCGGGTGAGCCTGCGCCCACTCGAAAAATGCCTCAGCCTTACGGTTCATTGCCTCATATATGTCGGTTATGCCCATTGCAGATGTTGGTTTTCGGTTTGTAATGCAAAAATAACACATTCTCTCCAATCAGTCACCATTTTATGCTTTACAACATAGTAACGTCAGCCGTTTATCTCCGGCAAAATCGCTAATTTTGCAAAATGGATAATAGTAGCCCATGCAAATGATAAGACTGATACTTACAATCATGCTCTCCGCCCTTGCTTTTGTCAGTATGGGCGCGAATGATTGTGCCACGCCGACACAGGCATACGACAGCCGGGGCGGGGTCGTCTGGGAGAGGCTGCCTATATTTGATGACGTTAGATATATTTCTTATGATAAATAATTCAGCATCCCCCATAAATTATCAATTATTTATTCTTCCGCATGAGGCATTTCAAATATGCGTTAATTTTCAGGTGCAATTTGATGTTCTGATGTATGTTCTCATTGAGAATGAAGGCAAGTTTAGCATAGTATCTCCTAATTTATTTAGCCATGAGGATATTGATAAGGGTAAATATACAATCTTATTATCATCGGAAATAATTAAGTTTGACAGTGTGAGGAAAAATGAATTATTCGATACATATCCTAATTCTCTTTATTTTCAAGTTGGGGCTTTTTTAGACGGTGAGTTATCTGAATCTTGGTTATATACTCTCAAAACATCTACCAATCCTTTAATAATTGAAATATGGAAGAAGATAGAGCGCAATGTGAAAAAATTAATGTTAAGAGGAGGGTATTATGTTTTTGTGCCAAATAAGTCAAAAAAATTAGTACGTCATTTAAGTTATACTCCTAATGTATATGAAAAATATAAACAAGGAATTATATGCAAACCCGATATAGGTAAGAATATTGTTTTTGAATTAGGATTATGAATATCATCAGTTTATTTGATTGATGTCGGCGTTTCGATAACCGCGAGCCTCGGTAAGAGCAAAGCCGCCACCGCCAGCTTTATGCTTAATAACGGTTCGTGCCGCTCAGGATGCTGCATCAGGAAATATATGGAACATATCAGATTACCAAGCTGAAATAAATTCTATTATTAATAAATATGATAATCTTTTAGACAAAGGTCTAACCAAATGTAAATAACTATGTACTATTTTCTTTCAGTGACACCCAACTATCCTAATTCATATTGGTTAGAATATTACAGAACATCAAGCATTGATTCTGCTGTTTTTTTAGGAAACAACAGAATCTCAGAACCCATAACTCCTCTTATTTTCAATATTAATAAACCTATAAGCATCGAGCGTTTTAAGAAATACGACTACTTGATGACAGATATCGCCCCAATAATAAGTGAACGATTTGCCAATATGTTAAATGAGTTGGCCCCTCATGATATCCAATTAATAAGAGCTCGTGTGTTTAATCGAACTGAATCCATTGGAAATTATTACCTCCCAATCTATCTTAAATTAATAGATTGTATTGATTGGAGCACCTCAATATATTGTAAAGAACTTGATATGTTTAAGAAGATTGACTTATTACCGCATAGCCTTAAAAATAACAATATAGTTAAAGCTAAAGGATATGAATTAGGACTACCGATTGTGCAAGAGGAGGTGTACTCAAAATGTAAGAAAATGATTGGTTGTTCTTTTATTAAGAATCCATATATAAATCCTTTGCTTGAGATATAAGCATAAATAATAGAGATAATATATTACTTGTAGATATAATTACTGACGTTATCATGATTGTGGTAGTTGATGCTTATCTATCTCTTTCCAATCCACACCCTATATATAGGACATGATGCCGTCCGCTGACTATATACCATCACTCGGTACTAACGGGAGATATTAACTCATTAAAAATAAATTTGTGAGATGTTACAGAACCGAACAACATTTATTATAGGCACGCGATCTACGCTTGATTTGTTCGGGGAATCTACAATCGGCTATATATCGCAACGGTCTGTAATGTGTAATAACACATTTACTCCAATCAGTCACCATTTTATGCTTTACAACCAATATTGTCCTAAACGTTTTGGGCAAAAATAAAAATAGGAAGTAGTTACTAAGG
>NZ_SRYY01000013.1:0-39635 GCF_004793735.1 Muribaculum sp. NM65_B17
CCTTAGTAACTACTTCCTATTTTTATTTTTGCCCAAAACGTTTAGGACAATATTGCTTTTAAATAGATTGTCCTGCATCGTTTTAATTTTCAGAATGTCGTTTTCGTGTTCAAGCTTGAGCAGTTCCCTGAATATTGCAAGTGCCTTATCGGCATAATGTTTGCTTACCGTGCCGTTAAATCCCTGCTCATATACATTTGAAAGGAAAAGATGTGTTATTCCAAGGTCAACATTGTCATTCGACTGTATCGCTAAAAATTCAGCATCCTTCAACAACTCGATACGCAACGGTAGAGTCGGGTTGTTCGATTATAAGCGATTCTGCTTGTGAGAGTTGTTTTTAGGCACTGTTATCGGAGCAAGCTGTAAAGATGCTTGTAAAGAGCACAATCACAAGCATGCCGAGAAGCAAATATAAAGTATTGATGTTTCTGTCGTTCATTTGAAGCAAGAGGTTCACTAATAGTCGGCTCAATAGCAAAGTTAACAATAATTGCCGACATAAAGGACATTAATGTATCCAATCATTAGCGTAGAAGCCCCGACATCGCTGCCGAGGCTCCACATCTTGCATGAATTAATGAATTTAGAATCGTGATTTTTCAGAGTTGCCGGCTCCTGTGCCGCGGTAGCGGTCGCGGGTCGTATTGAAGCGGTATTGGAGAGTTAGCATCACCGATCGACCCGGAGAGAAATTTTTCTGAACAATGTGTACCGCGTCATTATACATAATAGCGTCATTCTGCGAGGAGTTGAACAAGTCCTTTGCTTCGAGGGTCACGCTGAATGTGTTGTTGATAAAACCTTTGTATATCTTGGCGTTGACATACCAGGGAGTATTGGAGAGCTTCATGTTGTTGTCCCATTGAGTTGTCATAAGCTGTGCATCGACATTAAGCCAAATGTCGAATGGAAGATGAACGGCGTTCTGCCACTGAAAAAGGAAGCCCGGAGTGTTCATTTTCATCGGTTTGCCGTTGACGGGTAGGGTGAGCCATTGCTTCATTACGCCTATATTTACGCGTGGCTGCCATATACCGACATTGAATTGTCCTCCCGCGAATGCCTGAAAATAGTGACGGCGGTCGAGATTGGCAGTCCTGATAATGGTAGCCTCTCCGTCGGGACCGTAGGGCTCGGTGGTGTGGTACACGCCGTCCTTGAAGTAGGTGTAGGATAACTGAGCGAAGAACTGACTCCACTGTGCCACATATTCCAATGTCTGCATTTTTGTCGGCTTCAGATAAGGATTCCCCGTTTCAAAAGTGAGGCGGTTGATGTAGCTGACGGCCCCATCGAGTTGTCCGTAGCCGGGGCGTACTGTCTTTCCCGAATAGTTCAAGCCCATTCTGACCTGACCTATCTTCGTGGCGACATTAAGCGAGGGGAATAGATTGTCGTAGGTTTTGCTTTGGCCGTCGCGGAGTTGGCCCATCTCGTAATAATTAAATTCTACATGTTCGTAACGCAGTCCCACCCCGATATTAAAGCGGCCTAATTGCTGTGCTATCTCCACAAATGCGGCGACGTTGCTTTCGTCCACTCGGTTGTCGGCATCAGGCACTTCGGTGATGTTGGCTGTAAAGATGTTGGTAGTGCGTGTACAGGTATATTCTTCGCCCGCCTGTAGACGGCCGTGCCATAGCGGATGACTCACTACGAGCTTTTCGGCAAACATGCGGTTGTGGTTGATTGAGAGAGTGTTGACCGTGCGGTCTTCTCCCATTTCGCTGAGTTCGTCACTCAATGAAAGCTCCCGACTCTTATACCACAGATAATCAGCATTAAAATCGATGGATAACTTGCCTGCTTGCCCGTTGTAATACAGGTTGACATAGTGTCGCGGTAAGGCCGTGGATCTATTATTGACATCGGAGTCGTAACAGTCAATCAAAATGCCGTTTTGCCACACTTCGCTTGGAATGGTGCCTGTGGAGTGGTGACGGTTCCAACTGTTCTGATAATATGCGCCGATACTGTGGCGGTCATTGAACATGTAGGAAAAGCCGATTTTTCCGGTCATGTCGTTGTAGAACTGTTTGCCGATTGTTTGAAATGCTTGATTGTAAGTCCCCGTTGAGGTTGTCGTGGTCATTTCATTAGAACGGTTGTCGCAATTATCGCCGTACCACCATCCATAATTGGCAAACAGTTCTAGCCCGCGTGTGCGATATTTCACATCGATTGAGTTGCCTGTGCGGAAATAGTGCTGAAAGCCGTTGTCGATGCGGATCGTTCCGCTGAATCCATCGCCTTTCGGAGGCTTGGTGCGTATCAGAATTACTGATTTTACATTTGCCGCATAGGCCGCACCGGGATTGGTTATCACCGATACATTCTTCATGTCCTGTGAATTCAGTTGGGCAAGTTCCTGACGGTCATTTACCTTGCGTCCGTTGATATAGATTTCGGGTGCCCCTTTGCCGAAGACCTCCAGCGTGCCTCCGTTGTCAACGACCATGGGAACACGTGTCAGCACATCATTGGCGGTTCCGGCTATGGCGAGTGAGCTGCCCTCGATGTCGGTAACGAGTGCATTGCCTTTCATCGTAGTGGAAGGGCGTGTGACGCTGACCACAACTTCCCGGAGCGTCGCGGTTGTGGGGACAAGTTTAATTGTGCCTAAGTTGCCGGAATTTGGTATAGCTGAGGTGTATGTTTCGTAACCTACAAAAGATATTTTGGCGGTAAGCTTGCCTCGGATGTCGGTGTTTAATGAAAAAGCTCCGGTAGTGTCGGTTACTGTCCCTGTCACGTAGATTGAGTCGCGATATAACACTACGTTTACGTAGTCGAGCGGAGTCCCGTTTTCTCCGACCACTATGCCTCTTATCTCCCGGCAAAAAGCTGTAGTCACTGCTGTTATGGCAATGATGAGCGTGATAATCCGTTTCATATTGCCTATTTTAATCGTTTTTTAAGTTCAATGAGAGCATCAATCATGCTCCCGTCCATGTCGATGCCTTTTTCTTCCAACTTGTCACTTATCATTTGCTTGGTGTCGCCAAGGACATTGGAGTCGAGCTCTTCCCATGTGTAAACCTCCGAGCAGTCATCGTTGGTGGTGACGCGTGCATTGTGTTCAACTTTATTGCCGGTTGAGTCGGTGACATAGTATATGATTACAGCTTGGAATCGGTTGTCGTCGAGGGCGCGTACATCGGATTTACCAATGTATTCTACATTGGGAATAGAGTCAAGACGCGATAGCGTAGCTTGTTCGAGATTTCGGTCTTTTAAATCTCCTTTGCCGATTGAGCATGAAGAGAGGAGGATAGAAGCCATCAAAAATGCGATGGCGAGGATGGTGATTTTTGATTTCATTTTACATCAGTTTTTAGTGATTCTTTTCTTTGTGAGCAAAGCGTCTTGCGACGATTACTGATGCAAAATTACATCTGAACGGATTTTAACTGCAAATGTGAAAGTCTTAATACGAAAGATGCAACATGCTGAATATCAGTGGTTGCATCTTTTAAAACTTTAAATGAAGTGTTGCGCGATTTAAATGATCTCTTAACTTTGCAGGAATCTTACGATGTCCTCCTTCTCGGGCACTCCGAGCTTCTTTCTTATCGAGGATTTCCTGACATAGACAGTCGATGTTGTCTGTCCGGTTATCACGCTTATCTCCTTGGTTGAGAAACCGGCTACCATGAGCACGATTATCTGTTCCTCCTTCGGGCTGAGGATGTCACCGTACTTGCCGTGGAGCTTTCCGTAAAATCCCGAATAGAGGTTGTCGATCATTCCGAATACATTTCCCCAGTCTACAAGCTCGCCGTCGATTTTCCCGTCAATGGACGATATTTTGCGCAACATTTCACGATTCTGCTCAGTCGGAGTTGCGGCAACCATCTTGATGATGCCGAGCTGCTTGAGCATGGCGCTGCGCAGTGCCGACGAATCGGCAATCTCCGATTCGCGTGTCGCGGGTGCCGAGCGATACTCGTCGACCATTTTCTGCAACGCCTCGATGCGTTCTTCATTTTCACGCTCACGTTGGCGGCGAATTATGATAATCCACAAGGCGCCCGCCAATACCAAGAGCGTCACAAGACTTATTATCAGGATTATCACCGTCTTGTGTTCGCTTTCAGCTTTCAGAGCCAAAGCCCAGTTCTGCTGATGTAACGCACCGCGCTCCGACTCCCACTGCGAGGCTTTCATGCGGTTGTAGCGTTCGCCCTGGCGGTTGTTGAGGCCGTTTATGTGCATCAGTTTGATGCGGCCGGTCTGCGTGAAGTCAATTATGGCATGGAGCAGGTTGCTGTAGCTGCGGAAGTAAGTATCGTCGTCACCTCTTAATTTTATTGCCAAACTGTCGGCCAATGCAAGGTGTCGCGATGCTCGTGTTATATCGCCGGAGTTCAGTGCATTTATGGCATACTGAAAATGAAGATAGTCGGCGGCTCCGTTATCAGGCCCGGCTTTCCGGAATATCTCTTCTATAAGCGCGTCGCTTTCGGCGCTCCTGCTTTTTTCGGTCAGCAACTGTGCCCGTTCAAGTTCAAACATGAAATGCTTGTCGCCCCAGTTGTGATTGCGTGCATAGTCTACAAGTTGGTCCAAAAGATAGAGGGCGGAGTCCGTTTCACCTGCGTATTCGTATGCTGTTAAAAGCATATAGTTGGCCTCGATTTTTCTCAGGGAATCCGTTTCGAGTTCATGTAGCTTTTTCGCGTATGGGATGAGCTGTTGTCCCTGATATTCCGACGCTCCGAGCATTACGCGTATTCTGAGCGTCTGAGTCATTAAAGAATCGGGCACATCGGGCAATCCGGCAAGGGAATCGAGCATGGTCATAGCTCCGGGAGTGTCGCCGACCCAGAATTTGTACCACGCCAGGACGATGCCGCTTCTGATGTCCCTCACCAAGTTTTTACCGCGATAATAATCATGAGCATATATTATAAGTGAATCTCCGATCATTGAACGGTTGCGTTTCAGATGTCCGTATCCTTTAATGAAGTGATATTTTGCCCATAAGGAGTCAATTTTAAGTTCGGAGGCATCGATTGCATCCAGCATTGACAATGCGCTGTCAGGATTGCTCAGCATCATCTTTTCGGCTTGGTCAATCTCTTTATCGTATTGTGACATTGACTTCGAGCATGAAGCAGTGCCTAATGCGACAATAGCTACTAATACATATATAAGTTTTCTCATTATTCGGGTTCCTCCGTAGTCTTAACCTTGTTGCAGGCTATGCAGAAATCATTGGATTTTTATTCCGCATTGGATGTTCAAGTACAAAATTACTAAAAATCGGCGACACCCCGGCCATACAGTCTGATTATATTACTCTAAAAGTCTTTTTATTTATATATGCCCGACGAAATCGATACTCAGTTATAGATTAAATGTGAAGTATGGTCGGCAAGCTGACGAATTGTGCTGTAAATCGCTGATTTACCGATTGCTTTTCGTATATTTGCAATTACAACTAAGACACCAATGAACGAAATAGACAACAACATTAGCAACTTGCGGCCTGATAGTGAAAATGAAATCATTCTCTATCAGCCTGATTCTACTCTGTCATTGGATGTCAGAGTTGAGAATGAAACCGTGTGGCTCACACAGGCGCAGATGACAGAACTGTTTCAAACCACAAGAAACAACATCACTCTACATATCCGCAATATATTCAAGGAAGGAGAATTAGAGGAATCTTCAGTATGTAAGGAATCCTTACTAACTGCTGCCGACGGCAAAAGATATAAGACCAGGTTCTATTCGCTTGATGTCATAATATCAGTTGGTTATAGGGTAAAATCAATACGTGGCACTCAGTTCCGTATTTGGGCCAACAAGGTATTGAAAGATTATCTATTGCGGGGATACAGTGTTAATCAGCGGCTTCTTTACATGGAAAGCCGCATCGACCGCCGCCTGTTGGAGCATGATAAAAGGCTCGATGACCTGACTGGCAAGGTCGACTTCTTCCTTAAGACACGTTGCCACCACGCGAGGGCGTTCTTTTCGATGGACAGATATTCGACGCATACGTTTTTGTCTGTGACCTCATAAAACGAGCCCGCAAACGCATCGTCCTTATTGACAATTATATCGATGAAACAGTTCTGACTTTGCTGAACAAGCGCAATAGAGGAGTCCTTGCTACTGTATATACAAAGAGGATTGACGATAATTTGCGCCTGGATATAGAACGGCATAATGACCAATATATGCCTGTAAATGTACGCACAGCCTCTAATATTCATGATCGCTTCCTTATTATAGACGATACTCTTTACCATATAGGAGCATCCATAAAAGACCTCGGCAAGAAACTTTTCGCGTTCTCCCAAATGGAAACCTCTCCGAATGCAATCCTCGACAATATTTGAGATCGCCATTCCATGCGCCGCGATGTTCAATGGGGAATGGGCAGGGCATAAATGAAAAGCCCTGTGAGCGAGTCGCTTACAGGGCTTGGCGGAGAGGACGAGATTCGAACTCGTGGTAGGATTGCTCCTACGTCAGTTTAGCAAACTGGTGGTTTCAGCCACTCACCCACCTCTCCATGCTGAAGTGTCTTTTCTGACTTAGCGGTGCAAAGTTAGTCAGAAGATTTTAATTTTGCAAACTTTTCAATGCTAAAAGTTGCCCACAAATTGGGCTCAGTTCATAATATTTGGCTTAACTATCAGTGGCACAATGTCAAGTAAGTTATCAACAATGTGCCGTGGCCGGTTTATTGCCGGGAATTTATCCCATTCCTGCCGATGAATGTTGATGCCCGATGTGTCGGCGAGGGCTATTGTCGTCCAATTGTGTCGGTTGGGCCACACGAAATCCTTGGCGGGATTGTCGCCTATATAAGTGTATTCGTTATCGGGCCCAGCTTGCGCTACCAGCAGTTCAAACGGCTTGCCTGAAAGCTTGTCGCCTTCCACGGCTTCCGATACTATTATGTTTTCGGGTTTCACTATTCGGTTCAAGCCAAGAGCCTTGATCTTGTTGTTCTGCGATGTCACGCGCCCGTCGGTTATTATGGCCAACTCTACGTTATGTGCCTGGAGCATTTCGATTGTGCGCTTCGCGTCGGCCGATAGTTCAAGGGTGGGGGGATGATTGCGGTAGGTGTCGACAAGCCACGCTACATCTTCGGTTATGGGTGTGGCGGTGTGGGATATGTAGCGCAAAAGGTTGTCAAAAGGATTGCCGGCCGACATCATGGTTCCAACCATAGCGTCGTAATCGAGCGCATAGCGATGCGACAAATCTCGGGCTATGTAGCTGAATGCCGACACGACATAGTCATGCTCGTGATATAGGGTGTCGTCAAGGTCAAATACGGCAATTCGGTGGCGTGACATCATCCTCGTAATATGCGGTGCAACTCATCGATTACGCGTGATATCTGCTCGTCGGTAAGCACCGATCCGCTTGGCAGGCACAGTCCGGTTTCAAACAGGCGTTGCGACACATCGCCGCCGTAGTAGGGAGCGTCACGGAATATGGGCTGCATCTGCATCGGACGCCACAACAGGCGAGTTTCGATTTTGGCATTCAACATTGCCACTCTCACATCCTCGGGTGTAAATCCGGTGGCCGGGTCGATGAGTATAGTCGATAGCCAGAAGTTTGAGTCAAACTCTTCAGTGGGATTGCATTGCACTGTCACTCCGGCGAGATTGGAAAGTCCCTCTTTGTACAATTGGTGTATAGCACGACGACGCGCCACACGCTCAGGCAGAACATCCATCTGGCCACATCCTACACCTGCGCTGACATTGCTGAGGCGGTAGTTGTAGCCGATGTGCTCGTGATAGTAGTAGGGGCGGTTTTCTCGTGCCTGCGTTGCGAAGAACAGCACACGACGGGCCGACTCTTCATCGGGGCATATCAGTGCGCCGCCTCCCGATGTGGTTATTATCTTGTTTCCGTTGAAGCTCAATGCTCCGTAGTTGCCGATGGTACCGCATTTCTTTCCGTGATATTCCGATCCGAGGGCTTCGGCGGCATCTTCCAATACGGGTATGCCGTAGTGAGCGGCTATCTCGACGATTTCATTCATCTTGGCCGGCATTCCGTAAAGATGAACCGGAATGATGGCCTTGGGGTAGCGTCCAGTGACGCGGTGACGGGCCACAATGGCCTCCTCCAGTGCAGCGGGCGACATGTTGTAGGTGTCGGGCTCGCTGTCTACAAATACGGGGTGTGCGCCTTGATAGCATATAGGGTTGGCACTTGCCGAGAATGTAAGCGCCTGGCATATCACTTCGTCGCCGGCTTCGACTCCGAGCACGACCAGTCCGAGGTGCAGCGCGGCTGTACCGGCACTTAAGGCCACGACTTCCTTATTGTCGCCTACATAATTTTCCAGTCGTCGTTCAAATTCATCGACATTGGGCCCGAGGGGCACTACCCAGTCGCCCACAAAGGCCTTGTTGACCCATTCTATTTCGGTTGTGCCTATGTGAGGCAGCGATAACTTTATCATTTCCATAATAAATGCGTTTTTACAGTCATTTACCAATGCAGTGGTACTCAAATCCCTCCTCGGCAAGTTCGGCGGGATCGTATATGTTGCGTCCGTCAACTATTATGTTGCCGCGCATCACCTTGTGCAGCACGTTCCATGACGGGACTCTGAATTGCTTCCACTCGGTCATCAGTGCTATTGCGTCGGCATCCACTGCCGTGTCATACATGTCGAGAGCATACTCGATGCGGTCGCCCAGTCGTCGGCGTGCTTCGGGCACGGCTACGGGGTCGTAGGCCACTACGGTGGCTCCGGCTTCGAGAAGCTTCTCGATTACAACAAGCGCGGGAGCCTCGCGCATGTCATCGGTTTCGGGCTTGAAGGCGAGTCCCCACATGCCTATGCGTCGGCCTTTAAGGTTGCCGAGGGCATCTTTAAGCTTGCGGAACACGATCGATTTTTGGAGTTCGTTAACCTCCTCGACAGCTTCGATTATGCGCATCTTGTAGCCATGTTCCTTTCCGGTGTGTATCAGCGCCTTTACATCTTTGGGGAAGCATGAGCCGCCGTATCCGCATCCGGCATAGAGGAACTTGTTGCCTATTCTCGCATCGGTGCCTATGCCTTTGCGCACCATGTTGACATCGGCTCCCACAAGCTCACACAGGTTGGCTATGTCGTTCATGAACGATATGCGTGTCGCCAGCATTGAGTTGGCTGCATATTTTGTCATCTCGGCCGATGCGATATCCATGAATATTACGCGGAAATTGTTGAGCAGAAACGGACGATAGAGGCGCTCCATTACTTTGCGTGCGCGGTCACTCTCGATGCCTATCACTACGCGGTCGGGCGACATGAAGTCCTTTATCGCGGCTCCTTCCTTTAGAAATTCGGGGTTTGAGGCCACCTCAAAGGGAACCGACATGCCGCGCTCGGCGAGCTCTCGATTTATCTCGGCCTTTATTTTGGCTGAAGTGCCCACCGGAACCGTGCTTTTGGTTACGAGTATGGTGTATTTGTTGATGTTGCGTCCGAATGTGCGCGCCACATCAAGCACATATTTCAGGTCGGCGCTGCCGTCCTCGTCGGGAGGTGTGCCCACTGCGCTGAACACTACTTCCACCTCGTCAAGGCACTCTTTTAGGTCGGTGGTGAAATGTAGTCGCCCTTCTTTCACGTTGCGTGACACAAGGTCGTCGAGTCCGGGTTCATATATGGGTATTGTGCCGTTGATGAGGTTGTCGATCTTACGCTTGTCGATGTCGACGCATGTCACATCAATGCCGACCTCGGCAAAACAAGCACCCGATACGAGGCCTACATATCCGGTTCCTACAATTGCTATTTTCATATTCAGCTATAATTTGATGCAAAATTAATGAATAAAATTAATAAATGGGGATGTTGATATTAAATAGGTTTGAGGCAAGTGCTACATTTTTTGTCGCATTGCATACTTAATGGCACAGCGTCACGTTATTTAGGTGTAAATTAATCACGCATGCCTGTCATACGCATCACATTATTGATTGTTTCTATATTGTCGGGGGCATTCTGCTGCTTCCCGCAAACAAGGATACACGGTCGGGTAACCGATGAGCGAAATCATCCCATCGAGTTTGCCACGGTAAGGGTGGCCGGGACATCGGTAGGTGTAAACACCGATGCCGAGGGTCGCTATAGACTGACTGCTCCGGCTGCCGACACATTGCACATCCTCTTTTCATGTATCGGCTATCGTGACGGCGAGCGCAAGCTTGTGAAGGTGAGAGGCAACGACCTTGCGGTCAACATGAAACTCAAGAAAGCATCGCGCCAATTGCGTGAGGTGCAGATTTCTGAGTACAAGAAACAACTCGGCTCGATGCAGCAGGTCGACGCCGATGCCTACAGGCATTCGCCCGATGTCACTGGTGGAAGTGTCGAGTCGATGCTGTCGACATTTGCCGGCGTTACACCAGCTGATGAATTGTCGTCGGCTTATTCGGTGCGCGGCGGCTCCTACGATGAAAATAGTGTCTATGTCGACGGCGTGGAGCTGTTTCGCCGACAGCTCGTTACCAACGGACAGCAAGAGGGGTTGAGCGTCATCAATCCTTCGATGGTTGACAAGCTGATATTCTCGACCGGAGGCTTTCCGGCGGCATATTCCGATAAAATGTCGTCGGCTCTCGACATAACTTATCGCCGACCTCATGGACTGGACGGAAATGTGTCGCTGGGGATTATGGGTGCCGAGTTGGCAATAGGGCAGGGAACCGATCGGTTTTCACAACTTCACGGATTACGGTATAAACGTAACGCGTCACTTCTTGCAACAGGCGATGAAAAGGGGGAGTATGATCCGCGTTACTTCGATTATCAGACTAAGATAGAGGTAAATCTTGACAAGCGGTTCAAGGTGTCGTTTCTCGGCAACATCGCCCTTAACAGTTACAGGTTCACTCCACGTAACCGCACGACTAAGTTTGGTACGGTCGACGACATAAAGCACTTCAATGTCTATTTTGACGGTCATGAACACGACAAGTTTGAAACATGGTCCGGCGCATTGTCGTTAAACTATGTGCCGTCACGTTCGTCGGGATATACATTGCTGTTCTCGGGCAATCAATCCAATGAACTTATAGCTTACGACATAACGGGTGAATATTGGCTTGATGACGCGATGAATGACGACGATGAAGCTCCTATAGGGGTGGGGCGTTACCATGAGCATGCACGTGATCGACTCAAGGCCACCGTATACTCAATGTCGTTGCAGGGTCGCAATGCAGTGTCGCGTCACATGATTGATTATGGAGTTACGTTAAATCATGAATCGGTGAGCGAGTTCAGTCGTGAATGGGAGCTGCGTGACTCGGCGGGATTCTCATTGCCTGGAAACAGTGCGGGTGATTTGCTGATGCTTTATAATATGTCGTCCGACAACTCATTGTCGAGCAACCGAGTCATGGCATTCCTTCAGGACACCTACCGCATCGATAACGGACTCGGATTTTTCAGCCTTAACGGCGGTGTGCGTGTGTCATATTGGGATTTTAATCGTGAGCTGCTGATAAGTCCTCGATTGAATATAGGCTATGTTCCGGCAAGCGGCAGTAACTGGGCGTTCCGATTTGCCACGGGACTATACTATCAGTCACCATTTTACAAGGAGCTTCGACGCATTGTGACCGATGAGCATGGCAATTCGTCGGTGACCCTTAACAAGGATATAAAGGCGCAGCGTAGCGTGCAGTTCATTATAGGCAGCGACTATACGTTCAGGGCGTTCAACCGTCCATTCAAATTATCGGCCGAAGCTTATTGCAAAGCATTGTCACGGCTCAATCCCTACGAAATCGACAATCTGCGCATAGTGTATGCCGGCGACAATTCGTCAAGCGGATATGCGGCAGGTCTTGACCTGCGGCTTTTCGGTGAGTTTGTGCCCGGAAGCGATTCATGGCTGAGCCTGTCGTTGATGAAGTCGCAAGAAACCATCAACGGAGTTAAAGTGCCGCTGCCCAACGACCGGCGTTACAGCGTGGCGCTCTATTTTACCGATTATTTCCCCCGCATTCCACGCATGAAAGTAAATCTGAGGGGTATATTTGCCGACGGACTGCCGGTGACGATGCCACATTCAACCCGCGACAAGGGGTATTTCCGCACTTCACCCTATAAGCGGGTGGACATAGGCCTAGCCTACAACATTCTGCCCGAAATCGACAATGCAGGCGGTCGTAGAGGCCGTTTTGTAAAATCAATGTGGGTGGGAGTCGATTGCTTCAATCTGTTTGACATTTCCAATGTCGGAAGCTATTATTGGGTCAAGGCTGCCGATGATGTCAGCTATGCCGTGCCCAATTCACTCACGCGAAGAATGTTAAATGTGAGGCTTACCGTCGATTTTTGAGGTCAACGCAGCCGGCTCATGGCGTCCAGCATCGACTGAAGTTCGGCTCGTATTGCCTTGAGCCTGTCGATGGCGGCTGCATGTCGCGACACGCCTGAATGGTTGTTCTTCAGTTGCTCCTGTGCGGCTTCAAGTTTCAGTCCCTTCTCCTTTACAAGGAAGTAGACCATCCTTATCTTCTCGACATCGGATGTAGTGTAGAAGCGTGTGCCGTGTTCGTTACGCTTGGGCTTGATTATTGTAAAGCGGCTTTCCCAATATCGCAGTGTCGACAAGGGGAGTCCGGTCATCTCGGCCACTTCTCTGATTTTATAGTATTTCTTGCCTATTTCATCCATAACTCAGTCCATTACGTGCCCTGCATTTTCAGCTTCAAGAATCAATTGATTATATTGTTCGGGCGTTATGTCCATGAAGTAGTAGTTGATGGGATTCTGCGGCGCTCCGTTGTAACGCACCTCATAGTGCAGGTGAGGGCCTGTGGATTTTCCCGTATTTCCCGTTTCGGCTATGAGATCACCGCGTTTCACGGTCTGGCCCTCCTTGACCTTGAACTTGCTGAGGTGGGCGTAGCGTGTGACATAGCCGTAGCCGTGGTCAATCTCAACGAGGTTGCCGTAGCCGCTTTCCCAGGAGGCGTTCACCACTTTGCCGTCGGCGGTTGCATATACGGGAGTTCCCTTGTCGGCGGCAAAGTCAAGTCCTTCGTGAAACTTGCGTGTGCCGTATATAGGGTCGCGACGCGTTCCGTAACCCGAAGCCATTTTGCGCATGTGTTTCTGGGCTATGGGCTGTATCGACGGGATGTGGCGTATTCGGTCCTTGTTGGTTTCCGCAAGTTTTTGCAGCTCGTCAAATGATTTTATCTGCACATACAGCTGCCTGTCAAGCATGTCCATCTTGCGCGTGAGGTTCTTTATCAGCTCGGCATCGTGCAGGGTGTTGAGGTGGTTGTAGCGGTTTTCGTTCTCGAAGCCGGCGTAACGCTTGGCTCTCGACACGCGCTCGGTCCCCATTATCACACGATAGAAGTTGTCGTCACGTTCCGAGATGTCGTTCATCACGCCGAGTGACGCGTCGAGTCGGCGGTTGAGAATGTCGAGCTGAGTGTTGAGCTGCTCGTTTTCCTCGCGTAGACGCTGTTCGGCAGGAGTTCCAATCCAATAGTAAATGATGCTGAAAAGGGCCGCGCTGATGACTATGCCCATGAACGTGTTGCGGGCGATACCCCATATACGGCTTCGCCGTGACGGGTACACTCGTTCATATTTATCGTTGGCCGGGTTATATCGGTAAAATACTTTTTTGCTCATTTTGTGCTGATTGGCGCGTTGAATGACTTGCAAAAGTAATATTATTCAACTAATTTTGCGGATTATTTCACCGCAAATATAGTGAATAATACTCATATAAGCTAATTCATAATTAAATTATAGTCATATAAAATGCTAACTGCAAAGGAAATACGAGAATCCTACAAGGACTTCTTCCGCAGCAAGGGACACCAGATTGTCCCTTCGGCTCCGATGGTAATCAAGGACGACCCGACATTGATGTTCACCAATGCCGGCATGAACCAGTTCAAGGACATCATACTCGGTAATGTCGCGGCGAAGCATAGAAGAGTAGCCGATTCTCAGAAATGTCTTCGTGTAAGCGGCAAGCATAACGATCTCGAGGAGGTGGGAATGGACACCTATCACCACACCATGTTCGAGATGCTTGGCAACTGGTCGTTTGGCGACTACTTCAAGCAGGAGGCAATTGACTGGGCATGGGAATATCTGGTCGATGTGCTTAAGCTTAACCCCGATGTGCTCTATGCAACAGTGTTCGAGGGTTCGCCTGCCGAAGGACTCAGCCGTGATGACGAGGCTGCTTCAATATGGGCAAAGCATCTTCCCGAAAGCCACATAATCAATGGTAACAAGCATGATAACTTCTGGGAAATGGGCGATACAGGTCCTTGCGGCCCTTGCTCGGAGATTCACATCGACCTCCGTTCACCTGAAGAGCGTGCCGCTGTGCCGGGCCGTGACCTTGTGAATCACGATCATCCTCAGGTAATCGAGATATGGAACCTTGTGTTCATGCAGTATAACCGCAAGGCCGACGGTTCGCTTGAGCCGCTTCCCGCCAAGGTTATCGACACCGGTATGGGATTTGAACGACTCTGCATGGCTCTGCAAGGCAAGAAATCCAACTACGACACCGATGTGTTCACTCCGCTTATCAACAAGATAGGTGAGTTGGCCGGAAAGAAGTATGGTGAGGATGCCAAGGTGGATGTTGCGATGCGTGTAATCGCCGATCATGTGCGCACGATTGCATTCTCGATCGCCGACTCACAGCTTCCCGGAAACGCAAAGGCCGGATATGTGATTCGCCGCATTTTGCGTCGTGCCGTGCGTTACGCTTATACGTTCCTTGACCAGAAGCAGGCATTCATGTATCGTCTTGTCGACACACTCATCGACAGCATGGGCGAGGCTTATCCCGAACTTCCCAAGCAGCGTGACCTCATAATGAAGGTAATCAAGGAGGAGGAAGATGCATTCCTTCGCACCCTTGAAAACGGTATCCGTCTTCTTGATTCAGCCATCGCAAGTGCCAAGAAGGAGGGTAAGAACGAGATTCCGGGTAAGGAGGCGTTCATACTCTATGACACCTACGGATTCCCTCTCGACCTTACCGAACTTATTCTTAAGGAGAACGGCATGACGCTCGATCAGGCTGAGTTTGACAGCGAAATGGCTGCACAGAAGGCTCGTGCCCGTAACGCTGCTGCAGTTGAAACCGGCGACTGGGTCGTAGTGCGTGACGGTGAGCAGGAGTTTGTAGGCTACGACATGACCAATACTCCCACACGCATTTTGCGTTATCGCAAGGTTAAGCAGAAAAACAATGAGTTCTATCAGATAGTACTTTCGGTAACTCCGTTCTACGCTGAAATGGGTGGTCAGGTAGGTGACCGCGGCCGTCTTGTAAACGGTGACGACATTGTGGAAATTTACGATACCAAGCGTGAAAACGGAATGGGTGTTCATCTTACCAAGAAGCTTCCCGCCGACATTGAAGCCGTGTTTGAGGCTGAAATCGACGAAGAGGCCCGTAAGGCCATATCGAGCAACCACACCGCAACCCACCTCTTGCACGAGGCACTCCGTGAGGTTCTCGGTACACATGTAGAGCAGCGAGGCTCGTTTGTGTCACCCGATGTGCTCCGCTTCGACTTCTCGCATTTCCAGAAGCTGACACCTGAGGAGATTCGTCGCGTGGAGCATCTTGCCAACAGCCGTGTGCGTGCAGCCATACCGCGTGACGAGAAGCGTTGTGTGCCCATCGACAAGGCTCGTGAAATGGGAGCAATGGCTCTCTTCGGTGAGAAATACGGTGACGAGGTGCGTGTGATCCGTTACGGTTCATCGGTTGAGCTTTGCGGCGGTACACATGTCGACAACACCGGCAACATAGGAATGATAAAGATAATCTCGGAGAGCAGCATCGCAGCCGGAATACGCCGAATTGAGGCTGTGACCGGTGCACGTGTCGAGGATATGCTTGACAAGATGCAGGACACTCTCCGCGAGATAGGCAGCATGTTCAACAATGTGCCCGACCTCGTTCAGGCATTGCGCAAGTCAATCGACGAGAATGCCGAGCTGAAGCATCAGGCCGAGGAGTACTTCAAGGAGCGTGTGAATGTACTCACTAACGAACTCCTTGCCAAGGCTCGTGAGGTCAACGGCATCAAGGTGGTCGAGCTTACCGGCATCCGACTTCCCGAGGTTGTGAAGAATGTAGCGTTTGGTGTTCGTGCCAAGTCGCCCGAGCACACTGTATTCATCGGCGCTACCAAGGATCCCGCCGAGAAACCGTTGCTGACATTGATGATAACCGAGGATCTCGTGGCTGACGGCATGAATGCTTCGACAACAGTGCGCGAGGCTGCCAAGCTTATCCAGGGCGGTGGCGGCGGACAGCCGGGATTTGCTCAGGCCGGAGGTAAGAACAAGGACGGCATTTCGGCTGCGTATGAAAAGATGCACTCGATACTCGGACTATAAAGAATTTTTGCAATAAAGGAAAAGGGTCTTCTCAGCAAGGCCCTTTTTCATTTTTAAGATGAACAGTGTGACAATGCTTCTCGTTATGTTAAAAAAGCGGATTACAGTTATGAAAAGGTCTTTGATGTTTCTGTCGGGCGCGGCTCTTACATTGTCCTCGTTGGCTCAATGGCGGCCCGATGTGCTCGGCGACGGATATGAAATGCGTTATGTTGACCATCCCGATGACTACAGCGGTCAGGTAAGGTCGACCATTATACGTAAGTTGTCGTCGTGCGGTGGCAACAAGGGCGTACTCTATGTACACGGCTTCAACGACTATTTCTTCCAGTCTGAGATGGGCGACCGTTTTGTCGATTCATGTTATAACTTCTATGCCGTGGATCTGCGCAAATACGGCCGTTCGCTCCTTCCGGGACAGAAACCGTTTCAAGTGCGTGACATGAAGGAGTACTTTGCCGACATAGATTCGGCTATAGCCCAAATGAAGGACGACGGTATCGACGAGATAATATTGATGGGTCACTCTACGGGAGGATTGACGACATCGCTCTACATGGCCTCCAATCCCGATTCCGACATAAGAGCGTTGATTCTCAACAGTCCGTTTCTGGATTGGAACCTGTCATCGTTTCAGGAGAAGTTTCTTGTCCCGGCAGTGTCGACAATCGGCAATGCATTTCCCGACATAAGGATACCGCAGGGCGGGTCGAGCAAATATGCCGAAAGTGTGCTGAAACAGTACGGCGGCGAATGGGATTTCAACACCCAATGGAAGTTCATCGTGTCGCCTGATGTGGATGCCGGGTGGATCAGGGCAATCGACATGGGGCAGGGGATGCTTCAAAACGGCGAGGACATAAAGATTCCTATACTGCTCATGCACTCCGACCGCTCCTATAAGAAGGGCGATGACGACACGCAGTATGCCGTTACCGATGCTGTGCTCGATGTCGACGATATATCAAAGTATGGCCGTCGGCTCGGATGGGATATAACCGAAATCAAAGTCAACGGTGGAATGCACGACCTCGTTCTGTCGAAGAAGAACGTGCGTGAGGCTTTGTACGACTACATATTCAAGTGGCTCGACAGGCAAGGACTTTAGTCCTTGTCGTCGGCAGCCGGCTCCTGAGTGGTTCGTGCTATCTGGTCACGTGCCACTTGCAGTTGTCGGTCAAGAAAATCACGCTTTAAATTAAGCTTGCGGTTCTCGGTCAATACATTTGCCATTTCGTAGGTCTGCTCGATTGATTTTCGGTCGAGCTTTGACAGCGGAGTGGAGTAGGATTTCGCGCCGTTGAATATAAGTGTAGTGGCGGCTCCCCGGTTGTCGGTGAGGAATTGGCCGAGAGTGTCGCACTCAGCTCCTACAAATGTTATCATCTCGGTGCCGCCCGAGCGGTAATTGCGGTCGCCGTCGTAATCCACTGTGGCGGTGCTTACCTCTCCGGCCTGATTTTTAAGCGACAGCGATGTGTGCTTTACCGGCTTGGCGTTAAGCGAGGAGATTATGTAAAATTCGCCTTCGGGAGTGATGCGGGCTTCAACACCGGTGCGGTTAAACAGCGAGGAGTTGGCATACTCTTTGATTACGTAGTAGCCCTCGACGAGCTCGGGATTGTTTACAAACGAGAAATAGTTCATCATCGAGTCGCGGCGATGGCTGCTTGCTGCGAGCATGCTGTCGGTTATCTCGATTTGTCGTATGGTTTGTCCTTCGATGGCTTTCGGACGCAGATTCATGGCTCCGCGCTGAACCTTTATTTCACGTGGATAGCGTGACTTCAACGTGTCAAGCAGCGTCACGGCGAGGTCGTAGTCGCCTGCCGTTATGGCTGAATCGGCCTGATTCACTATCGCTTCGGCGCGTTCAGTGTCGGTATTCTTTCCTCCGCATGAAAAAAGTAACATTGCCATTGCCACTCCCAGGAGTGTGCGTTTATTTGCTACGTTGTACATCTTTTACTCCTTTTACTGTTTTTAGTTTCTTTATCAGGTTGTTTAATGCTACGGTGTCATTGACTCCGACCACGAGGAATCCTTGGAAAATTCCGTCGTTGGAGTCGATTGATATGCTGCGCAGTGATGTGTCACGCTCCTTGTTGATTATCGAGGTGATGCTCGTGACTATGCCGAGGTCGTCGTTCCCGACAATGCGTAACGTTGCGCCGAACTGCTGTCCGAGTTTGCCCGACCACCTTGTTGTGATGAGTCGGTAGGGATATTTCTCGCGTATGTTTGTCGCATTGGGACAATCATGACGATGAATCTTGATGACTCCTTCAGCCGATATGAATCCGAACACATCGTCACCGTATATCGGGTTGCAGCACTTTGACAGGCGGTAGTTGATGCCCTTTATGTCGTCGCCGATAACGAGCACATCGGATGATGTGGAATCATCATCAGCCGCAGTCATGAGTTGGAACTCCTCGGCTGAGCGTATTTCGGCCGCATCGGGAATCTTCTTGTCAAGGCCCTCGTACTCGGTTATCACATTGTTTATGTCGAGGCTCTCATCGGCGATTGCGTCATAGAAGTCGGTTACTGTCTTGTAGCCGAGTTTCTTTATAACCTTCATCAGGCTCGACTCGTTGAGCTCTATCTTGCGGTTCTTGAAGCGTCGTTCGAGCAGCTCCTTGCCGAGTGTGGCCGAGCGATTGTTCATTTCATGAACAGTCTGGCGTATCTTGTTACGAGCCTTTGATGTGACGACAAATGCAAGCCAGTCGAGCTTGGGTGCCTGTGCCGTTGAGGTGAGTATCTCTACGGTGTCGCCGCTCTTAAGCTTGTAGTTTAGCTTCTGGTTCTTACCGTTGACTTTGCCTCCGGTACATGTCATTCCGAGCTTTGAGTGGATGTGGAATGCGAAGTCGAGAAGTGACGCTCCCAACGGCAGCTTGTAGAGGTCGCCTTTGGGTGTGAACACGAACACCTCCTTGTCGTAGATGTCCATCTTCATGTTCTTCATCAACTCCATGGGGCCGGTTTCGGCGGCTTCAAGGATGTCACGCACGTTGTTCATCCATGTGTCGAGGTCGCCTTCGCTCTTTATGCCCTTGTATTTCCAGTGGGCGGCGAGTCCCTTTTCGGCTATGAGGTCCATGCGCTTGGTGCGTATCTGCACTTCGACCCAGCGGTCGCCGGGGCCGTACACCGTTATGTGCAGCGACTCGTAGCCGTTGCTCTTGGGTATGCTCAGCCAGTCCTTCATGCGTGACGGATTGGGCTGATACATGTCGGTGATTACCGAGTAGGCGAGCCAACAGTCGCTCTTCTCCTTTTCGGTCGTAGTGTCGATGATTATGCGTATCGCAAAGAGGTCGTATATATGGTCGATGTCGTTCTTCTGCTTTTTGAGCTTGTTCCATATCGAATATATCGACTTTGTGCGGCCTTTTATCTCATATTTGAGCCCTGTCGCGTCGAGCTTTTCTCGGATGGGCTTTATGAATTCGGCTATGTACTGGTCACGCTTTACCTTCGTTTCGTTAAGCTTGTGGGCTATGTCGGTGTAGGTCTTGCGGTTGGTGTATTTCAGCGACAGATCCTCGAGTTCCGACTTTATTGCATAGAGTCCGAGTCGATGGGCGAGAGGCGCATAGAGGTAATTGGACTCGTAGGCGACATCGTGTACCATCTTCTCGTTGGGATGGTGGTTGATTGTGCGCATAAGGGCAAGTCGGTCGACAATCATTATTATGATGACGCGAATGTCTTCGGCAAATGTCAGCAGAAGCTTTCGGAAGTTGTCGCTTTCAACAGCTGCCTGCTTGCTGTAGAGTGTCGACACTTTCAGCAGTCCGCGTATGAGTTTTGCTATGTCGTCGCCCCATTCCTTGACAAGCTCTTCGGTGGGGATGAACTCGGTTTTGCACAGGTTGAACAGCAATATGGCTATTATCATGTTGCGGTCGGGACTTATTTTATCACACAGCAACATGGCGGTGTTCAGGTTGTGTATTGTTGGGTTTATTCCGTAACGGTCGCGTCGGTAGTGGTTCTGCTTTATGCCGTCGGAAATAATGTGTCGTATGCGTTTGAAGTCGTCACGCTCCTGAATTTCGCGAGTATGGGCCAGCAGCTGCCGGCTCAAGGCGAGCATCTCTTTTTTCTCTTCGGGTGTAAAGTACTTTTCTTCCATAGCTCATCAGGTTTTTATTGGCCGCCTGCAATCCTCTATTGATAGGGCGAGGCGGCGTTATTCGCATTCGAGTGGCAGCTTATTAAGTTCCTCGATGTAGTCAAGCAGCTCGTTGCGTCCGCGCATGTCGGCGCTTGAGGTGTAGAATATCGGTGGCAGTGATTCCCAGCTTTCGAGCAATGTGTTGCGATATTTCTCGGTCTGCTTTTTGGCAGCCGCCGAGCTGAGCTTGTCGAGCTTCGTGAATACGATGGCAAAAGGCACCGAGTTTTCACCGAGCCACTCCATGAATTCGAGGTCGATTTTCTGCGGATCGTGACGGCTGTCGACAAGTACGAAGAGGCAGGTCATCTGCTGTCGCTCAAGGATGTAGTCCTCGATTATCTTCTTTATCTGACGCTGCATCTCCTTGCTGCGCTGTGCATATCCGTAACCGGGAAGGTCGACGATATACCATTGGTCATTTATGAGAAAGTGGTTGATTAATGTCGTCTTACCGGGTTTGGATGAAGTCATGGCGAGCGACTTGCGACCGGTGAGCATGTTTATCAATGATGATTTGCCTACATTGGAGCGGCCTATGAACGCATATTCATGGCGACATACTGCCGGGCATTTTGCAACATCGGTGTTGCTTATCTCAAATTTGGCCGAGGTGATATTCATATATATTATTTATTTAGCGTAAAGTTACAACTTTTTATGTTAATACAACCGATGTGCCGCACTTTATGTTTAACTTTGTTGTCGGTTATGGCAAATGTGAATAGGGAACATGTGTTTCGCTTCAAGCAGTTTGAGGTGCGCAACCGCATGAGCGCGATGAAGGTGGGAACCGACGGCGTGCTCCTCGGTGCATGGTGTCATGTGGCAGTGTGTCGCAGGGTGCTCGACATAGGAGCCGGCACGGGACTTATATCGCTTATGATCGCTCAACGCGAGCCGGATGCTTTTATCGATGCGGTTGAAATAGAGCGTGACGCCGCGGCCGAGGCTCGCGACAATTTTGATTCATCGCCGTGGAGCGACAGGTTACGTGTGATTGAGGCCGACTTCAATCGATGGGCGGCAGGAATTGACGCTCCCTACGATCTGATTGTGAGCAATCCCCCTTATTTTAATTCGGAACTTAAGGCTCCCGATGCGTCACGTGCGCTTGCCCGTCACGGCGAGGGACTTACTTACGACTCTATAGTTAAAGCAGCGGCCTCGGGGCTGTTGTCGCCCGAGGGCAGGCTGTGCATGATATCGCCTGTGGAGCGTGAGGGTGACATAATGTTCAGTGCGGCGATGGCGAGAATGTCGTTAGCCCGGCTGACCCGTGTAGTTACGCGACCGTCGACCGGGAAGGTCACGCGGTTGCTGTGGGAGCTGTCGCTTGGCGATGCCGTGATAGTCGAGGATGTAGTTACGGTGGGCTCGCCTGATTACAACGACCTTGTTTCGGCCTTTTATCTTGATAAATCATAACATCGCTATAGCGTTATTGGCAGGTAGTTGTGACATCATTATATTTTCTCGTTAATACGTTAGAGCCGTTAACATTTATTGTCGAACCGGCTCTTATGTAAAATTCAAACAAATTAACGAAGAGTGTTGTTATATGAATAAAAATATCAACTAAAATTTATTGATGTTATGAATCTCTCAAAATTTAATTTGGTTGGCTACTCTAAGAGCTGGTGGCTCATACTGATAGCCGGTATCGTGATGGTACTATGCGGGTTTGCTTATTGGTTTTGGCCGGGAGCCGGCTATGCAATAGCGTCACAGATTTTCGGCTGGGTTCTTATCCTTGCCGGTGTAATTCAACTTATCGTAGCTGCAGGACCTCATTATCCCAAGGGATGGGGATGGTGGATTGCCGGTGGCATGATTGACTTGTTTGTGGGCTTTATGCTTGTTCGCAACATCATGTTGTCAGAATTCGTATTCCCGTATTTCCTTGCCTTGATATTCATCTATTGGGGTATTACTACGATTATCAGCTCGGTAAGCGGACACAAGGGTAAATATTGGTGGCTCTATCTTGTCAACGGTATCCTGTTGCTTCTCATCGGATTCTTCTTCCTTGAAGCAGGTTGGGTACAGAACATGATGATGGTTAGCTTCCTCACTTCTCTTGCATTCATTTACTGGGGATTCTCACTGTGCATGCTGTCCTACGATTTGAAGCCAATTTCCGATGGAAACGGTGACGAATAATCGAGGAATCATGTAGAAAAATATATCGCATGGCGGACATCGGCGCATGCCGATGCCCGCCATAGATTGTTAAATATTCTTAGCCGGGTATAAGTAGACGAGGGATATTATTGCACAAAAGCAGGGAATACGCTACCTTTATGTGTCCTTGGATTAAACTATCGGTCACTTTTTTAGTCCAAGATAATGAAAGATTTTGAAAAACAACTAATTATTGAATCTTATGAAAGCAAAAAAGGTATTGTTATTAATGGCACTTTTAACCGGAGGAGCTTTTGTTGCTTCGGCTCAGAGTTACTATGATGATGACATCTACTATGACGCATCAAAGGATACAAAGCCCAAGCAGGTAAAGCCCAAGAAGCAGCAGCCTGTATACGAGGACTATTATTACCAGAATAATTATGATCCCACATTGGGCGGACACAACATGCCCGGCTCCGATGCGTATAAGGTGAGCGGAACATCGACCCGCAGCGTCGATGAGTACAATCGCCGTGGCCAGTATGCAACTAATGACACCACCCGTCAATCGATGAGTAAGGACGGATTTGAATACACACGACGCATTGAGCGTTTCCACAATGACGACATTGTGTCGACAATCAATGACCCTGAACTCGTTGATTACTACTATTCACAGCCCGAGGTGAACATTATCATAAATTCACCCGGATATTGGGGCCCGTCATGGGCTTGGAACCGTTGGTACTCGCCTTGGTACTGGGATCCCTGGGATTGGGGCTGGGGCCCGTCGTGGGCTTGGGGTCCGTCCTGGTCCTGGTCATGGGGCTGGGGTCCTTCATGGGCTTGGGGCCCGTCGTGGGGCTGGGGTCCGTCATGGGGCTGGGGTGGTCCCGGTTGGGGTCCCTCGTGGGGCTGGGGCGGTCCTGTCGCCTGGCACCGTGGAGATTATACTCCCAATGGTCGTCGCCCGATAGGTGTGCGCAACGGTTACACCGGATTGAGCCATGTCACTTCGGGTTCATCGGGCAATTATCGTCCCGGTACATCCAATAATCGTGGCAACGGTTTCCGTCCCGGTTCAGTGGGCAACTATCGTCCCGGTCAGTCGTCACACACAAATTCTCGTCCTGCAATTACGCCTAATCAACAGAATAACAGCAATTCTAACCGTTTTGGCACTACTACAGGCAATCGTAATACCCGTAATTCGTACTCTACTCCGTCTTATTCCAGCCCGAGCCGCGGTTCATTCGGCGGTGGTTCGCGTGGTGGAAGTGTAGGCGGCGGTGGTGGCAGTCATCGCGGAGGACGTCGTTAACGGTTATAGAACTTAAAATTATTTTCAACTCATTATTAGAGAATTATGAAGAAGCTTTATGCATTAGCAGTGGCCGGCGTTCTGCCGGCTATGGCGATGGCTCAGGCCGCCGTCGATGCTTATCAACTGTCGCATTCCGATTTGAGGGGAACGGCACGATTCATGTCGATGAGCGGAGCATTCACCGCTCTTGGTGGTGACATGTCGACGCTTAACCAGAATCCTGCCGGTATAGGCATATATCGCAGTAGCGAGATAGGGCTTACGCTTAATCTTAATTTTCAGTCGGCTACCACCGAAGCTCAGGGAGTCAAGATGACTGATGACCACACTAAGTTTACATTCAATAACTTCGGATATATCGGTACCACACATCTTTATAGTGATGTGATGCCTACCTTCTCATGGGGAGCCACTTATTCACGCACCGTTTCGATGGATCGCGTGTATCGCGGCGGATTCGGCTCGCTTGATGCCTCGTTGAGTAACTTGGTGGCCGCAGCTACCAACAGCGAGGGCTGGAATTCCGATGACCTGTCGAGCAGCAAGGATTACAATCCCTATGTCGACAGTTATGCTCCCTGGCTGAGCATCCTTTCTTATCAGGGATTCGTGATAAATCCCGATGCGAGCGGAAACAACTTCCAAGGATTGATGGGTGACGGCACAACCGGCAGTGCATCCTACGCCGTAAGGCAGAAGGGTTACATCGACGAGTATGCCATAAACTTTGGAGGTAACATTTACAATACGCTGTATTGGGGTCTTGGTTTCGGTATAACCGACATCGACTTCACCCAGATAAGCTACTATGACGAAAACCTCGATAATGCATACATAGCAGCGCAGGCGGCCAACGCTACAAACGGTGCCGACCCCTACTATCAGACACGAGGCAAGGGATACTATCGCCTTGACAACTATCTGAACTCTACCGGTACAGGATTCAATGTGAAGTTCGGATTGATATTCAAGCCCATCAATGAGTTGCGTATAGGATTCGCCGTACACACTCCCACATGGTATCAGATGACCGATACCTACTATGCAACGATGGACTACCGATACACTCCGAGCGACAGCCGTTTTGCCGAGAACGCATCGACAAGCAAGGACTATCCGATGACCAATGACGGATATGAGAGCTGGAACGACTATGACATGCGCACACCGTGGCGTATGATGGTGGGTGTTGCTGGTGTCATCGGCGGTCAGGGTATTCTCAGTCTTGACTATGAATACCGAGGAACCCAGACAATGAAACTTTCGGATGTCGATGGAAATGAATACACCGATGTCACTTCCGATGTAAAGCGTTACTACAAGGGTACCAACATCCTTCGTCTTGGCGCCGAGTACAGGGTGACTCCGCAATTCAGCCTTCGTGCCGGCTACAGCTACGAGTCGTCGCCTGTTAAGGAAGAGGCTTCGTCGGGCCGTGAGGCAGTGTGGACCGCCGGAACAATTCCGAGCTACACATTTGACAAGACCACCCAGTACATCACTTGCGGTCTTGGATTCCGCACCGGAGGATTCTATGCCGACCTTGCCTACGTTCACAAGCGTCGCGAAAGCTCCTACCACGCATTCTCTCCGCTCATCGAGAACGGTGTAATTCTTGAAACTTCACCCACAGCATCGCTTGTCGACAATAACAATCAAGTTGTGCTGAGTATAGGATACAAGTTCTAAAAATATTTCATTAACTTTGCACTCAAGGGTGCCACCCTTGATTTTTAGCAATGGCACGGAAGAAAAATTACATAGAGAAGATAGACATTGACAACGCTGAGTTTCAGAATGTGTGGAAACTCGTGCAGTTCACCCGTCAGTCGGTTTTCATGACAGGAAAGGCCGGAACGGGTAAGTCGACATTCCTTAAATATATATGCAACAATACCCGTAAAAAGCATGTAGTGCTTGCTCCTACCGGAATTGCGGCTGTCAATGTGGGAGGTGTCACGCTTCATTCATTTTTCAAGATTCCGTTCAAGCCGCTGCTGCCCGACGACCCGGAGTTTGCGCGCAATCGGCTTAAGTCACGCATGAAGTATTCCAAGAGTTATCAGAAACTGCTCAAGGAGCTTGAACTGATAATAATCGATGAGATATCGATGGTGAGAGCCGACATAATAGATTTCATCGACAAGGTGCTGCGTGTGTATTCCGACAATCCCCGTGAGCCGTTTGGCGGCAAGCAACTACTGCTCGTAGGTGACATATTTCAGCTCGAACCGGTGGTGACGGGCGACATGCGTGACCTGCTCGGGCGTTACTACAGTCATCCCTATTTCTTCTGTGCTAAAGCTTTCGATGAACTGAATGTCGTGTCGGTGGAGTTACGTAAAATCTACAGGCAGAACGATGATGAGTTCATAGCTATTCTCGATCGGATAAGGCTTGGCCGTGCATCGACCGATGACATGAAGCTGCTGAATTCACGCATAATTCCCGCATCGCATGACGATGACGGCCGCATGGTGATGACGCTCGCGACCAAGCGTGACATGGTCGACTCGATAAACGATGAACGCCTGCGACATCTCAAGACACCCGAGATAACATATCAGGGTACGATAACAGGCGAATTTCCCGAAAACTCGCTGCCTACCTCGATGGCGTTGACATTGAAGGTGGGTGCGCAGATTGTGTTTATCAAGAACGACATTGACCGGCGATGGGTCAACGGCACTCTTGGACGAATATACATGGCCGATGAGGACACGCTCATGGTGGAGCTTGAATCGGGTGAAAAGCATGTGCTCGATCCTGCCGTTTGGCGCAACATAAAGTATGAATATGACGAGAAAAACCACAAGGTAATAGAGAAAGAGCTTGGCTCGTTCATACAGTATCCGGTGAAGCTTGCGTGGGCGCTTACGATACACAAGAGCCAGGGACTGACATTCAACGATGTGGTGATCGACATTGGTCGCGGCACATTCAGCGGTGGTCAGGCTTATGTGGCGTTAAGCCGATGTCGCAGCCTTGGCGGACTGTCGCTGTTGAGCACAATCAACCAGCGTGATGTCTTCGTCAACCCCGAAATTATTACATTCAGCCGGTCGTTCAACGACAAGAAGCTTATCGACTCGGCTCTTGAACGCGCCAAGGCCGACGACCTATATTCGCAGGCGCTTGATGCCATTGAACGTGACGATGCCGCTTCGGCATTCGAGCTGTTTATAAGCGCGATGAGGCTGCGCAACGAAATTGACAACACGGTGCTGATGCGCTTTGCACGCATGAAGCTTTCGCGACTCAGCCGCTACAGGTCGATGGTTGCTGATTTGCAGCAACAGGTTAATGACGACAAAGAGAAGTTTGAGAAACTGGCGTTGGAATATGTGTCAATGGGCGATGAATGTAGGCGTGAAGGATTTGACCCGACTCCCGCCCTGGCCAATTACGACAAGGCGTTGTCGTTATATCCCGATTGTGCGGAGGCTATGTGGGGCAAGGGACGCATGTATGTCGCGGTAGGTAACGATGAAGAGGCTATTCCCTGGTTCAAGCGAGTTTATGAGCTGTGTCCCGATGAATTCGATACTCCGATGTCGCTCGGTGAAATATATAGGCGTGCCGGAAATCTGTCGGAGGCCATGAACTGGTTTCTCATAGCATTGTCAATCAACGATGAAATAGCAGAGGTGCATGAGCGCCTTGCCGACTTATACGAGTCGATAGGAGAAGAGAACGCAGCTTCCCACCATAATGAAATGGCTAAGAAGCTGCGTAAGAAGTTTAAAGGCCGACGGCCTAAGTCGTAATATATTAACGCGGCAGTACGTTGACCTTTAGCGCATTATAGGCGCGTTCGGCTTTTGCTCGTGCTGCCTCTACCGACTCGTCGGTTGCGAGGATTACACCCATGCGGCGATGTCCCTTCACTTCGGGCTTGCCGAATATGCGTATCTGTACACCCGGTTCGGCGAGTACCTGTTCGAGATTTTCAAATTCCACCTTGTCGGTGTCGCCTTCAACAACGATGGCACGTGACGCTGAAGGGCCGTAGAAACGAATTGCAGGCACGGGAAGACCGAGAAGGGCACGTGCATGAAGTCCGAATTCGCTCAAATCCTGTGAAATCATTGTGACCATACCGGTGTCATGGGGACGGGGCGACACTTCGCTGAATATTACATCGTCGCCCTTGATGAAGAGCTCTACACCGAAAATTCCATAGCCTCCCAGGGCATCGGTTATCTTTCGGGCTATCTCTCTTGCGCGGTTGAGTGCGTTGGAGGTCATGGGCTGAGGTTGCCATGAGTAACGGTAGTCGCCGTCGACCTGAATGTGACCTACGGGCTCGCAATAGGTTGTTCCCGAGCAGCTGCGCACAGTCAGCAGTGTTATTTCGTAGTCGAAATCGACAAATCCTTCCACGATTACGCGGCCGGCACCTGCGCGTCCGCCTTCCTGCGATATATGCCATGAGCGCTCAATGTCCTCGGGCTTGCGTGCTACGCTCTGTCCGTGACCCGATGAGCTCATGATCGGCTTTATGACGCATGGCAGTCCTATCTCCTCGACAGCCGCCTTGAATTCCTCGAATGTGGATGCGAATTTATAGCGTGAGGTGGGAAGTCCGAGCTCCTCGGCTGCAAGACGACGAATGCCTTCGCGGTTCATTGTAAGCCATGCGGCCTGAGCCGTAGGCGTTACATGGTATCCCTCGGCTTCGAGTTCGCGCAATGCTCCGGTAGCAATGGCCTCGACCTCGGGGATGATGTGGTCGGGTTTTTCGCGCTTAACGACGGCTTTAAGTTCATCGGCATCGAGCATGTTGAACACATAGCTGCGATGAGCCACCTGCATGGCCGGAGCGTTGGCGTAACGGTCGCAAGCAATCACCTCCACGCCGTAACGCTGTAGTTCCAGAGCAACTTCTTTTCCTAATTCTCCACTGCCCAGCAGTAACGCTTTGCGTCCTACCGGCGTCATAACTGAACCTATTTTAGTCATATATGAAATAATGATGTAACAAGAGATGTGTAATGCACAAAATTACATTATGCAAAATTATACAAAATTCATAAAACGAGCCCCAAGTGACGCGATTTATTTCAGATTGTTGCGCACCTCTTCAAGATAGTGCTTCATTGCCTCGGAGTCATGATTCTCGACGATTACCTGCAGTTGGCTCAGCTTGGCCTGTATTTTTTCAAGCTGACCCGATGTGTGCGGGTTAAAGAGAATTTCGCTGAGCAGATAGTCGTCCTCGCTCATTAGCCCGTTGGCAATCATCAGGTGACGCTTGAATGTCGTGCCCGGAGCATCCTGGTGTTTCATGCAGCCGGCAAACACAAGTGTCGAGGCAAACGGTATAGAAAGCGAGTAGGCTATCGTTTCGTCATGCTGACTGAAGGTGTACTCCTCGATGTGCAGGTGCAACTCATTGTAAAGATCCTTAAAAAACACCTTGCCGAGATGGTCGCTTTCAGCAATTATTATGGCGTTTTCGTTGCTGAGGTTGCTGAGCGATGCAAATGTGGGGCCAAACATCGGGTGGGTCGATACAAAAGGATGTCCGCAGTTGGCATAGAACTCCGGCAGCCCCGTCTTTACCGATGCGATGTCGCTGAGTATGCACTTCTCGGGCAGATGTGGAAGTACCTTGTTGAATGCATCTATGGTGTATTTTACGGTGGCGGCGTTTATCACGAGGTCGGGCGCAAATTCGTCAATCTCCTCAAGGTTGTTGAACCGACGGCAGTTGAATGTGAACAGGAGTCGCTTGGGGTCGGTGTCATAGATGGCAATGTCATGCTTCATCGACAATACATCGCAGAAGAACGAACCCATTTTCCCCGCTCCGATAATCAAAATCTTCATGTCGTGTTATTTTGTGCGGTCGTTGAACACTTCTATCTGCTGGCGCACCGACTCCTCGTGGATTGCGGCGAGCACCGTCTTCATGAATTCTCCGCTCATGCCCATCTCTTCGGCAAGCTTTGCGCGTGTCTGCATTATGTGGTCGTGACGGCCTATTTGCAATACCGGCATTCTATGCTCCTTCTTGTATTGTCCTATTTCGCGTGACACTCTCATGCGCTTGTTGAGAACTTCGAGAAGCTCATTGTCGAGTTCATCGATTTGCTGACGCAGAAGGGTTAGGCTTTCGGTCGTCACTGTGGAATCGCGGAGCACGAGAGTGTTAAGTATGAAATTCAACACATCGGGTGTTACCTGCTGGGCTTTATCGCTCCATGCGCAGTCGGGTTCGCAATGGCTTTCAATTATAAGTCCGTCAAATCCCATGTCGAGTGCCTGCTGCGACAACGGAGCTACAAGTTCGCGCTTTCCGCCTATGTGGCTGGGATCGCATATTATGGGCAGGTTAGGCATGCGGCGGCGCAGCTCGATGGGAATGTGCCATTGGGGCAGGTTGCGGTAAAGATGTTTTCCGTAGGAGCTGAATCCGCGATGTATTGCGCCCAGTCGGCGTATGCCTGCATTGTAGATGCGCTGTAACGCTCCTATCCACAGTTCAAGGTCGGGGTTTACGGGATTCTTTATAAGTACCGGTATGTCTATTTTTGCGGCGGCGAGAGAGTCGGCTATCTCCTGCATTGCGAAGGGGTTGGCCGATGTGCGGGCTCCTATCCACAGGATGTCGACACCTGCATTCAATGCTGCTTCGACATGCTGACGGGTCGCCACTTCGGTAGCGGTCAACATTCCTGTTTCGGCCTTTACCCTTTTGAGCCATTCAAGACCCTCCACGCCTATACCTTCAAAGCCTCCGGGCTTGGTGCGCGGTTTCCATATACCGGCACGGAATATCTTGATGCCGTTACGAGCCAGCTCGCGGGCGGTGTTCATTACTTGTTCCTCGGTTTCGGCGCTGCACGGACCTGCTATTATCAGCGGGTGGGGCATCTCTATTCCTTCGGGAAGGATGGGCTTTAAATCATTCATAAGTTATGTAGTGTTTATTGTTTGTTATTCATTTTGTTGATACGGTCAAGCGCCTTGCGCATATTGTCCTCGGTGGCGCACAATGATATGCGTATGTATCGGTCGCCGTTGCTTCCGAATATGAATCCAGGAGTGATGAATACGCGGCCTTCGTAGAGCACTCGGTCGGCGAGCGACTCGCTGGAGGCTTCGTCGTCGGGGATGCGTCCCCACAGGAACAATCCTTTCTGGCGCGGGTCGAATGTGCATTTGAGCGCCGACATTATCTCTTCGGCAACCTTGCGGCGTGACGCGTAGGTGGCATTCACCTCGTCATACCAATCCTTGTCGGCTTCCAGTCCCTTGACAGCGGCCAGCATGAGCGGCTTGAACTGTCCCGAGTCGATGTTGGACTTCACTTTTAATATCCAGTTGATGAATGTGGGATTGGAGGCAAGCATGCCTACGCGCCATCCGGCCATGTTGTGTGACTTGCTCATCGAGTTCATCTCTATGGCTATGTCACGCGCTCCGTCGACCTGCAGCAGGCTCAACGGCTTTTCGTTGAGGATGAAGCTGTAGGGGTTGTCATGGGCTATGACTATGTTGTGCTTTTTGCCGAAAGCTACAATCTTCTCAAAGAGCTCAAGCGATGCCGGAGTTCCGGTGGGCATGTGTGGGTAGTTGATCCACATGAGCTTGATACGGTCGAGGGGCAGGCGTTCAAGAGCGTCGAAATCGGGCATCCATCCGCCCTCTTCGGTGAGGTCGTAGTTGAATATCTCGGCCTGTGCGAGTCGGCTTACCGAAGTATAGGTGGGGTAGCCGGGATTGGGCACGAGCACGCCGTCGCCGGGGTTCAGGAAAGCGAGCGAAACGTGAAGTATTCCCTCCTTGGAGCCTATGAGCGGCTGAATCTCGGTGTCGGGGTTTAGCGTCACGCCATACCAACGGTTATACCAGTCGGCCATTGCCCGACGCAGTTGCGGGATACCTACATAGGGCTGGTAGCTGTGGTTGCCGGGCTTGGCGGCTTCGTCGGCAAGTGTAGATATTACCGAGCTGTGGGGCGGACGGTCGGGACCACCGATTCCGAGCGATATGATGTCGGCGCCCTGAGCGTTAAGTTGTGCCACTTCACGCAGTCGGCGTGAGAAGTAATATTCTTGTATCTCCGACACTCGTTTGGCCGGAACGATTTGTGTTGTTGATTCAGATTTCATTTTTACATTCGGTATATTCTCCAAGAATACGGAGGTCGTTGATTAACGGTTTGATTGCTTCGATTGACTGTCGGTAGCGGGCATAACTGTCAAAAGTGAAGTCGGCGTAGAATCGGTATTCCCATTCGCGCCCGAGTATGGGCATCGACTGTATCTTTGACAGATTTATGTCGTAGAACGACAGGATGGTGAGCACTTTTGATAACGCTCCTTTGGTGTGGGGAGTCGTGAATACGATCGAGGCCTTGTTTATCTTGCTTTCGTCGGGGCCTATTTCGGCAGCGAGGAGCGGGTCGGCGAGAATAAGGAAGCGGGTGAAGTTGCGCTTGTTGGTTTCGATGCTCCGCTCAAGGATGTTGAGCCCATAGAGCTGTGCGGCATATTCACCGCACACGGCCGCATGTCCGAGCAGATTGTTTTCGGCAATCTCCTTTGCGCTTCCTGCGGTATCAAACTTCTCAATCATCTTCATGTTTGGGTGACGCAGTAGAAACTGCTCACACTGTCGCAATGCCATGGGGTGAGAGTTGACTTCGGTGAGCTGGTCGATCGACTGTCCCGGCAGCGCTGCAAGAGTGTGCGATATCCTCATCTTGTATTCGCCTATGATGCGGGTCTGGTTCTTGCGCAACAATTCGTGATTTTGCAGCAGCGATCCCGCTATGGTGTTCTCGATGGCCAGGATGGCCAGCAATGAAGCATCGGTTGCGAGGTGATCAAACATCTCCTGAAATGAGTCGCAGGGTATTGTTTCGATTTCCTCGTTGCTGAAATAGCTGCGGGCGGCCGCATCGTGATAGCATCCCGCCACTCCTTGAATTGTTACTCGTTTTTTCATTGTTTCATTCAGTGTCATTATAAAACCAAAGTCCCGACCTTGTTAAAGGAGCGGGACTTACGGTGATGTCTTAAAGATGATTTATTGAGCAATTTTACGCGCGCCTCATCCCGCTTCAATTTCTTGCGAAATAAAAGTAAGAAAAGTAATATGCGTAAAATCGTGTCATTTGTTTCTGCTTTAGTTATAATTGCGATGCAAAAGTATGGTAAAAGTTTTAAACTTGCAACAAATTTCTTGAAAAGTTCAACAATTATTTGCGAAAAATGCTTCGTGACGCATAATGAGGCGATTTTATTGTCGAACCGGCTCTTAAACAAACGGATTGTGGCGCTCTTCGCGGTCTATCGTAGTGGGATCGCCGTGTCCCGGATACACGATGGTGTCGCCGGGGAGGGTGAGAACCTTGTTGCGTATGCCGTCAATCAACTGATGGTGATTGCCGCCTACGAGGTCGGTGCGGCCGATGCTCGACTTGAATATGACATCGCCGGTTATGGCCCATTTGGATTGTGGGAAATAGAGGACTATGCTGCCGGGTGAGTGACCGGGCACACCGAGCACTTCCACCTTCTCTCCGCCTATCTCTATCGTGTCTCCGTGCTGAAGCTTGTGGTCGATCGTTACCATGGATATGCTTTCGGGCAGGCCGAACATGCGACATTGTGCTGCGGCACGTTCTCCGAGGAATGAGTCGTCGGGGCATGCCTTAACATCGACTCCATATTTATTTTTGACATATATGTCACCGAATATGTGGTCGACATGCATGTGAGTGTTTATGAGCTGCTTTACGGTAAGGTTGTTGTTTTTGATGAAGCGGTCGAGTGCAAGCTGCTCATCCTCGTTTATCATGCCCGGGTCGATTATTGCGGCCTCACGGGTGTCGGGATTCCACACTATATAGGTGTTGACCCCAAACATGTTGAATGTAAAAGTCTTGATTTTCAACATGGTAATTTTGATTTGTTAGATTTGGACATAAATTAGTTTTTTCGTTTCAAAGAACGGCTCATCGAAGTAACGGTTAAGCGGCTCTTCGATTACGGGATTCTTTATCCCGTGAAGTTCGCTCGACAAGTCACCGCCCTTCAGGCATATCAGTCCGTTGGGGTAGGCGTTGCGCGATGTGCGGCTCACATTCTTCTTGATTAGCGGCAGCAGCTCGTCGAGCCTCATCACGGCACGGCTCACCACGAAGTCGTAGGTGTTGCGGCATTCGCCTATGTCGCCGTGCTGGAATGTCACGTTGTCAAGTCCGATTTGCTGAGCTATGTCCTGCGCTACTTTTATCTTTTTACCTATGCGGTCAATCAGGTGAAGCTTGCATTCGGGCCACATTATGGCGAGAGGGATTCCCGGAAATCCGCCACCGGTGCCCATGTCGAGGAATGTAGTGCCCGTGACCGGATTGATAAACTTGGCTATCGCCAATGAGTGCAGGATGTGATTCACCCACAGGTTGTCGATGTCCTTGCGTGAAATGACATTGATTTTGGCATTCCACTCGGGATAGAGGTTGCCGATTTGTTCAAACTGTTGTTTCTGCTTGTCGGTGAGGGTGAAATATTTCAGAATCGTATCTATCATCTTGGTCGGGTTGAAATGTTATCTCTACGCAAAGATAACGTTTTTAAGTCTATCATGGATGATAACATGGCAAAAAATAGGCACGGTATTGTGATTGTCGACGCAAATGAGGCGGTTGCCGCCTGTGTCGCAGACGGTACTAAATATTGTAAATATGGCTGTTTTGTTTGCAATCATGGTTCAATCGTTGTAATTTTGTGAAATATGATTAAAATTGGAGATTACAACGAGCTTGAAGTGGCTCGAAAAGTCGATTTTGGAATCTATCTGACCGATGGTGACGGAACCGATATACTTTTGCCTCAACGATATGTACCGGGAAATCCCGATGTCGGCCAAAAGTTGAGGGCGTTTGTTTACGTGGACTCGGAAGGGAGGCTTATTGCTACTACCGAGGATCCTTATGTTACGGTAGGACAGTTTGCATTCCTTCGTGTCGTCGATGTCAATTCTACCGGAGCATTTCTCGACTGGGGGCTTCCGACCAAGCATCTGTTGTGTCCTTATCGCGAACAGAAGATGAAGATGTATCCCGGCCGTCGTTATCCTGTCTACGTGTATCTTGACGATTCGTCAAAGCGAATAGTGGCTTCGGCCCGCATAGAGCGTTTCCTTAATAATCGAATTCCCGACTATCGCTCGGGTGCCGAGGTGAAGGCACTTGTGCTGCAGCGCACTGACATAGGCTACAAGGTCATTGTCGACAATCTCTATAGCGGAATGATATATAACGGCGACATATATATCGACATAGCAATAGGCCAGACCATCGACGCGCGTGTGAAATACATTCGTCCCGACAGGAAAATCGACCTTACATTGCGCTCGCATGAGTATGACCGCGTGGCTACAGCCGAGCGTGCCATATTGCGCTATCTTGAGATGAACAACGGCTTTTCACCGATGGGCGACAGCTCTTCACCCGATGAAATAAGAGTAGTGTTCGGTTGCAGCAAGAAAGACTTCAAGAAGGCCATAGGCCAGCTTTACAAGCAAGGCAAAATAGCATTGACCGATGACGGGTTGAGGCTTATAGCCGATAAATGATTGAATTTGCCATCAATATAAGGCTTTATAAGGCAATTTTAAATCATATTTTAGCCTAAGTGTGAAAAATTTTGCGCAACTTTGCATATTAAAACTAAAATCGAACAGGTAAATATAGTAATAATGGAGTTTTCAGCTACTCAAATTGCTGCCTTGGTCAATGGCACTGTCGAAGGTGACGGCTCGGCAACAGTGAGCACGTTTGCCAAGATTGAAGAAGGCCGTCAGGGCGCAATTTCTTTTCTCGCCAACCCTAAATATGCACATTATCTATATGATACAGGTAGTTCGGTGGTGCTCATAGGTCGTGATTTCGTCCTTGAACATCCCGTTAAGGCTACATTGATAAGGGTCGACGACCCGTATGCTACCGTGGCTCAGTTGCTTGGCATGGTAAGCAAGCTCACCGCTCCGCAGCCTGTAGGCGTTGAGTCGCCTGTGCATGTGGCTGAGGGAGTAACAGTTCCCGATGACGCATACGTAGGCGCTTTTTCATATATAGGAAAGGGTGTTACGATAGGAAAAGGAGTTAAGATATATCCCCAATGCTATGTGGGCGACAACGCCGTCATAGGCGACAACACAGTCCTGTATCCCGGAGTCAAGGTGTACCACGGTTGCAAGATAGGCCGTAACTGTATATTGCACAGTGGAGTTGTGATAGGAGCCGACGGCTTCGGATTTGCTCCGGTCGACGGGGTTTACAACAAGATACCTCAAATTGGCAATGTCGAGATTGACGACGATGTTGAGATAGGCGCCAACACTACGGTCGACCGCGCAACTATGGGCAGCACCCGTATACACAAGGGTGTGAAACTCGACAATCTCATACAGATAGCCCACAACTGTGAAGTGGGCAGCAACACCGTCATGGCCTCGCAGGTTGGTGTGGCCGGATCTACAAAGATAGGTTCCGGTTGCATGGTTGGCGGTCAGGCCGGATTCTCGGGACACATACATGTAGGCGACAATGTTCAGGTAGGCCCCCAGTCGGGCGTGCCCAAGAGTGTAAAAAACGGCAGCCGCATTATGGGTTATCCGTCGACCGACTACAGCGACTTTGCCCGTCAGGTTGTGCATATAAAGAATCTCGGAAAGCTATATGAACGTGTAGCCGAGCTTGAGAAACAACTCAATCAATCGAAAAAATAATATTAATTCATACTCATAACAATGAAACAACGTACGCTCAAGGAATCATTTAAGGTTAATGGTAAGGGATTGCATACCGGCTTGATGATAGAGGCCACTTTCCTTCCCGCACCTGAGAACCACGGTTATAAATTTCAGCGTCTTGACATGGAGGGGCAACCCGTCATCGATGCACTTGCCGAGTATGTCACAGCCACAACTCGCGGCACCGTAATCAGTAAAGGCGACCTTCGCATAAGCACCATCGAGCATGCTCTGGCTGCTCTTTATGCTGCCGGCATCGACAACTGCCTCATCCAGCTGAACGCTCCCGAGCTTCCCATCCTTGACGGAAGTGCCAAGGTATATTGCGAAAAAATAATCGAAGCCGGAATAGAGGAGCAGAATGCCGACAAGGACTTCTACGTTGTAAAGCAGAAGATAGAGGTGCGCGACGACACTTCCGGTTCGTCGATAGTTGTGCTTCCCGACGATGAATTCAGCATCGACACGATGGTGTCTTTTGACTCTCCCGTGCTGACCAACCAATATGCTTCGCTTGACAAGCTTGATGACTTCTCGCGTGAAATAGGCGCAAGCCGCACATTTGTATTCGTACGCGAGGTTGAGCCACTTGTAAAGGGCAATCTCATCAAGGGCGGCGACCTCGACAACGCAATAGTGATCTACGATTCACCCATGCAGCAAGAGGAGCTCGACCGCCTTGCCGACCTTATGGGCGTTCCCCACAAGAATGTCACCGAGTTTGGCTATATAAACGACTTCCCCTTGCTGGCCGATAATGAACCAGCCCGTCACAAGCTTCTTGATGTACTGGGCGACATCGCACTCATCGGTCGTCCGATGCGCGGCAAGGTGATAGCCACCCGTCCCGGACATTCAATCAACACTACATTTGCCAAGAAGATACGCAAGGAGATCAAGCATCAGGAACTGCAGGCCCCGATATACAATCCGTCGGTAGAGCCGCTGATGGATGTTAACCGTATACGCGAGTTGCTTCCTCACCGCTATCCCTTCCTGCTTGTGGACAAAATCATCGATAAAGGCGACAACTACATCGTGGGCGTAAAGAATGTAACAGGCAATGAACCCTTCTTTGTGGGTCACTTCCCTCAGGAACCTGTGATGCCCGGTGTGCTTCAAGTCGAGGCGATGGCTCAGACCGGAGGACTGCTTGTGCTCAGCACCGTCGACGATCCCGAGAAGTATTCAACCTATTTCATGAAGATTGACAACGTGAAGTTCCGTAACAAGGTGGTTCCGGGCGACACTCTCATATTCCACGTTTCATTCATGACGCCCTTGCGCCGAGGCTGTGCAATCATGAAGGGCTATGCATTCGTGGGCGAGAAGATTGTTACCGAGTGTGAGTTCATGGCCCAAATTGTAAAGAATAAATAATCACATCATTATTATATTAGAAATGAAACAACCTTTAGCTTACGTACATCCTGCGGCCAAGATTGCTCCGAGCGTAGTCATAGACCCGTTTGTAACCATCGACCAAAATGTTGAAATCGGCGAGGGTACACGCATTGGAAGCAACGTGACCATAATGGAAGGTGCACGTATCGGCAAAAATTGCACGATATTTCCCGGTGCCGTTATTTCGGCAATACCTCAGGACCTTAAGTTCCGCGGCGAGGATACACTTGCCATAATCGGAGATAACACTACAATACGTGAATGCGTTACAGTGAATCGCGGAACGGCTGCACGCGGTAAGACAGTAGTAGGCAATAATTGCCTTCTCATGGCTTACTGTCACGTGGCTCATGACTGCATTGTCGGCGACAATGTAATCATGTCAAACGCCACCCAGCTTGCCGGCGAAGTGGTGGTCGACAATTTTGCCGTGATCGGTGGTGGAACACTTGTTCATCAGTTCTGTCACATAGGCCCGCATGTTATGATTCAGGGCGGTGCGCTCGTAAATAAGGACATTCCTCCTTACGTAAAGGCTGCACGCGAACCCATAGCCTATGCCGGAGTTAATTCGATAGGACTTCGTCGTCGTAACTTCTCCAACGAGCAGATTCGTGAAATTCAGGAGATATACCGCTATCTTTATCTCTCGGGTCTTAACGTGTCGGATGCCGTTGAGCGCATCGAGGCCGAGCTTCCCGCAACGAAGGAGCGTGACGAAATCATTCTGTTTGTGCGCAACTCCAAGCGCGGAATCATACGCGGATACGTATAATCGGAATATATTCTCGATAAATATAGCAGGGGCATCGCATTGTGTAGTGCGATGCCCCTGTAGTTTTTTATTGTCGAACCGGCTCTTAGCCTTCAAGTTCCGAGGCTTCCCTCATTTCGTCATATTCCTGCCAATCGGGATCGTTTTCAGTGTATATGTTGATTGGAAGCAGGTCGAAGTCGGCAAGAGCCTCGTTGATCTTCTTTTCAAAGATGTGTATTGAACGGGTATAGAATATCCAGTTGCGCTCGTCATCGCCCGTGTATATGCCGGTGAGTACCGCCACAGGGTCTTTGTCGAATGCCTTGGTCATGGCATCCTGCACCGCCTCCATCACCTTGGAGGTAGGGTAGTCGGGCATTCCTGTCGCATCGCCGGGATATTTCCATGTCACTTCAACACGAATGTTGTATTTGCCGCTGTTGCGCACTTCGTCGATGCCGCCACGGCCGGTCACTATTATCAGTCGCCCGTTTTCGCTTTCGGTGGGCGATGTCCACCATTCCGAACCTATTTTCATAATCGGTTGTTTTATACTCGCTCTTATTTTTCCCGAAATTAGCGAAATTACCTGAATATAGGCAATATTGTCCTAAACGTTTTGGGCAAAAATAAAAATAGGAAGTAGTTACTAAGG
>NZ_SRYY01000014.1:0-37887 GCF_004793735.1 Muribaculum sp. NM65_B17
ACAGGTCAAAATCCTCTATGCGCGTGTCCGGCTTGATGGGAGGGCAACCCTCGCGGATAGCCGAACTGCCCGACCGCTTCCGCTTCTTTCCTGTCTTGCGGTCAGTATATTCCACATCCTTGCACTGCATGGCGCGTCCGGTCTTTTGCTTGACAAGCACCTTGAGGTCTTCAAGCAGCTCCGGCAGAGGCTTTGTGTAGGACGGACTGCGCCACGTCACATTGAGGTGGCGGTGTTCGTCCCAGAAGTATGTCTGCCCGAACTTTCGGGCAACAGCCTCGCAATAGGCTCTGTCGCGGCGATTGTGCGCCTCGGCAGTGCCTACGTTGCAGGGCTTGAATTTAATTCCGGTTTTCATAATCCGTAAGGGAAAAGAGTGTTTCAATATCGCGGGTTCTCAGACGAAGGGTCTGAGCGAGAGGTGGCGGAGAGGGGTCATCTCTGCCGATGGGTTCTTAGGGGTGAACGCCCTAAGCGGAGGGTGCAGGGAGAGGGTCACTCCCTGCTAGGGGTTCGGGGGTGAAACGCGCCCTGACCGGGTCAAGGGCAGAGCCATTGCGGGTTCTTAGGGCAGAGCCATAAGCCCCTCGGGAGAGCCCACAACTACGGGAGCGAAGCGGAGTAGTTATAGTGGGCTATAACAAGGGCAAGCCCTGTCAGTCTCCACCCTCAAAGACCGCCTCTCGGCTTGCGGCGTTTCGACTCTTTCAGCTTCAGCAGATGTCGGTCGTAGGCATCGCGGTTTTCATCCGAACGGAAGTCGATGTCGGCTTTGCCTCCGCTCTTAATCCATGCCAGAAGTTCATCCTTGAAGAAATAGAGTTTGTTGCCGCGCTTGCTGAACGGTATCGCCTTTTGGCTTGTCAGCGAGTAGATAGTGCCGACAGTCTTGCCGAGCAGTTCGCTTGCTTCTCTGATGTCGAGGACGGTGTGTTGGTCGGCTTCCTCCTGCGGTGCGCTTATGAGCCTGTCAAGTTTCTCCATGACGGCATCCACCTTACGCATGAGGCTCGCCACATAGTAAGGGAGGCGGTCAAATGATGGCATCGTGTTATCGGATGATGTGTTGTCGTGAGCGACCGATACCGCGATACTGCGGTGTGTGTTGTCCTGTGTATTGCTTGAAGATTGCATATCTTTATCTCTATATGATTGTATTTCTTGATGTCTTTATCTGATTATATCACCATGCCATGAAGCGATGATGATTGTATCTCTTACTCCAATGTTATCTTGTTAGCCGCCTCGCGTTTGAGTTCACTTACAACATCGGCATATACCTGTGTCGTGGTCACGTTGGTATGCGTGAGCATTTTCGACACGGTGTAGATGTCGGTGCCGGAGGCTATCTGCAAGGTGGCGAAAGTGTGCCGGAAGCAGTGGAAAGTTATGTGCTTGGTGATACCTGCCGCCACTATCCAGTCTTTCAGATACACAGGGCAGAGGCTTTTCGCCATGCCTTTGAACACCTGCCCTGTGCCACGTTCTCCACACAGCCTCAAAGCCTCGTCACTCAAAGGCAGTGTCGCTTCGGTCTTGGTCTTCTGCGTTGTCAGACGCAGACACCAGCCGCCATCTGGAGCCTCGCAGATGTTCTCCCAACGCAGGGCTATGATGTCACTAATGCGCAGTCCGGTGAGGCAGGAGAAAAGTGATGCAGCCTTGAACACCCCATGCTTACAGGGAGTGGCGGCGAGGCGTTTCAGTTCCTCGTGGGTGAGAAATTCCTTCTTGGTCTTCTCCTCCTTTGCAGGTTTGAGAAAAGGAATGATGTTGTCTTTGAGCCGTCCGGCTGCAACCGCACGGCGGATCACGGCTATCAGTTTGCCGAAATTGTTGTTGGCTGTCGAGGCTTTCATCGTCCCTCCCGATGGTGTTTTCAGTTTCAGCATGTGGGTCAGAAAGCCCTGGCAGAACTCCACGGTTATGTCATCGAAGCAGCACTCACCTTTGGCATAGTTGCAGAAATGCTTGAAGGCGTTTTCCCAATTACGGTAGTTGGTGCTCTCGTTCATCGCCTCGCGGAAGTATTCGATAAAGCTCTCGCGCCCTTTGGAGTGGTCGATAAAACCGAAGTCCTGATTGATGATGGACTGTATGCGCTGACAGCGTATCAGCTCCGCATTTTGGAGCATACTCTTATTGTACTGCACCTCGAATTTCTCTTTCGGGTGAGCATAGATGTAGATGCCGAGATATTCACGGCGGCTCAGTTTTCCGGTTCTCGGATTTCGGATTGCCGGATAGAAGTCAAGATAGAGTGAAAGTTGACCGTTCTTTATCGGTCGCTTCCTCACGGTGACTTTGGTACAAAGGTTTGTCATATTCTAAAATTTTTTATTCGTCTCTGATTTCGGCACACTAACCGCGCCCTTTCTTTGTCGAAGTGCTGCCGTCCTCCGCTTTCTTCCTCGCCTCGTCCCAATCGGCTTTCAGATAGTACATGCGGCGGTTATACATCTTCTTCATCCTCACGCCGTGGGTCATGGCGAAGCGGCGCACCTGCGTCTTGCCGATACCGTATTTCTTCATAAGGTCGAAGCATGAGTACCAATCTTCCGAGAGGTCCTTGCCGAGGCGTTCAACCTCCGAAGCCATAGCCTCGTCCACCGCTTTTCGGGGGAAGCACTTGTGACCGTCCATCTTCACGCACGGTATCGAGTAGCGCATACGCAGGTTGTAGAACCTGCCGTAAGTGTAACTGTACTTCTTGCAGATTTCCTCCATCGTATATACAGGCTCCGTCAGCTCCGAACTGTCTATGAAAGTGTCCTTGACCGATTGCTTGTAGTCGGTGGACGGTTTCAGCTCGGATTTCGGCTTGCTACGGGGGCGGCGCGGTTTGGGTGCTTCCTGTTCTGCCGCCTTTTTCACCGTCTTGGCAACAGGCAGGGAGAGAGGTTTATCTTCTTTTCCCTGCTGTCGGCTGCTCCCGGTAGTGCGGTTGTATTCGTTTATCTTGATCATGTTGCAGAAATCATCCTTAGGTATTATGGTCACCCGGCTTGTCACTTTGGTAGCCCGGAGAGTGCCTTGATAAATCAGGTTATAGACTGTCCTTTCGCTCACTCGCAGAAGAATTGCAACTTCCGCTATTGTCAGAAACTCGTGACGGAGTATCTCTTTCTCCGAAACTCTCTTTCTCGCTCTCGCTGTGGTTTGCCTTACGGCTGTCGCTGTCTGCATGATACGGCTCTTTTAAGGGTTTGTATTCTTGCTGTCGCAGAGCCTCGAAAAAGGGGTGAAAAAGGGTCAAAAACGGCTGATTTTATCTTGAACCATCTTGAACGACGCTGAAAGAAAGTCGAACCGTGTGTCCCTCCCTCCGAGACCCAAATGCGGTACAAAAATACTCCGAAAGGGTCGAATTTGAAAGAGCGAAAATTTTGAATTGTTAAATATAGCTATCTAAATATGAGCGCATTACACTCAATCCGTTTAAGCCTCTTATGCCTCCGTTTGGGGCGTTTTTTCTCCATGTGGAAGGATTTGCCGCTGCCGCTTGGCCCGATGCAGAAGAAATTGGCGTTGTCGGTCATCTTCACCTTGCCCTCCTTGCCGGTTATGTCTATACACACCGGGAGTCCCTGGCGGTCGGTGTAGAATGTGGTGAGAGGCGTGTCCTCGCACCCTTTGAGGTATTCCTTGAAGAACAGGCACAGTGCCGAGTCCGACAGCGTGAGGAACAGGTCATAGTCGGGATTGAAGCCGTAGGCGCAGCCAGGAAAGGAGTTGATGAACAGCTCCAGCTGATTGTAGGCTGTGCGTGACGGCATTATGCCGCACTCGTAGAGTTTGGTCTCAAGAAACGATGTCACCGGTGTAACCTTGTCGGGAGGACAGCTCACTATGATGTTGAAATTGGTGTTGACAAGAAGGGAAGAATCAACGGCGAGGATATTAAGAACTTCCTCGATGTCGGCTTTCGCTATCTTGTTGCTCGGATCGGGCATGGAGCCGTGACGCTTCGCCTTACCTTGCAGTTTTCGGAGCAGCTTCCGCTGGCCCGGTATCTGCACCACCTGATTGAACACAACGCAGTCGGCGTGGGGCACTTCGGTAAGAAATGAGAACACATCGGTAGCCACGGGATAGCCGTTGACACTCATCTCGGTATATGGTTTTACTACCGAGGGTAGATTTATCTCGTCAATATCCACAAGGGGATATGAGCGGATAATGCGGTTGCCTGTCCGCAGGTATTCATCGGAAGCCTTGAAATTTGTCATGGAGAATGGCCCGTGCTGGAAATGGAACGCCATGAAGCGGTGCAGGTACTCGTTGACCTCAGGCTTCGTCAGCTTGCGGTGGCTTATCCATTTCTCGGTGAGAATGTCGTCAACCTTAGCGACCTTAGAGTGGAAGTCGAGCCATTTCTTGGGGTCGTATTGCACGAACTGTCCTCGCTGCGCCTCTTGTGTCACTATAAGATAGGTGGTGATTTCAGTGAACTCACGGCCCTCGAAGTAATTGAAATAGCTCTGGGTCAGGAACTCGGCGTCTTCGGGCACATCGCGGTGGTAACGCTGTCGGCAGAATATGTCCTGCTTCTGCAAGGCATAGCCCTCGCCGAGCGTTTGGACAATGTTAGCCAGCACGTCCTGAAAAACCATGTACCGCTCCGAGTCGGTACACAGCCGGAGAACCGGGTTTGTCATTTCAAAGATGACAGAGGGGGCCCCCTTTGCGTCGAACAGCACGACATTACCGTCCGTTTCCTCCAACTGGGCGTATATCCCGTCGAAGACTTTTTTGTTTTCCTTTGCCATTCAATGCTTGAATAAATTGTGATAAATAAAGATTCCACGGTCTTTCCGCTTGTTGTGCAGTCCGCCGCGCTGCTTGACATATATTGTCACCAGCCCTGCGGCGGCCATTACAAGCATGGCGATAAACCCCGCGAGCTTTCCCAATGCTATGGAGAACACTATGAACCCCACGAAGGACACTCCTATGGCGGCAGCCGCCAATGTCAGGAAACGTCCGCGTATTCCCATGAACTCCAATGGTTTCTGTAACCCTTTGTAAACCGGATAGCCGTCGTTGTATATCGCCATGACTGTATGGATCTGCGGTTGCTTACTTGAAGAAGAGCGGAAGAGCCTCGCTCAGTGCGATGAAGGCGATACAGCCGCCGATGGTGAGCATGATGGTCTTCTTGACATCCTGGTCGCCGTTCTGCATCTTGAAATAGACGTTGAAGGCACCCACGAGGACAATCACTGCGGCGATCGCCTTCATGAGATTGGAGACCGGGGTTTGGTAGGAGCTTACCTCCTGTGTGGCTTTGGTGAAGCCTGCCGCACCCTTGCTGGCGGCCATCATGTCGGACACGGTGAGCATCACCGCGCCCATAGCAAGCATACCCTTACGGGCGAAGGCTGAGTTGCCGAGGCGTGAGATAGCACGCTGACACTTTGATTTGATTTTCTGCATATACGCTGATTGATAAGTTCTTGAAAAGGTTATCGGGCGTTAAAGGCAATGCAGGGCGTTAAAGGCAGTGTCGGGCAGTAAAGACAACTTAGTTCAATAAAGGCATCGGTTCGGGGAGAGAGGTATCGGGTGATACGAATATGATTAGCGGTATGTCAGGTTATTTCAGGCAGCGGACTCGCATCTGTGAACTATATCAGCAAGGTCTTTATCCATGCCTGTATCAGCAGCTTTGTTTGTCTTGCACAAAAGATTATCCACCGGATAACCGTTTGTCATAATCGGTTCCTTATATTTGGTTGGAGCGTCTTTAGGAATTTCCGGTGTCGGTTTCGTGATAATGCGTTTTATCTCCACCGGTTCAAAACTTTCTGCAAGTCCGGATATGTCGATTTCGGTCTCTTCGGCCTTAGCATCCTCGCTTGCCTTTGCTTTGTTGGCGGCAAGAATATCCATCGTTATCATTCCGGCATAATACAGAGCCAGCAGAATGATGAGTAAAACTATTATTTGTCCGTAAAGCATTGTATCAGAAATTTACACATAGTTTGTTGTTGCAGTTATCCCAAGGCTCGAATCTCAATCCGAGCTTGCGGCCTATATCCTCGCGTGAATGGTCGCGTTCCATGTCTGGGTGGTAATACATGACATTCTGACCACGGATTACCAGATAGCCTGCCTTTTTCAGTGAGTGGCGCATCTTTATCCTCGGTTTGTTTGTAACAACCTTTATTCTCGTGATTGGCGGCAGCCCAAAAATTACACGTCTTTTCTCTCGTTTCATAATATCCTGACGGATACGGGAACGGATACTTTGTTCTTCTTTCTTGGTGCGCCGGAGGCCGAGGACGGCAACTATTCTTGATACTGAGCGTGACGATATGCCGGTTATGGCAGCGATTTCAGCATTTGAGTGAGAGCCGTGGAGTTCGCGTACCCTTTCCGCCAAATCAAGCCATTCGGGTCTGATACCTTTTTCAAGACCGAGTTCTTTGGCTTTAAGTGATACGGTCTTTCGGTTGACGCATAAATGTTGGGCTATTGCCGTATCCGTTGTGTACGGATAGTTCTCTTTGAGATAGGCTATACTGTCGTCAGTCCAGATTGTCTTTTTCATATCTATTTGGTGTTATCGTTATCAAGAAGTGATTTGCTTTTCTTCCTGTATGCCCTAAGTCGGGGAAGATATACAGTGATGAATGTTCTCACGATGGCGTTTATCACATCGGAACGGCATTTGCGGTCGATGTCGCACTCATCGAGGGAGTCGGCAATATCCTTGTCAATCATGCAGACCTTCCGCTCGTCTTTCCGTTCACGAAAACCGTAGGACGAAAGGTTTTCCATGAAAGCCTCCCATACCGGATCTGCGGCATCAATATTGATGCAGGATTCGGCAGTATTACCGGGTTCCTGTATCCCGGCAGCCTCACGCGACGTAGTTGTTCCGGCAGCATGGCCGACAGGCGTAGCCACATTACGGATGCTTCCGAGCAGTCCGTCTATATCAGGGAAATTATTGTTATCCATTTTCAGTGTCAGCTTCGATGTGTCCGAATATTTCTTTGAAGATTGTGTCGAAAGCGGCCTGTGTGACCTCTAATTGTCCGTCCAGATCCGATAATGTGCAGAAGCGTTCCATATCTGCCCTTGAATTGATTTTAGGAGTCACAAGACCATAGCGGCTGAATGTTTCCCTTGTTTCCTCCCACAGCATAAGCTCGCTACGGCGTCCGACCCTCGCGTCATGTCGGTTCGGCACGAGAATCAGACGGGCGTTCATTTTCCCGGCCATGACGTTTTTCAGCTTTTGCAGAAATGCGATGAATGTGGCGGTCGAGGGGATGGTGGTCCTGTCGTAGTGGTAGGGACAAATTATATAGTCGGAGTTGGCGAACAATGTCACGAGTCCCTGCTGTTTTAGATTCCCTGGAGAATCGAATATTGCCACACACCGTGTTTTGCGGATGTTGCCTATGAACCCGAATAGGGCTTCTTCCTTATTCAATGAAAAAGGAAGAACCTCATAGGGGATGGCGGTATCTCCCGAAGGATAGCGTTTCAGGTCGCTCTCACGCCGTTGCGCCAGACTCTCCTGCGAATCGCAGTCAATGACAATCACCGGGAGCCCCTTCTTTACAAGATAGTTGGCAAAAGTGACGCATAGAGTTGTTTTCCCTACGCCCCCTTTCTGATTGGCAAATGTTATGATTATTGATTCGTCCATTACACCCTGGTTCAATGATTCATATGGCAAAATTACCACGGTGCTTCATCGCGATATGTAACTTTGGACACCTTTCTTCAAATCTTGGGACTTTATTGTGATACAGTTTTGCAGTCATAAAAGGATAAAGCCTTGCAGACATCATATACTGCTGTCTGCAAGGCTTTATGTCGCAATCGCGGCATGGTGACAAAATCCCTTGTCACATCTTTATGCTGTTTTCATCATCTATGCGGTTATAGTCGCCACGGTAGCCAACTTCCCACTCACGGTTTTCCCCACGTCCGGAAGCCGCGTCACGCATACCTCTTATGCCGCGTCCGGTTGTTTTGTCACGAGGCTTTTCAGTTGATTGTCTGCGACGGAGTTTTTCAAATCTCCTGTATTCGAGCTTACGGGTGTCAAATCCGACTTCCGAAAGATTGATGATTGTTTTTGATGAAAAATCTATTGCGAACCATTCATCGCCTTCATGTCTGATGTGGAACCCTGAAGAACGTATGGCGGCACGGAGATTTGTTATACTGTCATCATCAAAGAGCAGGTTCAGGTTATTCACCGCGTCATGGTAGCCGTTATCTCGTGACGGGGTGAGCCTTACAAGTTCCGGAGTATTCACCTTATATATACGGCAGAGCAGGTCGCGCTCGGACGCTGAGCCGGGATGGAAAGACTCTATCCTCCGAATCTTGTCATTCCGTAGAATTGTGGAGGCCATAAAATCCTTTAGCGGCCGTGTGATTCCTCCGCAATATATCACGCCTCGTCTTATGTATGCGTTACTGCGGAATAGTTTTTTGTTGATGGCCCATGTGTCTATTGTCGGATTATCCTCCAGCAGCCTGTCAATGAAAGCGTCGATACGTGCGAGTTTTTCTTCCGGTGTGGAGAAATCAAGAAGTGATTTTATAGACAACACCCATGCGCCGTTATATACGGTTTTGTTCGCATGATCCACTATCATGTAGCCATAGGGATTGTCAGAGCGTCCGAAGAAAACGAGATCAATTCCCAGCTTGCGTTTAACCGCATCCTGTAGTTCCCGGCGGTCGGAGCTTACATCCCGGTATTTCCGCAGCATGGCCCACAACTGCCTCCTGCGTTTGTCGTCAACACTGACCCTCTGGAATCTGTCGCTTATCTCGGCAAAGTTAATCTTTACCTGCACTGCACCGTCGCGCTTGATATACACAACATCGTTCTTCTCATACACCTCATAGCCCATCGAGGACATCAGGGCCTTGTATTGCGCGAATGTGGAGAATGTATAGGTCAGTGAGGCTGCAAGATCCTCACCGGCCTTTGCCTTTACATCATTTCCGACAAGCCTGTTCAACACAGCTTGTGACCTAACCCTTTCATGGTGGTCGCTGATTTTCTTTCCGTCTGGAGAAATGCGGGAGGTGATTATATGTATATGTGTGTTGTCGGTATCGGTATGTGAATATACCAGCAAAGGCTGCCCCTCGCTTCCATATCCCATTTCACCGAGATACCTGTGGGCGAAATCCAGCAGCTCATCTTCCGATTTTTCATGTCCTTTGCAGGATATGGCCAGATGGAACTGGGCTTTTTTGATTCTCGAATTTCGGGAAGAGTAGGCTATCAAATAGTCCTGAAGCTCTTTCGGTGTCGGCTGTGAGAGTACCCCGACATGGCCGAAATTGCTCATCTCAAGAAGGCGTGCCACTCCCAGGGCCACCTTTTTCTCATTATATGCAACTGCGTGAAAGTTGGAACTTGACGGAAGTATTGTAGCTATCATATATTATGTTTATATCTCTATATGTCTTGAAACCATTATCTCTATATGTTTTGAGCCGATAATGTAAGACAGACTGTATGACTTGCGGCTAAGAGCGTAGCCTTGTCGCTTTCTTGGCAATGTGAGCCTGTTCCTCCTTTATCGACACCACGAGCCTCGATACTTTTTCAATCAGGGGGGATAGATTATCCCTGAAATAACTCTCGGACAGGATGCCGGCTACGGCAAGTTCGTTGGCTCGTTTGACAGCCTGATTCAGATTGCTTCCCATCCAGGACAGCTCATCTTGGAATTTGCGGCACAGCCGGGCTGTGTCGTTACACAATTCAAGGCGCGTCTTTGCATCGGTATCCGAAAACTCGTTGACTGCCATCCTTATAAAGTTGCTCACGCTGTGGTAGCGTTTCGATTTTTCACGGATTCCGGCAATTTCCTCAGGCGTAAGCCTCATTTCAAATCTTTCAGTTCGCTGCTTCATATCCATATCATTAATTCACGAGGAACGATGTGATTCTCCACCGCCGCGCAGTGGTCGGCAAGTCGCTTTTCCACGGGCAAAACTCGGTTTTGTACGGAGAAAAGCACAACTTGCTACCCAATCTCTGCACGACAGGGCTATTACTCCCCATCGTTCACTCCGGCCACGAAGTTAGGCACCCCGTGACATACAGGCATTAACTTTGGACACCTTTAATGTTTCAAGACCCGGTTATATCAAGATTGTAAGACTTAAAGACATCAAGCCATGCGGTAAATAATCATACAAGCGATAAAAGGGGTATGTTTTCAATATTTGCGGACTTGCAAGGATACTATCTATAAGATTATATATTGCCAAAAGATGTGACCTGCGTATCATAAAGACATGGGGTCTTAATCTATTCAAGTCATACAGTCTTTATATCTTCAAGACAATATATCCGCTATTCTTGATGTGATACAATGAATATGGCTTTAAGGGAAAAAGAGATTGTGTTATCAACTGTCATTAATCTGGTGCGTCGGATAATTGTCAAAACTTCAACGGTTTAGGCTGAATTTTATCGCTTGGAAATTTGCATAAGTCGTTGAAATTTAGTATATTTACATTCCAATAATAGTGTTGGAACGAGTTAATATGCATTTGATATGTTTGAGCTTTTACTGATTATATACCTGCTCCCTGTGGTTATTGTCGCAGCCTTGCTGTTGCGGCTGGCATTGTTCCTGCTCAAAAAGTCGATTAGGGTTGCGCTATGGGTAATCCGGAAGTCTGCACTGCTCCTGAAACTGCTTGTAGTCTGGCTTTGGAACCGTACCGTCCGCAATCGTCCGCTTTCTCAATATCCGTAATAGGGTGGAGCGGCGACGCTATGATATGAGCCTTGGAATGTGGGTTTGTTCCCTGCTGTGGATGCTTGTTTTAACGCTGGCCTTTGTGCGGCATTGTACGCGAGTGTTACCGCAAATGCAAACGGATGGTCAGATGTGGAGGCAAATGCGCAACTGAAAGCTGAACCAAACGCAGGACTAAACGCAGAGGTGGACGCGCTATTAATTCGGTTGCCCTAAGACTTGTGATTGTTCGGACTCGAACCTAATGAAATTCTTATGAAATGTAATAGAGGGCTGTGGCGAGAAGTGGAAAATTCGCACACTAATTTTAATACTATTTAATAATTGATGGTGGCGAATTTTTCATAATCTCTATTGATGACGATTAAAGGAGGCTATAAAATTAGGCCAAATCTGCGCTTTGCGGAGGACGAAAAATCGGTAAAATTGAAATAGGAGGACAAAAGGAGGACAAAAATCAAAAGAGAAATCCCGCAACTCTTGATTTTCAATGAGTTACGGGATTTTACAGTGCCCAGAACAGGACTCGAACCTGCACGCCTCGCAGCACTCGCACCTGAAACGAGCGCGTCTACCATTCCGCCACCTGGGCTTTTGCGACTGCAAAGATACGCTTTGTTTTTGTATTTTCAAAATATTGTCGCGGTGTTTTTTTGACTGGGGATAAAAATATACCCAATGGTGATTGGGTATATGCCGGTCGGTTCACATCCTCATGTATTGCACTTAATCGGTTGTCAGTTTTTATGAAACCACCATTTGAGCTTTTCCCACACGGTGGGTGGATTGGCTTTCAGGTGAACGTTAACTCCCATGTCGTTTTTGTTGAGGAATATGATTGAGCTGTGGAGCACAATCGCTATTGTTTCTTCAAATTGCGAGAAGCCGTGCACGCGTTCAAGCGCGATTTTGTGAAATGGCGACATAGGGTCAAGACTCCCGATTACGATGTGTCCCTCCTCGTCAATCTCGACATTGTGATGCTCCGACGCGTAGTCGAAGAGCAGCCCTATGTCAAGATGTTCAATGCCCGGAGGCAATTTGGCGTATTTCTTATATAGTTCGTCGATAACCTGTTTTGTAATCATAATTTCAGTACATACAAAATTCTGAAAAATTTTTGCATTAATAGTTAATATGCACTTATGCTTTGGAGGGAAACGCGGTAAACCTAAAATTGGTTTAAATTGAAGCGTTTATTAACATTTATTATCTGAAGACAATAGGTGACAAACATTGGTTGGGTAAACAATGCGGCGGAAATGCATTTAAGCAATAACCGCCGCATTGATATTTAGAAGTTTGTTATGCAAGGAATCCGAGGAGCACACCTGCTGCCACGGCCGAACCGATAACACCTGCAACGTTGGGGCCCATGGCGTGCATGAGCAGGTAGTTGCTGGGGTCATATTCAAGACCAAGGTTGTTGGAGATTCTGGCCGACATCGGAACTGCCGATACGCCGGCGTTACCGATAAGCGGGTTGAGCTTCTTACCCTTGGGCAATACAAGATTGAACAGCTTTACGAACAGTACGCCCGATGCCGATGCAATGATGAATGCCATAAATCCAAGTGCAAAGATGAAGATTGTGTCGATTGTGAGGAATTCCGACGCCTGGGTCGATGCACCTACGGTCATACCGAGAAGTATTGTCACGATGTCGGTGAGGGCGTTGCTTGCTGTTTTGGCAAGACGGTTGGTGACACCGCACTCACGGAGCAGGTTACCGAAGAAGAGCATACCGAGCAGCGGAATACCCGAAGGCACTACGAAGCAGGTGAGGAGAAGTCCTACGATGGGGAAGATGATCTTCTCGTTCTGCGACACGGCGCGTGCGGGCTTCATCTTTATCAATCGCTCGTGCTTGGTTGTGAGCAGTCGCATGATTGGCGGCTGGATGAGCGGTACCAAGGCCATGTAGGAGTAGGCCGATACTGCGATTGCACCCATCAAGTTGGGGGCGAGCTTTGATGAAAGGAATATGGCGGTGGGGCCGTCGGCGCCTCCGATGATTGCGATTGCACCTGCCTGGTCGGGGGCGAATCCCAATGCGAGAGCCACCATGTAGGCTCCGAAGATACCGAACTGTGCGGCTGCGCCTACGAGCATGAGCTTGGGATTGGCGATGAGGGCCGAGAAGTCGGTCATCGCACCGATTCCGAGGAAGATTAGCGGGGGATACCATCCGGCGCTTACGCCGTTGTAAAGGATGTTGAGCACTGAGCCTTCTTCGTAGATGCCGATTTCAAGCCCGGCTTCGGCGTTGAAGGGGATATTACCTATAAGTATACCAAATCCGATGGGCACCAGAAGCATGGGCTCGAAGTTCTTCTTGATGGCAAGCCAGATGAAGAACAGACCCACGACAAGCATCACCAGGTGTTGCCAGGTGGCATTGGCGAAGCCTGTCAGCTCCCAGAACTGATGGAAGTTGATAGCCATGAATTCGTGGAAAGTCATAATCTTGAGATTCTAATTGGATTGTAAATTCGTGATATTTGTTCTCTTCGGTTATGCTTAATCCAGAGTGATGAGCACGGCTCCTTCAAGCACTGAGTCACCGGCGCTTACATTGACCGATGCCACCTTTCCGTCGCGGCCTGCATGGATGGCGTTTTCCATCTTCATGGCCTCAAGCATGAGCACTGTGTCGGATGCCGAAACGGTGTCGCCCACCTTTACGTTGATCGACAGGATGGTTCCGGGCAGGGGAGCCTTTATCTGGAAGCCTCCGGCGCTTACATTGGGCTTGCTTACTACCTTTTCGCCTGTAGCTGTGCGCGGGGCAGCCGAGGGACGCGGAGCCGATACGATGCTTACGGGGCCCTGCTTCTTTTCAAGCTCTACTTTGTAGGGCATTCCGTTTACGAGAACCTCGGCCACGTTGTCGACGATGTCGCCAATCCCCACGTTGTAAGTGTTACCGTTGATTTTATATTTGTATTCTTTCATTTTGTGGTAATTGTTAAAACGAGTATTTAATGTATACTTTAATTATAGTGGAGAATTAACGACGGGGAATCTCGCGGAGTCCGTAGATCTTGGAACTCCACGGCGAGTAGCTCTTTCTCACCTTGTTTATGGTGAGGATTGTGCTTTCCTTGTCGTGGGTGTTGAGGTGTTCGTGCAATGCCATTACGATTGCGGCGATTTCCTCGCCCGAGTCGTGGGCCGGACGCTCTTCCTTGGCCAAAGCCTTGGTTTCGAGTCCTTGCGAACGTGCCTTGTTGGTCTGCGATATGCGTGCTCCTATACGGCTTATGCCGTAGAAGCAGAGGCTAAGGAGCAACAGGGCGCTGAACACGATACACATTGCCATGATCGACAGTCCGAATCCGTGTCCGTCGGTTTCGGCAAACATTTCCACCTTTGAGTTGGTGTCGATGATGATGTTGTTGCTGCTCGGGGTTATGTAGAGCAGGTCGCTGCCGTCGCGCACTTCCCATGCCTCGGCGCCGCTGCCTGCGCCGTCGACTTTGCGGGCGTAGGTTGTGTTGGCTTCAAGCGAGGCGGGGATGGTTATCGAGTCGATGAGTGTCACTCCGTTGGCATCGTATATACCTATCCAGTTGTCCTGTCCGGGCTCAAGCTCGAAGCTGAGGTGGAAGGTGCCCTTGTTGGGCTCTCCGTCGGCCCAGAACACTACATGCTGGCGGGGAGGTATCTCGGTGTTGACATCGCCCAGGGGCACGGGGTACATCTTGGGCTTGTCGGGATTGTTGGTAAGATACACACTCGATATCTCCATCGGTGCATAAGTCGAGTTAAACAGCTCTATCCATGCATGGTGAAGGCCGTAGTCGTCGACATAGTTGCTGTCGTTCTGCACCATCACCTCGTTGATGCGCAATCCGCGTCGCCCTTGGGCGTAGGATGCGGCACTCAGGGTAATGACTGCAACGAGCAATAATAATATTCTCTTTTTCATTGCGTGTCGTTTATAGAGGAATATTGCCGTGCTTCTTGGCGGGGTTGGTCACTTTCTTGGTGGCGAGCTGCTGAAGAGCGCGGATTACGCGGAAACGAGTGTTGCGGGGTTCGATTACATCGTCGATATAGCCGTACTTTGCTGCATTGTAGGGGTTGCAGAAGAGCTTGTTGTATTCGGCTTCCTTCTCGGCGAGAACCTTTGCGGGATCGTCCGATTCCTTGGCTTCGCGGGCATAGAGCACTTCGACTGCGCCTGCACCGCCCATAACGGCGATTTCGGCGGTAGGCCATGCGTAGTTCATGTCACCACGGAGCTGCTTACAGCTCATCACGATGTGGCTTCCTCCGTAGCTCTTGCGCAGTGTCACGGTTACCTTGGGCACTGTGGCTTCGCCGTAAGCGTAGAGAAGCTTGGCACCATGCAGGATTACGCCGTTGTATTCCTGACCTGTACCGGGAAGGAATCCGGGAACATCGACAAGTGTTACCAACGGAATGTTGAATGCGTCGCAGAAGCGAACGAAGCGTGCACCCTTGCGTGAAGCGTTGCTGTCGAGCACGCCGGCGAGATATTTGGGCTGGTTGGCTACGATACCTACCGACTGGCCGTTCATGCGGGCAAAACCTACGATGATGTTCTTGGCGTAGTCGCGCTGGATTTCGAGGAATTCGCCGTTGTCGATGATTGCGCCGATTACCTCATACATGTCGTAGGGCTTGGTTGCGCTGTCGGGGATTATGTCGTTGAGTGAATCCTCAAGACGGTCGATGGGGTCGGTGCACTCAACCAACGGGGGCTCCTCAAGGTTGTTCTGCGGGATGAAGCTGAAGAGCTTGCGGATGATTTTGAGAGCCTCTTCGCCGTCTTCGGCTGCGAAGTGTGCAACACCGCTCTTGCAGGCGTGAACATTGGCGCCGCCGAGAGCCTCCTGGGTTACATCTTCGCCGGTAACGGTCTTCACTACCTTGGGACCGGTGAGGAACATGTAGGAAATGCCCTTGGTCATGATGGTGAAGTCGGTGAGGGCGGGAGAGTAAACTGCACCGCCGGCGCAGGGACCGAGAATGCCTGAAATCTGGGGTATTACACCCGACGCCATGATGTTGCGCTGGAAAATTTCGGCATATCCGGCAAGGGCGTTGATACCTTCCTGGATACGTGCGCCACCCGAGTCGTTAAGACCAATGACGGGAGCACCCATCTTCATGGCCATGTCCATGATCTTGCATATCTTCAAGGCCATGGTTTCCGAGAGTGAGCCGCCGAATACGGTGAAGTCCTGTGCGAATACGTACACAAGACGGCCGTCGATTGTTCCGTAACCTGTCACCACGCCGTCGCCGAGGTAGCTTTTTTTCTCCTGGCCGAAGTTGGTGCAACGATGGCGAACAAACATATCAAGTTCCTCAAACGAACCTTCGTCGAGCAGCTGGGCAATGCGTTCACGTGCCGTGTACTTACCTTTATCGTGTTGTTTCTGGATGGCCTTTTCTCCGCCACCTAAACGAGCTTCGTTGCGTAGTGCAATTAGCTCCTGAACTTTTTCGAGTTGATTGCTCATGTCTATTTCTTTCCTTTGGAAATGTTGTTATTTAGCCGGCATTGCGCCGACCTTGATTTTATTTGTTGGGGTCTTCGCAAAGCTCGATGAGCGCACCGCAGGTCGACTTCGGGTGGAGGAATGCGATGTTGAGGCCCTCGGCACCTTTGCGGGGAGCCTTGTCGATAAGGCGGCAGCCTTTTTCCTCAGCTTCGGCAAGAGCGTTGGCTACGCCGTCCTCCATAGCGAATGCTATGTGCTGGATGCCGCCGCGGCCGCCGTTGTTGGCGATGAACTTCGATATTGCACTGTCATCGCTTGTGCCTTCAAGAAGCTCGATTTTGGTTTGTCCTACTTTGAAGAAGGCTGTACGCACTTTCTGGTCGGCAACTTCCTCAATGGCAAAGCATTTAAGGCCAAGAATGTTCTCGTAGAAAGGTATAGCTTCGTCCAGGCTGGGAACAGCTATGCCCACGTGTTCAATGTGAGAAATGTTCATTTTGAAAATGTTTTAAATATGGTTCAATATATAAGTTAACTTGAAAAAAAACGAGTCGACACCGCATAAAACGCTGAAGCTACGGATTATTGTGCAAAATTAATAAATATTGTGGAACTTGCGATATTTTAGATATATTATTTGTGCCGATTATTTTAACATGAAAAATGTGAATTTTTGGCAGATTCAGGAAATTGTGTCAGTAGGCGTGTCAGTGCCTTGAAAAGCTTTAACTTTTTGTCACATATTAAAATAGGCAATGCGCCAACCTTTTTGGCACATCATTTGTTTTTCCTATGAATGTCGCGGAAATCCCACCACGGGAAGTGTGACATGAAATTGTATTGAAATTTAAAAACAAACATAAAATTATAGAATTATGGGAAAGATTATTGGTATTGACTTGGGAACCACCAATTCCTGTGTAGCAGTACTTGAAGGAAATGACCCCGTTGTTATTCCTAACAGCGAAGGACGTAACACAACACCTTCCATCGTTGCATTCATTGCCGGTGGCGAGCGTAAGGTAGGTGACCCTGCAAAGCGTCAGGCAATCACCAACCCTGAAGGAACAATATACTCTATCAAGCGTTTCATGGGCGAGAAATTTGACGAAGTGTCTGAAGAAGTTAAGCGTGTGCCTTATGAAGTGGGCCGCGGCGACAACGGAACAGCACGTGTGCTTGTCGATGGACGTGAATACACTCCTCAGGAGATTTCGGCCATGATTCTTCAGAAGATGAAGAAGACTGCCGAGGATTATCTCGGACAGAGCGTCGACGAGGCTGTTATCACAGTACCCGCCTACTTTAACGACTCTCAGCGTCAGGCTACCAAGGAAGCCGGTGAAATCGCCGGTCTTAAGGTGCGCCGTATCGTGAACGAGCCTACCGCAGCCGCACTTGCCTACGGTCTTGACAAGAGCAACAAGGATCAGAAGATTGCCGTGTTTGACCTCGGTGGCGGTACTTTCGATATCTCTATTCTTGAACTTGGCGACGGCGTGTTTGAGGTTAAGTCAACCAACGGTGATACCCACCTTGGCGGTGACGACTTCGACCATGTAATCATCGACTGGCTTGCCGATGACTTCCAGCAGGAGTACAATGTTGACCTCCGTAAGGATTCAATGGCTCTCCAGCGTCTTAAGGAAGCTGCCGAAAAGGCCAAAATCGAGCTTTCGAGCTCAACCACCACTGAAATCAACCTTCCTTATATAATGCCTGTCGACGGTGTTCCTCGTCACTTGGTAAAGACTCTTACTCGTGCAAAGTTTGAGCAGCTTGCCGACAAGCTCATCCAGGCAACTGTAAAGCCTTGTGAGCAGGCATTGAAGGATGCAGGCCTTTCGGCCAAGGACATTGATGAGGTAATCCTCGTCGGCGGTTCTACCCGTATACCTGCAATTCAGGAAATCGTTCAGAAGTTCTTCGGCAAGGCTCCTTCCAAGGGCGTAAATCCCGATGAGGTTGTTGCCGTAGGTGCTGCCATCCAGGGCGGTGTGCTTTCAGGCGATGTTAAGGATGTGCTTCTTCTTGATGTTGTGCCTCTGTCGGTCGGTATCGAAACCCTCGGCGGTGTGATGACCAAGCTTATCGAAGCCAACACCACCATTCCTACCCGTAAGAGCGAAACATTCTCAACTGCAGCCGACAACCAGCCTTCAGTTGAAATCCACGTTCTCCAGGGTGAGCGCCCCATGGCCAAGGATGACAAGACCCTTGGTAAGTTCCATCTTGACGGAATCGCTCCCGCACCCCGTGGCATACCTCAGATTGAAGTTACTTTTGAAATCGATGCCAACGGTATACTTAACGTTTCAGCCAAGGATAAGGCTACAGGCAAGGAGCAGAGTATACGTATCGAGGCTTCTTCGGGCTTGACCGATGCCGAAATCAAGCGTATGAAAGACGAGGCTGCCGCCAATGCCGCCGCTGATGAAGCTGAAAAGAAGCGTGTCGATACTCTTAACCAGGCCGATACAATCATCTTCCAGACCGAAAAGCAGCTCAACGAACTCGGCGATAAGATTCCTGCCGACAAGAAATCGGCAATCGAGTCAGCTCTCCAGCGACTCAAGGATGCTCACAAGTCGCAGGATGTTGCCGCAATCGAATCGGCCATCAACGACATCCAGAAGGCATTCGGCGAGGCTCAGCAGGACATTCTCAATGCCCAGCAGCAGGCTCAGAACGCACAGCCCGGTGCAGGCCAGCCCGGCGCAGGTCAGGCTCCACATGCCGGCGGTGACGACCACGTAACCGATGTCGACTTCGAGGAAGTGAAATAAGACCCACAACCAATGATAACAAAATGGAGTGTAACTCAACAAGTTACACTCCATTTTTATTTGCACTTTTCTCTCCGAATACTTGTTTTCTATGGATTTTTAGCTTATATTTGTACCAAAATTGTACCGAAACTTATTTTGACGTTGATTTTACCTTATGATACTTAATCGGCGTTAAAGTGATACAACCATAAGAATATGCCAGAAAGCAAAGCTAAAATCATGCGTCACTGCATCGTTTGCGGGAAACCATTTCTCGCAAAGAATGTCAATTCAGTCCACTGTTCTAAGAAATGTTCCGATGAGACATTTCGGAATAAGAAACGAGCCATTAAGCGAGAAGAAAGAAGACAAGCCATCGTAGATAATGCGGACGGACATCAGTATCTGACAGCCGCTCAGGTGATCAACAAATACAACATCTCAAAACCCACATTATATAGATGGATTAGACTTGGGAAAATAAAAGCATACAATCCCGGGATACGAATGACGCTTGTTGATGTTACCGAAATTGAAACGATATTAGAAGTTCGAAAGAATCCACTTGTGGAGGAAACTCCCAAACGGCTATATTCATTAGAGCCGGAGGATTGCTATACTATCGGAGAAGTATCCAAACTGTTTCGAGTAAGCGAATCGACCGTATATAGTAATCTGCGAAAGCATAGTATCCCTATGCGTCAGATAGGCCGTTTTGTATATGTACCGAAGTTTGACATTGACAAAATCTTCAAGTCCGAAAAATGAAAAAGAAACTCCAACATACAACAGTATCCGTAAAACTGCGAAAGAGTGAAATTCGCAATGAATGGTATCTCTATGTCGAGGCATACCCTGTCTATGAGAAAGAGAATGAAACTCCTAAACGAGTGCGTGAATATGTCAAACGTATCATAACGACACCGATATGGGATAAGAAAAGACCTACTCGCGGAGGCTTTCGACCGAAACGTGATATCAATGGCGTTATCATGTGTAAATCACAGATCGATCAGGAATCGTGCATCTATGCCGATAAAGTAAGGCAAATCCGTCAGAAGGAATATGATACGGCTGCCCTCTACTCCGATCAGGATGCAGCTCAGGCTGAATTACAGGAAAAAGCCAATGCCAATTTTATCGACTATGTGAAGAAGATTACTGTGGAGAGACATAAGAACAGCTCGGCATCAATTCTCATAAACTGGAAACGAATGGGCGAATTGTTGAAAATCTTTTCTAAAGACGGAATAATACCATTCGGAAGAATTGACACTAAGCTGATAAACGACTTCAAGAACTTTCTTCTGACGGCTCCACAAGGAGGTGGAAAGAAGGGAACTTTGTCCCAAAACTCGGCTGCGACATATTTCTCAATCTTTAAGGCGGCGTTGAAGCAGGCATTTATTGATGGTTATATCTCTGTCGACCTCTCGGCTAAGGCAAAAGGAATCGCAGAGGAAGAAAGCCGTCGTGAGTTCCTGACCATCGCCGAACTCAACACATTGGCAAAAACGCCCTGCGATAAGCCAATCATCAAACGTGCGGCATTGTTTGCGGCATTGACCGGGTTACGCCATTGTGATATTCAGAAGCTTCATTGGGGTGATATTCAAAATGTTGGAGAACAATATCGTCTAAACTTTACTCAACAGAAAACGAAGGGAGTTGAATACCAACCGATCTCCGAGCAGGCATATCAATTATGTGGCACACCGGGAGATGCCGATAGGCTTGTATTCGAAGATTTGCCGGATCCGTCCTGGGTTTCACGCCCGCTGAAACGCTGGATTGAAGCAGCCGGAATCAAGCGAAGAGTCACCTTCCATTGCTTCCGTCATACCTTTGCAACGCTTCAAATTGCCGGGGGAACCGATCTTTACACAGTCAGCAAGATGTTAGGTCACACAAATGTCCGTACAACTCAGATATACGCAAAAGTCGTTGATAAACTGAAAGATGAAGCCGCAAACGCTATCAGTCTTGACCTGAATTTCAATGACATTGAGTAACAATATTTATAGAAATGCGACTATATTTATATAGATAAAAAAGCCTAAAAGTGAGGTGATTACGAGGCGATTTCTTTATCGCTTTCTATGGATTTTCTAACTTTGCAGAAAATTGAAGAAAATGATATCGAGAACTCTCCCCAAAATAACTCCGGGAATAATCACCGGAGTAAATCTCACCCTGTCTACTGCAATGGCGTGGGGAACCTGCGCCAAATTTGATTTAGGATTGCAATGGAGCTTACTGCTCGTTCCTGTGTATTATGCGTTCTGGCAACTATTCTACGCAGGATGCAATAGAATAAGTGAGCGCATAGTCAATGCTTTTGATAAGGTTCATAGTGATTTGATTACGCGCAAGCAACAGGAAGCGGTCGAAGAAGCACTCAAAAATGTTGAGCCGACAGTCATAGTCATAGATTCGGATTACGAGGACGCAATCAAATTTCACGACCATTATGTTGCCGAAACCAGCATAGTAAGAGAACAACTGGTTCGAGAGGATGCCGAGAAACTTGACAAAATTCTCTCCTATACTAAGGAGACTTTTATGCGCCTGAATTTTTCTCAAACCGAAGTCGCTCAGATTTTGGATTGTGTGAGATACTTTGTCAGTCATAAGGATGTGCTCAACGTGAATGCCATGAAGATTTCAAAGAAACCTGAGGTGACTCAAGCCTCTTTGAAGAATTTTGCATGGAACATCGCATTCCAGTATAACATTGATGGCGACACCACGGCATCCTTTGTCAAAGCTACTTTCGGCGAATGGTTCTCCAATACAGAACTCTCATCAATCAAAAAGACGCTTCGCAATACCCGTGGTGCCCATGCTGTCGAGATTGATGAGAAGATTCTGAAAGACTGAAAAGCTATCTACGACCTTTGTGTTTTTGTCTTTGGAATTTTTCCTTGTCGTTATCGTTCCAAGGCAAATCGGAAGATGAACCGCCTGCGCCGGTGCCGACATGCGGTGTCGGGATTCCTCCGGCGGCGGTCTGGAGTGCGATGGCGAGAAGGCTGTGTTGTGATTCATCGACCTGCTCCCACGGCTCAAACAGTTCGTTGATCAATTCATGAAGAGTTAGTGCGCCGCTGTCGTACTTGTCGAGAAGATTCTGAGGAACATCGTAAGAGGTATTCTTGAACTCGTTGCCATGAAACAGCGTCGTGATTGAAAGACTGGGATACATTCGGTTGGGGATCCAGCCGCTGACAAGGTCTGCGCCTGATGACAGGCGGTAACGCTCGGGGAATGCCAGGCGGTGCAACTCCTTTGCCCGATTGTGTTCGGCATTATAACTAGCTTCCCATTCGGCAACACGTTTGGTCGCCGCGTCGATTTCCTTTTGATAAGAGTTTCGTTCACGAAGCGAATCGGCTTTCAGACTGTCGTAGCGCTTCTGCATATCTGTTAGCTGCTTTTGCAATGCGGCAATCTGACTGTCCTTGTCCGCAACTTCCTTCTCCAGTTTCGGCAGTTCTCCTGTACCGAGCCATGAGAGGATACGGTTCTTGCCGTCCTTAGCTCCCTTCTCGACCTTTTCCTTTACTGCTGCAAGTTTCTCAATCTCGGCGTTCAGTCTTTCGATATCTGTCTGAAGTTCGAGTGCTTGCTGGCGGTTGTATTGCTGTTGCGTCTGATGTCTGGCACCACTCGCAACGACACCACGTTTCAATCCGAATCCGGCCATTGCCTCTGCGTATGTATCCTGATATTGCCGGAGCTTGCCGCGTGTCATTAGCTCATTGGCACACAGTCGCGGTGCCTGGGTCTTCTCCTTGTATTTCTGTTCACCCTCGCGCTTACGGCGTGTGCGTGGTGCCGTTACAATGGGAACAACCGTTGCATGGAGATGGGGAGTTTTTTCGTCCATGTGAAGCACACATGACACAAGGTTATCCTTGCCGAAGGTGTCGTGCAGCCATTTGATATTGGATCGGCACCAGTCATCAAGGCGATCGGAATTTACAAGAGCCATCATCTGCTCATGTGTACCTGTCAGAAGTACACGGACGGCACGGGTCTGGTTCTTGCCGACTTTCCGCTTAAGTCCGGCTGTTTCAATACGGTGTTGAATCGCCTGAGTACGGTTGTGAACGCCGTCAGGGAAGGCGATAAGCTCGCGGTTGAGGTGTGTCCTGCTCTCGTCGGCGTTGTCGGGGATGTGCGGTTTGCCCTCGGCGGTCTTGCGCTCGATGTGGCAGGACATCCCCGAATCGTTGCCTGCGCCACGCTCCAGATGGCACACTGCATATTGTGTTGTCATTTACTCTTGAATTAAAATGGTTATGATAAAATTCCGTATCAATCGCAACGGAGAGCCGGGAGGTGGCTCGGTGACTGATGGCTTTTTCGGGAGAGGTCGGAGACTTCGGCTGAAAATGCCATAATAAGCTACGGAATTTTATTACTAAAATCCTCCCTATATTCAGCAAGCTGACAGGCTTAGTCGGCAGCTCCTACAATGGGGTTATTCCGGCTTGCCGCATCCAAGAGGAAGTCGGCTATATCAAGTTTGGCGGCTCTGTGCTCCGGTGTTGCCATGTCAGATATGGCAGTCACAATCCCGACAGTCGGAGTAATCGCACGGAGCATTGTCAATTTGTCTCGCCAACGTTCTTCGGCGTCAAGGTCAGGCACGAGCCACACTTCCCTTCCTTTCAATACTTGTGAAGCCGTCTGATTGAGGCATCCGCAACATCCGCCACTCGCCAGCCAAAGGTACTGCGGATAATAATGAGAGGCGATTATGGCTGACTTCTCGGATTCCACTATCATGACCTTTGAGCCGGGGTGAACCGAAAGCAAGTGTTCGCCGAAGAAGCATTGCACAAGGTTGAAGTCATCGGGATTGTCAACCATTGATTTCAAACGGTGCACCCACATGAAGTTTACCAATCCATCTTCCTTTATGCGGTGTCCGTCGTTGCCGTATCGCATTATCTTTCCTGTGCGGATACACCCGTTGACATCCACTTGCCAGAAGACTGTCGCATCGTTCATCCGAGTGGTTGCACCGACATTATATAATCGGAACAGACGCATGGTTTCGTCATTATCCCATAGTGAGCTGAGAAATCGGAACAGAGCCGAAGACTGACTGCGATTCATGGATTCAACCATCCGGCTGCGCTCTACGAATGACGGCTTAGAGGTCTGCGCATTGATGCGCAAACTCACCGGTCGATAGGATGTAACATTATTGAGCCAGAGATGGTTCCGGAAATAGGCGGATGGTGTATAGTGATATCCGCATTTGAATATCCGGTCACATTTGCCTACATGATCGGCAAGAAACATCCCGGTCTGTGTGTCGACATAGCGCACCAGTTTCCTCGGACGCCCGCAGGCAGGACATGTAACTTTGATACGAGGACGGGAGTTATCAAGCCGGTATCGGTAATCATTGGTCATAGCCCTTTGAATTTTGGTTGGGTGAGGTGTCGTGTATATATAGGCCCGCTTCATCCAACTAACTTTTCAATAGTAAAAATCCTGAAGGTAGCGGTAAGGATTGCCTTTCTTCTTGCCCTTGTCCACCTGCTCGATCATCCGCTTATTCTTCAGAAAGGTTATCAGAATCTTGAGCTTGTAGTCGCTGAGTTCGATGTCCTCGTCGGCGTATGCGTCACGGAGCGCGTCCATCAGTTCTCCATGTCGGAGCAATGTATCCGGATTTGGGAACGCTGAATCGAGAGCACTGCGGTGAGTGTCTTCGGTTATGTCATGGTACGGGTCCCATGCCTCGTTACCTTTGGCTTCGGGTGTCGGCACATAGTCCTTGATGAGTTCGGGCAAAGCCTCGGAGTTAATCCGAAAGGCAAACGAAGGGAAAGAGACATCTCGGATATAGACCGCCTCGACAGTGCTGATGGCATCATCGTTCTTGTCTTTCTCGACACGGAGAACAGTTTCGGACTTGTTGTTGATTTCGGTTCCGATGTGTCCTCGTGCGTTCTCATCACTCTTGTTCTGGTGAATGATGGTGTGGATGTGTAGATTGTATTCTTCCGTCCACTTCATCAGAAAGTTGACTATAAGGGTCGCTTCACGGGGATTGTTGATGTCAAGCATCAGATCGCGGATGCCGTCGATGATAACCAGTCCGACCGCTTGTGTATTGCGTATCTTATGGTCAATCATACCGATGCGGTCTTCAACGGAATACTTGCGCAGGGCGAAATACTTTATCCTCTCGTTGATTTCCTGATTGCTCCTGTGGGTCAGTCGTGCGATACGCTTGAACACCCGAAAGGCATGATATTTGCTCTGCTCGGTGTCGAAGTATAGGATACCGTTCTGGTCCGACGGCATATTGCCACGATAATTCAGAATCGTGGAATTGGTCATGGCCGCTGCCGTCATTGCCGACACATTGAAAGTCTTCTTGCCTTTTGGTTTTCCGATCGAGGCACTGAAATTGCCGAAGGTACAAGCCGGCGAATCGCCTATATAAATGGCAACCGGCGGAGGTGGCACCTCCTTGTCGATGTCGAGCTGTGCCTCATTGCATAACCTTTCGTAACGCACAACCGCTGCGTCAGGTGTCTGCAGCCCTGCTCCGTTCTCTACTTCGGCGATGAAACCGCCGAGCGGGTCTTGCATGGAGGTCATAGTTTACGCTCCTTTCTGCCGGCGCAAAATGCTTCGGCATCAGCCTCGATTTCACGGATTGATTTGAGCTGTTCTCCAATCAGCCACTTGTCTATCTCCGACTTTAGGAACATGATGCGCTTCCCCTTCTTGTGGAATGGTATAAGATGTGCGCTCGTCCAGCCATAGACAGTCTGCGTTGCCGGGCGCGTCGGGAGATATGCGCACAGCTCCTTAATCCCCATCCACATATCCTTGCCGGATGTAGAAGTATCGCCGAGCGATTCAAGTTTGCGGTCAAGCTCTTCAACTTTCTCAATCAGATATGCCAGAGCTTTGGGCATATCCTCGAATTTGATAGTGGTTCTTTCGACCATTGTAAAAGGTGTTTGCATTGCGCCTCAATATCGAAGCGTTCTGCAAAAGAATAGCAAAATCAAATGGTGATTCAATGCTGATTCCACCCATACCCATAATCATAATCAAATCTTAACTGCCCATAACCATACACAACTATCCCTCAACAGTTTACCGGATGAAAATTCTTTTGTTTATGATTGCCTATTAAGGCCGAAATAGCCCTTATTAATGGCACCAATCATAACGATTCACAACTGATTGCCTCGAATATCAATAAGAATAATCGCCTATTCTGCCTACATTATGCGGCCAAACATGATGCGAAACACACTCGGTTTCTTTGATATGTGCGAAACTTTCACTAAATTTGCGAGTGGATAACAAATTTTATCGACATGGAAACTGATATAAACCGATTAAAAGTAGTTTTAGCAGAAAAGAAACGGACAAATAAATGGTTATGTGAGCAACTAAATGTGAATCCATCAACCGTATCAAAATGGTGTACGAATAGTTCCCAGCCAGATTTGCCCACTTTGGTTAAGATTGCCAAGTTATTGGAAGTCAGCGTTGATAATCTATTGAATACTAAAATTGAAATCTGATGATTAAAGATATACTTGATAAAAATAATTCAGTAACCCCCGGCTCTAACGAGCTTGAAATACTGAGGGAACATTTTCCTGCCTGTTTTAAGGAAGATGGAAGTTTCGATATTGTCAGATTTCAAGAGTATCTTAAAGACAAAGTAGAAGTTACAGATGAGGGATACGAATTGCGGTTTCTCGGCAAGAACTATGCCCGGATGTTGGCTTCTCTTGACACCACAACAGTTATAGTGCCGGATGAAGCACATAATTCTTTGCCCGAAAACAAAGAAAGCAAGAATATCTATATCAGCGGCGATAATCTTGACGCGCTGAAACATCTTCTGAAATCCTATGCAGGACAGATAAAGTGTATCTATATAGACCCTCCTTACAATACCGGCTCTGACGGATTTGTGTATAATGACAACTTCAATTTTACAGCAGAAGAATTATCCACAAAACTCAGTATCTCTTTAGACAAGGCTCAACGCATTCTTGAGCTTACTCGTCGAGGTTCGGTATCACATTCTGCATGGCTTATGTTCATGTTGCCTCGTCTAATACTCGCCCGTGACCTCCTTAGCAAAGACGGCGTAATCTTCATATCTATTGATGATAACGAGCAAAGTAATCTGAAACTTCTTTGCGATGACATTTTTGGAGAAGAGAATCTAATTTGTTCCTTTATATGGAAGAAACGACAGATGGTTGACAGCCGTACCAAAAACGGAGCATCAAAAGATCACGATTATCTTCTATGTTATGGTCGAAGAGAAGATAGCCGTATATTAGGCAAAGAATCCGATAAAACTAAGTACACGAATCCGGATAATGATCCACGAGGCCCTTGGATGAGTGCCGACATGACAGGCTTGGCAACTGAGTCACAACGGCCTAATTTGCATTATGATTTAACCAATCCATCAACAGGCATTACCTATCCTTGTCCGTCAACCGGATGGAGATATGAGCCGAAAAGAATGGCTGAGCTGCTCGCTAATAATGAGGTTATTTTCCCTGCCGATCCAATAGGGAGACCAAGGCGCAAGAAATTTATGAGGGACCTTGGAAGTGAATATACTGGACTGTCCTCAATATTGGAAACAGTATACAGCACTCAGGGTACCCGCGAATTAAGAGAACTATACGATGGTAAGGAATATTTCGATTTTCCTAAGCCTGTCGATTATATAAAATTGATCTTAAGCCAAGGAATTGCCCCAACAGATAAGGACTCTGTTTATGTTCTTGATTTTTTTTGAGGCTCATCGTCAACTGCTCAGGCTGCTATGCAACTGATTTCAGACGGGAAAAGCCTAAATTATATCTTAGTTCAGATTCAAGCACCTTTTGAAAAAGAGACAGAAGCATTCAAAGCCGGATTCAAGACAATAGATGAATTCGGATTTGATAGGATAAAGCGTGCAGCTAAAAAAATTGAAACAGAGAATCCACTTTTTCATGGAGACCTCGGCTTCCGCCATTTCACTTTGAAGGAACCATCAGGCATTGCGCTGGAAAAAATCATTAAATTTGATAAGCATACTGCGTTCGGTGACAATACCCTGATGGATGAATTTGGTGTCCCTACCATTCTTACAACATGGCTGGAAAGGGATGGTTATGGTCTGACTTCTGATTACCACTCTTTAAATCTTGGCGGTTATACGGTTTACTATATCGACAAGCATCTCTATCTTATCAACCCGGATTTATCTGATAACGCAGTAGCTGTTCTCCTTGACAAGTATCAAACGGAAGCATCATTCAATCCACAGAATGTTGTAATTTATGGCTATTCCTTCGGTTGGAATGAGTTGCAGAGCCTGAAAGACAGTCTACAGACCGTACAGGCCGGAGAGAAGAACCTTCGTATCAATTTCGAAATTAGATATTGATATGGAACTGATACTTCAATCCTCGTTACCGCATCAGCAAAAGGCGGTAGATGCGGTAGCCGATGTATTCAAGGATACATGGGTTAAGTCCCCTGTGCATTACTATTCCAATCCTGAAATAACCATTTTCAAGGATGGAGTCGGTGATAACATCCGAAATATACAAGGTGTAAACAAGATTCCGCATGAATATGGAGGATATACTCATGAACCTACATGTCTGAATCTTGATATAAAGATGGAAACCGGCACCGGGAAGACCTATGTCTATGTTCAGACTATGTTTGAACTCCATAAACGTTATGGGATCAATAAATTCATAGTAGCTGTGCCTACATTGCCAATCAAAGCAGGCGCAAGGCAGTTTATGGAGGATGAATATGTAAAGCGTCATTTCCGTGATGTTTGTGGATATGACGCAGAAATTGACCTGCTTACGCTTGAACCTCCCAAGAAGAAAAAGAAGGGAAGACAATATTTTCCTGCCGCTGTAAGTGAATTTGTCAAAGGGTCTTGTCAAGACACCAGGAAAATTTTCGTCCTTTTAGTAAACATGCAGCTACTGAAGGATGCGAAGAACTATATCCTAAGCAGAGATGATTATGGCAATGTCGTGGAAGGCTTTTATCGCCCGTATAATGCGCTTAAAGCCACACGCCCGTTTGTAATCATCGATGAACCTCACAAATTTTCGAGAGAGCAGAAAGTTTTCGGCATCATCCAAAAGGAGATTTCCCCACAATGTATCATCAGATTTGGCGCGACGTTTCCCGAAGTTACAATAGGCAAAGGCAAGAATAAAAAGACAATCAAGGATTACCAGAATCTTCTTTATGATCTTAATGCTTGTCAGTCATTCAATCAAGGGCTGATTAAAGGTGTTGCTAAAGAACATTTTGAGCCTACTTCACAAAAGAATGAGAAAATCAAGTTGCTGTCCGTAACTAAAAATGTTTCCGCAACATTTCAATACAAGCAGGAAGATGTCCCGACAAGGAGTTTCCAGCTCCGTATGGGTGATTCGCTTTCACAGATAGCAGATGAGCTAACCGGACTAACCATTCAAACTATTGATAAAAACTCCATAGAACTTTCCAACGGACAAATTAAAACTGTCGGTGAGGAAATGGACGTGGATGTATTCATGAGTTCCTATCAAGAACAAATGATACGTCTCGCATTGGAGAGACATTTTGAGACAGAACGCCATAATTTCTCGGGCAGAAATTTTAAGATTAAAACTCTTGCTCTGTTCTTTATTGACGATATTACATCCTATAGGAAGGGGGAAGATGGGAAAAAGCCATATATTTTGGAAGCTTTTGAGCGATTGCTTAAAGAAAAGCTCAAAGACACAATAGGCAAACTCTCTGACCAAGAAAATGAATATCGAGAATATCTGGAAGCAAGTCTGAAAAATATCAGAGCTTGCCACGCCGGATATTTTGCTCAAGATAACAGTTCTTCGGATGAAAGTATTGCCGAGGAGGTTAATGATATCCTTAACGGAAAAAAACAATTGCTTTCGTTTGTGGATAAAGACTGCAATCCTATGCTCAGAAGGTTTCTTTTTTCAAAATGGACTCTAAAGGAGGGTTGGGATAACCCCAATGTATTCACAATTGCGAAACTTCGTTCTAGTGGAAGTGATATTTCCAAGTTACAAGAAGTTGGTCGCGGTCTTCGTCTTCCTGTGGATGAGTGTGGCAACCGCATTTCCAATGAGGAATTTACGTTAAACTATATTGTAGATTTTACAGAAGCTGATTTTGCCAAGAAACTCGTTGAGCAGATAAACAGTGAGATTCCGGAATCAGTTACACTCTCTTTGGAAATCATTCAACAGGTAGCGCAAAAAATGGGAACCGATGTAACCATTCTATTTGTTGAATTATTGACTAAAAAATATGTAGATCTTAAATATAATATTATCCCCGAAAATAAGGCTAATTTCTTTGAGGAATACCCATTATTCAAGTCAGGACTTGAAAGCGGAAAAGTAAGAGACCGCAACAGCAAACCCAATCATCCTGTCAAAATCAGGAAGGCAAGGTTTGAAGAGTTGAGAGAGCTATGGGAGAAGCTCAATCAGCGATATACTATATGGTATGAACCCGATCTCAATGTCGAAATTGACAAGGCTCTTGACAAGATACTTGAAACAGGAAGTGTCTTTACCGATAGAGTTATTACCAGTAGAAGGGACATTGTTGTTAGTGATGGTGAACATATGTCATCTACATCCAACAACGGCGTTCAGTATAATATTAATCAAGCATTGCCCTATGGGGTATTCTTGAAACGAGTCTCAGATACCACAAATATTTCTCTTGAGAAGATACATAGTGCAATCTGTCGTTATACAAAGAAGTCAGGAAAAATAAAGGATTCTCATTTCAATGAACAGGCAATAAGCACGCTCGTTCAAGCATTCACTGATTGGAAAATTGAGACCTTACAAGGGCGTTTCAAATATAAGAAAACCGATGGCTTAACGGGTGCCACGGCACTTACATATGCTGATGGTAGCGTCAGAGAAGAAATCGCTCAGGGTCGAATAGGTGTCAAGATGAAAGAAGGAGATGCCGCAGAAAAGTATCTGTATGATGCGAAAGCATACGATTCCCCTCTTGAACTTGAAGACATCGAATCCGATATTGACGGAGGCCTTTCAGGAATAGCCGAAGTTATTGTCTATGGCAAGATTCCTCGGAGTAGTATTGCAATACCAACGATTGCCGGTGGAACATACAGTCCTGACTTCATGTATGTAGTCAAGAAAGCCAACGGAGATAAGGAACTTAACATCGTAGTTGAGACCAAAGATGTAGATAAGGAATCGGCACTTAGAGTTGTTGAGGATGCGAAAATCAAATGTGCAGAGATATTTTTCAAGAATCTCTCCGCTCAGGGATATAACGTCCATTTCCGCACTCAGCTCAATAACAAGAAGATGCTCCAGATTGTAAAAGAAGTTGTAAATTCATAAATAGTCATTCTAATGAGATTAAAATCGATACATCTATCTAACTTCAGATGCTATAAAGAGCCAATTTCAATTGATTTTGGTAATATCACCACATTAATAGGAAAGAATGACATCGGAAAATCTACAATCTTAGAGGCATTAGAAATATTTTTTAATAATGAAATTGTAAAAATAGATTCATCGGATGCCAATATTCATGGTGGAAAAGAAGTTATTATCGAATGCGATTTTTGTGAACTTCCAAATTCAATAATATTAGATTCTGGAGAAAGTACAAATCTTGAAGAAGAATATCTTGTATATACCGAAGACACAATACGTATCAAGAAAGTGTATGATTGTTCCAAAAACAAAATTACCCCTATTGTATATATTGTAGCAAATCATCCTACAGCCAAAGGTGTCAATGATCTTCTTTCACTTAAAGAAAAAGATCTTCAGAAAATTATAAAAGATAGTAATATCGAAGCTCCTTTAAAAGGCAACCCGAAGATGCGCAAAGCGATATGGGCATCTTCGGATAACTTACAATTGTCGTTATCTGAAATAGAGGTGTCTAAGGCAAAAGAAGAAGGTAAAGAGATTTGGAGTAAAATTGAATCATACTTACCAACCTATGCATTATTTCAAAGCGACAGAAGTAGCCAAGATTCAGACACTGAAGTCCAGAATCCGATGAAAGTTGCAATTCAAGAAGCGATTTCAGAAGTACAAAACGAGATTGTTGAAATTCAAAAGAAAGTTCAGGAAAAGGCCTTGAATATTGCAACTCAGACACAAAAGGCATTAAAAGAAATTGACGAAAATTTGGCAAATCAATTAACTCCCAAATTTTCAGCACCTTCAAATACAAAATGGAATAGTTTATTCTCTATTGCCATGGATACTGATGAAGGCATCTCTTTGAATAAAAGAGGAAGTGGCGTAAGAAGAATGATTTTAGTTGGTTTCTTCAAAGCAGAAGCAGAACGCAAGGCGTCAAAATCTAACAAAAAGGATATAATTTACGCAATTGAAGAACCGGAAACGGCTCAACATCCCAATAATCAAAGAATCTTGATTAATTCCTTTATGGGATTATCTGAGACACCTCATTGTCAAGTACTTCTCACTACGCATAGCCCAAGTTTGGCTCAGGAATTACCGACACAATCCTTACGTTTCATAAATCGAGATGAAAAAGGAATACCAGTTATTTCTGAAGGAGAAGGAATTATAAAAGATATCGTTGAGACATTGGGAATACAGCCTAATCCTGAAAATCAAATTAAGGTTGTGTTATGCCTCGAAGGTCCGACTGATGTAATTGCATTTTATTCCTTTAGTAGGTGTCTCAGGGAACACTATCCGGATGTCATTGATTTAAATTCTGATAATCGAGTTCTGGTAGTTCCCCTCGGAGGTAGCATATTAAAATATTGGGTGGAAAGGAATTATCTTTCTAAATTGAATTGTCCAGAGATTCATATATATGATAATGATGTGAAACACTATCAGAGCACTGTAGATGAGGTAAATAATCGTAATAATGGTTCTTGGGCTACTTTAACCCAAAAGAGAGAAATTGAAAACTATTTACATCGAGATGCTATAAAAAGTGTATTGGGTGTGGATATTGATACCGACTTAGATGGAGTTCCCGGCTTAGTGGCGGAGGCTTATTATAACGCTAATAGGGATAAACTTGATGGTAAATGGAAAGATACCACTTCAAAGACGCAACTTAGTAGAGTCTTTGAACATGCTATGAACTACGACTTATTAGTTCTAAGGGACCCCGAAGGAGAGATTAAAGGGTGGTTTGATAAAATCTATCAATTGGTTAATCTATAACCTTATTTCTTTAACATATTAAACATCATTAAATTAATTCTTATACGCCTTATGCCTGCTTATGATTTTAATAGTATACTGTCATTCAGTGATTTCGAATGTCTCGTAAGAGATCTTCTCCAAAAGCATTTGAATATTCATCTGGAGTGCTTTACAGAGGGAAGGGATGGAGGAATTGATTTAAGATGTTCAACATATGACAAAAACGCCATAATAATTCAAGCCAAGCGTTATAAGGATTATAAGAGCCTTATTAATGAACTTAAGAATGAGGTCGCGAAAGTAAAAAAACTAAATCCACAGAGATATATAATCGCAACTTCTGTAGGATTAACTCCGAATAACAAGGAGGAAATCAAGCGATTGTTTTGTCCATATATACTAAGAACTGAAGATATTTTGGGCAAAGATGATTTAAACAATCTTCTAGGAATACATACTGAGATAGAAAAAGGATTTCCCAAGCTGTGGTTGACAAGCACAACTGTTCTTGATAGGATTGTGAATGCAACTGTCGTAAACCAGTCTACATTTGAATGGAATCAAATTCAAGAAGAAATAGAGACATATGTAGTTAACGATAGTCTGAATAAGGCTACACAAATCCTGAAAGAAAATGGTTATGTCATAATATCAGGAATCCCCGGAATTGGGAAAACGACATTGGCGCGTTTTCTTGTGTATTCTACTTTGGGCAATGATAACGAATATGAATTTGTATATATGTCAGACCTTGAGGATGGTTTGAGATTGTATAATAAGGAAAAGAAACAGATTTTCTTATATGACGATTTCCTTGGAAGTAATGGCTTTGTCCCTGAAGCTCATAACTATGACGGACGACTTATCAATTTTATTAATGTTGTAAAAAAATCAAATGACAAAAGATTTATTCTTACGACAAGAGAATATGTGTTTAAAGATGCTCAGAGATATTATGAAAAAATCAAAAACAATAATTTTGATTTAGTAAAATGCATATTAGAATTGGGTGATTATACGGAAATAATTCGGGCTCGTATCCTATATAATCATATAGCAAAAGAAAATCTACCTAAAGAGTATATTCATAAATTATTAAAATGTCGTGCCTACCGTAAAATAATAAATCATCCGAATTTTAATCCTCGAATTATTGAAACCTTCATTCATGGGGGTGTCTGGAAACAAATATCTCCGGATATCTTTATAGATGAATTTATTGGCTTTTTTAATAAGCCTTATTCTGTTTGGGAAAGTGCATTTGATAAATTGGAGGATGGAGCAAAATTAGCATTATGTTTATTGTCAACGCTACCGAGTGTAATTACGATTTCGGACTGGCGAAGAGCCTATGTTTGTGTGTGTGAAGATATGAAAATACCTTCTATGAATGAGCATGAATGGTTAGCATCATTAAGAAAGATGGAAGGTTGCTTTCTCAAGTTTTCACAACATAATATTGTTGCAGTTCATAATCCATCTATATTAGATTTTATAGTTGATTATCTCAATAATCATTTAGAGATTCTTGAAGCGATAATAAAAGGTGCTATTTATAGTGAACAACTCCATACATCAAATTCATTTAAATGTCCTGATGTTATCAGGAGTAAACGAATTCAAGACGCCATAAAAGAAAGCTTCATTCGGTTATCATTATCGCCACAATCGTGTAGTTTAGGCTACACTGATTACAAGAACAAGTACTATGGTACTTTTTCAATTGGTGGTTTCCTTCTAGAAATGCGCAAAAGTAATCCTGAGCTTTTCTCTCAACACCCCGGTCTCTATGAGAAAAATATTACTTTAGATACTTTTAAAGATGAAACAATTCGTTTCTCCACAAAGATAGAAATTGCAAATACTATCAATTGGCTATATCTAAGTGGATTTACCAGAAGTGATGTTTTTGATATACTGGAAAGCGAGTCAAAATCAATAGAAGATTTTGTCGAATATATCCCGGTTTTAAAAGAATGGGATGTTGTTGATTTAAGTCAAAATAGTCAATTTGTACAATCCCTAGAGAATCAAATTGAGTTAGAAATGGAACAACTATCCACTATCTCAGAGGTAGATCAATTTGAAGAGTCATTACAAAACATTATAGATGAAATAGAAATATCCGATTTCTCTGATGCTTTATGCGAATTGCGATCATCAGTCGCACAAGATGAACCAGAGTACGAAAGAGATGATTTTGGCATGTCATACTCACAAGAAAAAGATGACGAAGCAACCATTGATTCAATGTTTACAAGTCTTTTAGCTCATTAATAAATGAGTAATTCATAATATGAATTATAATGGCGAAGAAGTTTGAAATACGAAATAGCACAGCAGAGTTCCTGATCTTTCAAATTGAAGGGAAAGAATCGAGGGTGCAAGTGGTGTACCACGATGAGATACGCGCAAGAAGACCGTATATCACAAAATGGAATGTCGGTTCAGACTATTTTCGTAACTTTGGCGTTGAATAAGAAAAGATTATACTATGTCGGAAGAGCAGATGAATAGTTATCGACTGACGTCGATGGAAGAGCCAGGCGACGAGCGTATGGCTCAGATTATGCGAGAGGTTGCCGAGGAAGCCCGCGAAAGTACCCGTCGCGCTGCCGAGCGTGTGGCTGCCGGCATTGAGGCCGCCTCGCACGAGGCTCGCGCAAGAGTTGAAGAAACCTTAAACAGGCTTCGCAATGGCGACAAGTGAACACAAGCCGGTTCTAATTGTGATTGCCGGACCCAATGGGTCGGGAAAGACTTCTGTCACCTCCAAGATTCTGCATCATGAGTGGCTTGAGGATTCTGAATACATCAATCCCGACAATGTTGCACGCGATATTTTCGGTGACTGGAACAATCAGGAGTCTGTTCTCAAAGCCGCCAACTATTGCAATGAATGGCGTGAACGATGTCTTGCAGAACGTAATAGCCATATCTTTGAGACCGTGATGTCTGCTACGTATAAGGTCGATTACATTCTCAGAGCGAAGCAAGCCGGATTCTTCATCCGCCTTTTCTTCGTATCCACTGAATCTCCGACAATCAATGCGAAGCGCGTTGCAAACCGTGTGCTGAATGGCGGTCATGATGTCCCCATCCCCAAAATCATATCCCGCTACGACAAATCCATTGCTAACTGTATAGCATTGGCTCCATACGTTGATAGGCTCTATGTCTATGACAACTCGATAGAGGATGCGGAAGCTCGGCTTTTATTCCGATTGAGCGACGGCGAGCTTGCGAAACGCTATGTCGATGAGCTTCCCAACTGGGCTTCGACTATCCTTCCGGAAAGGAAAGCTACAAAATAACAAAAATGAAAGATTTAGTATCAGAAATACGCTCGATTATTGAAACCTCTCGGTCTAATGCTGTCCGATCAGTTGACTTTTGTCGTGTACAGATGTATTGGCAAATAGGACGACGTATTGTCGAGGAGGAACAGGGCGGGAGTGCGCGTGCTGAGTATGGTAAAGGTCTTATAAAAAATCTTGCCCAAGAAATAGAACCCGAATACGGAAGTGGTTTTAGCTATCGTCAGCTTAATTTTGCAAGGCAGTTTTTCCTGGAATACCCAAAAGTGAACGCACTGCGTTCACAATTCAACTGGACTCAGTACCGTGCATTAATTCAAATTTCAGACAAAGACAAACGCGAATATTACGAGCTTGAAGCGGCAAGTAATTGCTGGACTGCACGCCAGATGCAACGTCAGATCAATTCAATGTTATATGAACGCTTGCTTCTTAGCAATGATAAAGAATCTGTGCTCGCAATGGCGCGAAAAGAGAGAGCACCCGAAGCACCGCAGGAAATAGTTAAGGATCCAATGGTGTTGGAATTTCTAGGGTTGGAAAAGAAAGCACATTACTACGAGAGTGACCTTGAAACAGAATTAATCAATCACCTTCAGGAATTTATTCTTGAACTGGGCAATGGGTTCACTTTCGTAGCGCGTCAAAAACGAATCATTCTTGAAGATGACGAGTTTTTCATTGACTTGGTCTTTTACAACCGTCTTGCCCGGCGGTTCGTGATTTTCGAGTTAAAGACAGGCGAGGTAACTCATCAGGATCTGGGACAATTGCAGATGTACGTCAATTACTACGACCGTACTGAGAAACTACCGGAGGAGAATCCCACAATCGGCATATTGCTATGCACTGCCAAAAACGACACATTGGTTAAGATGACCCTTCCCTCGGACAACAACACAATTGTTGCATCTAAATATCAACTCTATCTTCCCACAGAGCAGCAGCTGATAGCGGAAGTCGAGCGAGTTAAAAAGGAATGGGAAGAAACAAGATGAGACCCAAAACGATAAAGTAACCGATGTCATTCCTATGAACTTGAATACCCATATTTGTACCATACAACACTAAATATTGGTATTCAAATATGGTTAGATTCGAGGAAGTGAAATAAGTTTCCGAACCAACAATAAAATAAATAGGGTGCCGCTCAACGAGCGGCACCCTATTTATTTTTACCATTACCGAATATTCCTATATGTCAAGGATTGATTTTGATTGAAAGTATTATTCCGAACAGGAAGAGCAATATTGTCCTAAATAATTTTTGAGTGCTACTCAACGTGCAGAGGCATCAGCCT
>NZ_SRYY01000015.1:0-33042 GCF_004793735.1 Muribaculum sp. NM65_B17
CGTTGGCGCTTTTCTTCATCTCTTTCGGTCACGATGGAGCCCCATCGCTCCCTCAGGAGCTAAAGAAAAGCACTTAACAATTGACCGCCCTGCCGTTAACATTTATTGTCGAACCGGCTCTTAATGTGTACACTTCGATAACTCACTATAAATAGTGATTGCAGATGACGAAAATATGAACTAATTTTGCACCGTGAGAATAAAGGGTTGTACATCATCAATGTTTTTCTTTGTCACGCTGCTTGCCGGCGTGAGCGCATTGTCGGCTTCGGCGCATAACGTTGCGGTTGAGGAGCCCGACACCATATTGTCGCTTGACGAGGTATCGGTTACGGCCATAAAGCAGTCGGCCGATATGCGTCGTCTGCCCGTGGCCTCGACTGTCGTGGGCGCCTCAGAGGTCGAGCGGCTAAATATTGTGACGATGAAGGATGTGAGCGAGGTAGCGCCGAATTTCTATATTCCCGACTACGGCTCGCGCATGACATCGTCGATATATGTGCGTGGCATAGGTGCGCGCATCGATCAGCCCGTGGTGGGATTGAATGTCGATAATGTGCCGTTCATGAACAAGGACAACTATGACTTCGACCTTGTCGATATAGAGCGCATCGAAATTCTGAGAGGACCACAGAGTACGCTTTACGGACGAAATACCATGGGCGGACTCATTAATATATATACATTGTCGCCGATGCGATATCAGGGATTGCGTGTGATGGGTGAATACGGATCCTACAACAGCGTGAAGGCTGCGGTGTCATATTATACAAAGTTAAACTCCCGCCTCGGAATGTCATGGGCCGGATACTTCACCCACACCGACGGGCATTTCACCAACATGAACAATGGCAAAAAGTGTGACCACGAAAATCAGGGCAGTCTGCGATGGAAAACAGTGTGGAACCCGATGGCCAACCTGAGCGTGGAGAACACTCTCGGAGTACAGATTTCGCGACAGGGAGGATACCCCTACGAGTTTGTCGAAACCGGCGAGATAAACTATAACGACACCTGCTTCTACAAGCGCACGGGAATAACCGACGGACTCACTGCGCGTTGGACGCTTGACAACGTGGTGCTGTCGAGCATCACCAGTTTCCAGTATATCGACGACAACATGACCCTTGACCAGGATTTCCTTCCCGACTCCTACTTCACGTTGACTCAGAAGCGCAAGGAGTGGGCGTTGACGCAGGACTTCATAGGCCGTGGTGCAATAGGCGACTACAGTTGGCTCGGAGGCTTGTTTGCCTTTTACAAGCACACCGACATGAATGCTCCCGTTACATTCCGTGAAACAGGTATAAAGGAGCTTATCGTGGACCATCGTAACGATGCCAATCCTTACTATCCGATTCAGTGGAATGAAGACTCGTTTGTTCTCGGCAGCGACTTCCTGAACAGTGTCTACGGAGTGGCATTGTACCATCAGAGCGCCTATGTCCTCGGGGCGTGGAATGTAGCATTGGGAATGCGCCTCGACCTTGAACACAACCGGTTGCGTTACAACAGTCGATGCAATACGAGCTACACAATATATGACATAACCAAGGATGAACCCGAGGTGTATCGCGTCGATCCCGTAAACATCGATGACGGCGGTAGGCTTTCCAAGACTTTCCTCCAATTTCTGCCTAAGCTGACGCTAACCTATAATTTTGATGCCGGAAACATATATGGCTCGGTGGCTCGGGGATACAAGGCCGGAGGATTCAACACCCAGATGTTCAGCGATGTGCTTCAGCAGCGCATAATGGGGCTGATGGGACTGAGCGAGAAATATGATGTGAACGAGATTATATCCTACAAGCCCGAAACGAGCTGGAACTACGAGATAGGCGCTCACTTCTCGTCGACCGACCGACGGTTTACGGCCGACATGGCGCTCTTCTACATCGACTGTCGCGACCAGCAGCTCACGGTGTTTCCCGACGGAGTGACTACGGGCCGAATCATGACCAATGCTGGCCGCACCCGTAGCTTCGGAGCCGAGCTGTCGATGAGCTTCCGTCCGGCCGACCGATGGTTGCTAAATGCAAGTTACGGATACACAAATGCCAAATTCAGTAAATTTAACAATGGCATAGCCGATTACTCGGGCAACTATATACCCTACGCTCCGCACAACACCGTGTTTGCCGGAGTCAACTACACACAGCCGGTTAAGTCGAAGCTGCTCGATGCTATTGCGCTGAATGTCAACGCGCGAGGCGTGGGTGAAATCGTGTGGGACGAAGCCAACAAAGTGCGCCAGCCCTTCTACGCGCTGCTCGGAGCATCGGTGCGATTTGAAAAAAATGATTTTTCACTTACTTTTTGGGGTGAAAACATCACCGGTACACAATATGACACGTTTTATTTCGTTTCTATAGGGAACACATTCCTGCAGAGGGGTAAACCGCGACATATAGGAGCCACCCTCCGATTACAATTCTAAAATAAATTAAACCTAATATTAACGACAACAATGAACAAAACAAAAACGATTTTAATGTCGGCTCTCGTAGCCGTTGCAATGACAGCCTGTGACACAGACAGCAAAAACGAAAGAACATTCTCATTCCCGATGGCTAACTATGCCGCTCAAGCAGGAGGTGAAGCAGCTTTCTCAAACAGCGCTACAACTACCCGCATTGACTATGAGAACAGCCTTGGAGAAATCAATTATCCTACAATAAGCCTTCCCAACATGTCGTCGGGCAGCATGAAGATAAGCGGCCTTAAGCTTTCGTCACTCCCCAAGGGTGAGGGCCTTCAGCTTTCGGGCACCGGCGTGACTCCTGTAGTAAACGGAGCTACTTCACTCGGCTCGGCCAACGTAACCGCTTACTTCAAGGGTTATAACGGATATTATATGATTGACTTTGCCGACGGAACTTCGGTGACCAGCTTCTCTATCCCCTTGAATTACTTCAGTACAACCACCGTTACTTCGGCTGATCAAAATCCTTATACTACAAATACTGCCGACAAGAACCGCTATTCGGTTATAATCAATGCCGAGAAGAAGACTGCCAACATCGACATCCTCGCTGCAAGTTTTGCTGAAAAGATGCCCTCGATGAGCTTGCGATTCAAGGATGTAAAGGTGTTTATGAACAAGAACTCGGTGACTCTTGAAGCCGACGAACTCATCCCCGTAACCTACAATTCAAGCAATCTTGAGGATCCCCAGCCCAAGTACAAGATTACCAATCTTAAAGCTCACGGCACACCCGAGCATGGCATGTCGCTCACCTTTGAGTGCGCAGGAACATTCCATGTAACGGCTGCCCTCGTTGATGTGTACACCAACAATCAGCAGTAATCGCTAAGAAAAAGTAACTGATAAAATAGAGTTACCATCCCTAAAGAAAGTCCGTCGGCTTCCGTCAAAGGTTGCCGTCGGACTTCTTTTATTGTGTCATATAGGGAGATAATTGAGGCTTTTTGGTGAAAATAAAGACAATCGCTGAGGCGTGCTATTCAAAAAAGTTTTATTATATTTGCATGAGATTTTTGGCAGAATTTAATAAAATGTTAACCTTGAATATTTATTTTGCTGAGAATCAATTTGTTTAATGCAGTTAAGCTACCATTGATGCAGTGCTCTATTTCAAATATTATTTTGGCTCCGGCTTCTCGCATTGGCGGGAAACAGGTGAACCGTGCATGCGTCGGGGAAGAAATATATGTCCGGGTCGCTGTCGGAAACTGTTCCGAAGTGGCCTTTTTTGTTTGAGGAAATTAGATTAACAATATGGTATCAGTAATTTTTGGTATTCAGAATTCGACTCTTGCCGTAGTTGCCGCCCTCACCGGTGTGGCACTTGTGGCATTGGCATTGGTGACTGCCGGATTAATATCGCCGAAGTCCTACAATGCACAGAAAGGTGAAGCGTATGAGTGCGGTATCCCCACACGAGGTGTGAGCATGGCCCAGTTCAAGGTCGGCTACTATCTCTATGCAATCCTGTTTCTTATGTTTGATGTGGAAACGGTGTTTCTGTATCCCTGGGCAGTGCGTATGCGCGAGCTCGGTGTTGAAGGATTGCTTTGTATCGCCTTGTTTTTTGGAATTTTAGTGCTGGGCCTCGTTTATGCCTGGCGGAAAGGAGCATTGGAATGGAAGTAACTACAAAAGGCATGCCCTATTCCGAATGGAAGGACAATGAATATATCGAAAAACTCGTCAAGGAGCTCAAGGACAACGGTACCAACGTTGTTGTAGGCACGCTTGACAACATAATCAACTGGGGGCGTTCCAATTCTATCTGGCCGCTCACTTTCGCCACCAGTTGTTGCGGTATCGAGTTTATCGCACTTGGAGCGGCGCGTTATGACATGGCGCGCTTTGGCTGGGAAGTGGCACGTGCCTCACCACGTCAGGCCGACTTCATGATGGTAGCCGGAACGATCGTTCACCGCATGGCTCCGGTGGTGCGTCGTCTTTACGATCAGCTCGCCGAGCCCAAGTATGTGATTGCCTGCGGTGGATGCGCAATATCGGGCGGTCCGTTCAAGAACTCCTATCACGTAGTGAAGGGTGTCGAGGAGATAATCCCCGTCGATGTCTACGTGCCCGGATGTCCGCCTCGTCCCGAAGCAATGATTTACGGTATAATGCAGCTCTCACGCAAAATTAAGGTAGAGAAGTTCTTCGGTGGAGTGAACCGTCAGGAAAAGCAACGCGATTTCCTTGAAAGCCATCCCATCGACGATGCGCAGTAACAGAGTGACTATAAACGAATTTTAAGAATAATACCCAATATTATCACAATTATGGCAAACATTCAGGAAAAAATAGCCAAACTGTTCCCCGAAGCAACATTTGAGGAGGGCGAATGTCTGTTGGTGAATATTCCCGATGCCAAATGGCATGCTCTTGCTAAGACTTTGAAGGAGGATTCCGAGCTTAGCTACGACTATCTTGTGGCTATAGTAGGTGTCGACTGGACCGAAACACTCGGTTGCATGTACTACCTCACTTCAACCAAATACAACACCCACATATCGGTGCGCGTGTCAACTGCCGACCGTGAGAAGCCCATGCTTCACAGCATAACCGACCTTTGGGCCGTGGCCAATCTCTATGAGCGTGAAGTTTATGATTACTTCGGCATAATCTTCATCAATCACCCCGATATGCGCCGACTGTTCCTGCGCAATGACTGGGTAGGTTACCCCTTGCGCAAGGACTACGATGCGAGTCCCGAGGTGAATCCCGTGCGTCTTGACCATGAAGAGGTCGAGGATACTTCGGTTACCTACGTTGAGGAAGCCGACGGAACTATCGTGAAGAAGGATGTAACCATCTTCGCACCCGAGGACTTCGTTGTCAACATCGGTCCGCAGCACCCCGCAACCCACGGCGTATTGCGATTCCGCACAGCCGTCGACGGTGAAACCATCAAGAAAATCGACCTTTACCTCGGTTATATCCACCGCGGTATCGAGAAACTTTGTGAGGGACTCGGCTATCCCCAGACCTTGCATTTCACCGACCGTCTTGACTACCTCTCGGCTCAGCAGAACCGTCATTGCCTGTGCCTGTGTATAGAGAAGGCTCTCGGAATTGAGGTGCCCCGTCGCGCTCAGGTGATACGCGTCATGATGGACGAGCTTATGCGTATATCATCGCACCTGCTGTTCATCGGCACATTCTGTATGGACCTCGGAGCCACTACAATGCTCTTCTATGCAATGCGTGAGCGTGAACGCGTGCTCGACATATTTGAACGTACTTGCGGAGCCCGCATGACATTCAACTACAACTGTATCGGCGGTATAATGGACGACCTCGATGCCGGATTTGTTGACGATGTCAAGGCTCTTATCGAAATAATGCCCAAGTGCCTCAAGGAGTATGACACCATATTCACCGGCAATGTAATCGCACACAACCGTATGGACGGGGTAGGCGTGCTGTCGCGCGAGGATGCCATATCCTATTCGGTTACCGGTCCTGCCGGCCGTGCTTCGGGTTGGGCCTGCGATGTGCGCAAGACCACTCCCTACGGCATATATTCCGAACTTGACTTCGAGGAGGTTGTGCTCCACGAGGGTGACTCGATGGCTCGCTTCAAGGCTCGTATTGAGGAGATCCGTCAGTCGATTCGCATCCTTGAGCAGCTTGTTGACAAAATCCCCGAAGGCGAAATATGTGCAAAGGTTCCCAAGATTGTCAAGTTGCCTGCCGGACACTGGTTCCAGCAGGTGGAGGCAAGTCGTGGCGCATTCGGGGTCTACATCGAGAGCACCGGCGGCACCAGCCCCATGCGCCTGAAGTTCAATTCGCCCTGCTTCAACCTTGCAGGTGTCGTTGACCACATAACCCGTGGCGGAAAGATTGCCGACCTTATCACCATTGGCGGTACGCTCGACTACGTAGTACCCGATATAGACCGATAGTAAGATTAAGAAAAAGTAAAGACAAAAACCGATATGTACGATTTATCAAAAGGAGCCGACTGGCTCAACCAGTTTCTCACGACCTATATGTCGCCATGGCTTGCGGTCGTAGTGGAATGTGTCATCATAGGAGTGGTTTTACTCTTGGCTTACGCCCTGCTCGCTCTTTTCTACATCTACTTCGAGCGTAAGGTGTGTGCCGCTTTCCAGTGCCGTCTTGGCCCGAACCGCGTAGGTCCCTTCGGAATATTCCAGAGTGTTGCCGATATGTTCAAGATTCTCATCAAGGAGCTCATATCGCTCAACCACATCGACAAGTTCCTCTTCGCGCTCGCGCCCTACCTTGTAATCATTGCTTCGATGCTCTGCTTCGCAGTGCTTCCGTGGGGCAAAGGCATTCAGGTCATTGACTTCAACATCGGTATATTCTTCCTGGTTGCCGTGTCGTCGATAGGCGTGCTCGGTATACTTCTTGCCGGATGGTCGAGTAACAATAAGTTCACACTCATCGGCGCCCTCCGTTCAGGAGCCCAGATGATAAGCTACGAGCTCTCAATCGGCTTGTCGGTAATCACGATGGTGGCTTTTGCCGGCTCGATGTCAATCTCCGATATCGTGAATCAGCAGCAGGATCTCTGGTTCATCTTCTCGGGACACATACCCGCAATCATCGCATTTATCATCTACCTCATAGCAGGAACGGCCGAAACCAACCGTGGCCCGTTTGACCTTCCCGAGGCCGAGAGTGAGTTGACTGCAGGTTACCACACCGAATATTCAGGTATCCATTTCGGATTCTTTTATTTGGCCGAGTACTTGAACCTTTTCATCGTCGCAGGTGTTGCTTCATTGTTGTTCTTTGGAGGCTGGATGCCCCTCCACATCCCCGGATGGGACGCATTCAACCATGTTATGGACTTCATTCCGTCCATAGTGTGGTTCCTCATTAAGGCAATAGCTCTTTCATTTGTGATAATATGGTTCAAGTGGACATTCCCGCGCCTTCGCATCGACCAGCTCTTGTCATTGGAGTGGAAATATTTGCTTCCCATCAATTTGGCTAACCTCGTACTTATGGTAGTGGTAATCTGCTATGGATTGCACTTCTGATAAGTCTGTTTGATAAAAATATAAATCTATATAAACCCTGATTTTCGTAAAGATGAGCGATAAATTCGGAACAGTGACTCAGGTTATCGGCCCCGTGGTCGATGTTACCTTCGAGGGAAAGGACAATGTGATTCCTCCCATTTATACCGCGCTCAAGGTTGACCGCCCCGACGGTTCCACTCTTATTCTTGAAGTGGAGCAGCACATCGGAGAGGACACTGTGCGTTGTGTGGCAATGGAAAGTACCGACGGATTGCAGCGAGGTGTACGTGTTGACAACCTCGGCCGTCCGATTGCGGTGCCCACCGGCGATCAGGTTAAGGGACGACTCCTTAACGTTATCGGTGAAGCCATCGACCACCTTGCGCCTTTGAAGCGCGACAATCTGCGTCCGATTCACCAGCCGGCTCCTCCGTTTGACGACCTCACTATAGGCACCGAGATACTCTATACCGGTATAAAGGTGATTGACCTTCTTGAGCCCTATAGCAAAGGTGGTAAAATCGGTCTGTTCGGTGGCGCCGGTGTGGGCAAGACAGTGCTCATCATGGAGCTTATCAACAACATCGCCAAGGGTCACAACGGATTCTCGGTATTCACCGGAGTGGGAGAGCGTACTCGTGAGGGTAACGACCTCCTGCGTGAGATGATCGAGAGCGGCGTTATGAAGTATGGCGAAAAGTTCCGCGAAGGAATGGAGAAAGGCGAGTGGAATCTTGCTGATGTCAACATGGACGATGTGGCAAATTCTCAGGCTACGCTCGTGTTCGGTCAGATGAACGAGCCACCGGGTGCGCGTCTTCGTGTTGCCCTTTCAGGTCTTACGGTTGCTGAGCAGTTCCGCGACCAGGACGGAGGCGGTAAGGAGATTCTGCTGTTCATCGACAACATATTCCGTTTTACCCAGGCAGGTTCCGAGGTTTCGGCTCTTCTTGGCCGTATGCCTTCGGCTGTGGGTTATCAGCCTACGCTTGCATCGGAGATGGGTGCCCTTCAGGAGCGCATCACCTCGACCAAGCAGGGCTCAATCACTTCGGTTCAGGCCATCTACGTGCCTGCCGACGACTTGACCGACCCAGCGCCCGCCACCACATTCAGCTTCCTTGATGCCACCACGGTGCTCAGCCGTAAGATTGCCGAGCTTGGTATATATCCCGCTGTTGACCCGCTGGAGTCGACTTCGCGTATCCTCGACCCCCACATCATCGGCGAGGACCACTACCAGACTGCACAGGCTGTAAAGCAGCTGCTCCAGAAGTACAACGAGCTTCAGGACATCATCGCCATCCTCGGTGTCGACGAACTTTCGGATGAGGACAAGCTTGTTGTTGCACGCGCTCGCCGCGCACAGCGATTCCTCTCTCAGCCCTTCTTCGTGGCCGAGCAGTTTACCGGCCTTCCCGGCGTGATGGTGCCGCTTAGCGAAACAATCCGCGGATTCAAGATGATTCTGAGCGGTGAGATGGACGAATACCCCGAACAGGCATTCCTTAACGTTGGCACAATCGACGAGGCCATCGAAAAGGGTAAGAAGATGCTTGCCGAGGTGAAATAAGTAAAAGATATTAACGACTATGATACTCAAGGTTATATCGGCACAAGACATTCTCTTTCAGGGTGAGGTTGACAGCGTGACGCTTCCCGGAACCGAAGGAGAGTTCACCGTATTGCGCAATCATGCGTCACTGATCTCCACGCTCGAACCCGGCACCGTCACCTATCATCACGACGGACGAAGCGGCGAGGTGCAGGTCAACGGCGGAATCGTCGATGTCGATAACAATGTAGTGTCAGTGTGCATTTATTGATATGAAGCGTATTGTTTTCTTACTGTCGCTTATATGCCTGGTGATTGCATCGCCGTTGTGCATGTCGGCCGAAGATAACGCCGAGGAGAAAGTCGAGAAGAAAATCAACCCCAAGGAGATTATCTTCGAGCACCTCGGTGACGGTTATGGGTGGGAAGTCCCTTTCTCCCATGACCTGCGTATACCCCTGCCTGTGATAGTGCGCGACTATGAAGGTCATTGGCACTGTTTCAGCTCAAGCCGCATTCAGCACGGCAAGGAGTATGACGGATTCCGGCTCGGCGGTAAGGACAGCAAGTGGCACAATAAGCTCGTGGGGATGAAGCCTGTGACTCAGCCCGACGGCAAGGTGGTGATGGAAGAGTATCGTCCTTGGGACATCTCCATAACCAAGAATGTGCTCGCAATCTTCATCTCGGTATTTATCGTAATGTGGATGGTGCTGAAGGTGGCCGCATGGTATCGCTCGGCCGGCTACAAGGCGCCCCGCAAGTTCACCGGCGCAATCGAGGCTATGATAGAGTTCATCTACAAGGGTGTCATCAAGCCCACTCTCGGAGAGCAGGCACCGCGTTTCGCGCCCTATCTGCTCACGGTGTTCTTCTTCATCCTCGTCATGAACCTGCTGGGATTGATCGTCATCTTCCCCGGCGGAGCCAACCTTACGGGCAACATCGCCGTTACACTCGTGTTGTCGGTGATAACATTCCTGATTGTAAACATATTCGGAACAAAGCACTACTGGAAGGAGATATTCTGGCCCGATGTTCCGCTGTGGCTGAAGTTCCCGATTCCCATCATGCCCATAATCGAGCTCTTCGGAATCTTCACCAAGCCGGCGGCTCTGACTGTGCGTCTGTTTGCCAACATGATGGGCGGACACATCATCGTCATCGTGCTCACCCTGTTGATTTTCATTCTTGCCGTCATGGGACCTGTAGTTACCGGCGCAACGACTGTGGTTTCGATTCTGTTCTCAATATTCATGTTGCTCATCGACGTGCTGGTGAGCTTCGTACAAGCCTACGTGTTCACGATGCTGTCGACGCTGTTTATAGCGCTCGCGCAGGAGAAGGGACATGAAGAACATAAAACCCCTGAAACAAAAACAAACAAATAATTAATAACTTCAAAAAATTTATCTCTATGTTAGCAATGATTTTAGCAGCCATCGAAGGCACATTGGGAATTGGCGCATGTATCGGCGCAGCTATCGCAGCAATCGGTGCAGGTATTGGTATCGGTAAAATCGGTGCATCAGCCATGGAAGCTATCGCTCGCCAGCCCGAAGCTACCGGCGACATCCGCAGTAACATGATTGTGATTGCAGCTCTTGTCGAAGGTGTTGCCCTGTTTGCGGTTATCGTCTGTCTGCTCTCGTTCTTCCTCTAATATCAAGCTCTAACCATGGAACTTTTCACGCCTGAATTCGGCCTGATATTCTGGATGTTTGTCGCCTTCGCGGTACTGTTCTTTGTACTCGCAAAATGGGGGTGGCCGGCTATCATGAAGAGTGTCGAAGGCCGTGCCGACCTTATCGACAAGGGTGTGGAGTACGCTCAAAATGCAAAGGAGCAGCTTGACCATGCCCGTGAAGAGGCCGACAAATACATAGACGAAGCTCGCAAGCAGCAAGCTGAAATGCTACGCGAAGCCGACCGCATGAAGACTCAGATTATTGAGGAAGCACGCGCCGCTGCTTCAAAGGAAGCTCAAAAGGTGATGGATGCCGCAAAGATTTCCATCGAGCAGTCGCATAAAGAGGCTGAACTGCGCTTCCGCGATGAGGTCAGCTCATTTGCCCTCGACATTGCCACCAAAGTGGTGCGCAAGCAAATGGCCGATGAGAAGGCCCAGACCCAATTAGTGAACTCACTGTTGGATGAAATTGAAAATAAAAACTAAAACGCAATGAACCAAGGTCTTATTCCATCTCGTTACGCCAAGGCGCTGTACAAGTTTGCCGTTGAAAAAGGCAAAGCCGACAGGGTCTATGTGCTGATGAAAAATCTGGAGGCGGCTTTCGCCGCACAGCCTCGACTGCAGGAGGTGATGAACAATCCCTACATCGCCGTCGACGATAAGACCCGTCTGTTGATGACTGCGGCAGAGGCCGAGAAGACCGACAGTTGCTATGTCGACTTCCTGAAGCTTCTTGTCGAAAACAAGCGCATCGATTTCTCGAGAGGCATCGCTCTCGCTTATCTCGACATATATCGTGAGGAAAACAACATCTACCTCGTGAGGCTGATTACGGCAGCCGACCTGCCGCAGGCCGAGATCGACAAGCTGCACGACCTCGTGAAGCGTCATCTCAACGGGGCTTCGATGGAGTTCTCGCGCACCGTCGACCCGGAGCTGATTGGCGGATTTGTCATAAACATCAACTCCGAGCGCCTCGATGCATCAATCAGTAACGAACTCAAGCAATTGCGTCTTAAACTATTAAGCAACTAACACAAACTAATGATTAACCCAAGCGAAATATCGGAAGTATTAAAGCAACAACTGGAGAATGTCAACAACAAGGTGTCATTCGAGGAAGTTGGAACGGTCCTTGAGGTAGGTGACGGTGTCGCCCATGTCTATGGACTTGAGAATGTACGCGCCAACGAGCTTGTAGAGTTTGAAAACGGCGTCAAGGGTGTTGCCATGAACCTTGAGGAGAGCAATGTCGGTGTGATTTTGCTTAACAACATTGACCGCGTGACTGAAAATATGACCGTCCGTCGCACCGGCGAGATTGCTTCAATCCCCGTCGGCGAAGGCCTCTTGGGTCGCGTAATCAATGTGTTGGGTGAACCGATTGACGGTGCAGGCCCTATTTCGGGCGACCTCTACCGCATGCCCTTGGAGCGAAAGGCCCCCGGAGTTATATTCCGTCAGCCTGTAAAGCAGCCGCTGCAGACCGGTATAAAGGCCGTAGACTCGATGGTGCCTATAGGCCGCGGACAGCGTGAGTTGATTATCGGCGACCGTCAGATAGGTAAGACCGCAATCGCTATCGACACTATAATCAATCAGCGCAAGAACTACGAGGACGGAAAGCCCGTCTACTGTATATATGTCGCTATAGGACAGAAGGCATCGTCGGTGGCCGCACTTGTGCAGACTCTCCGCGACAACGGAGCGCTTCCCTATACCGTAGTCGTGGCCGCCAATGCGTCTGACTCGGCTGCGATGCGCTACTACTCTCCCTTTGCGGGTGTTGCTATCGGTGAGTTCTTCCGCGACACCGGCCGTGACGCGCTCATTGTCTATGACGACCTCTCGAAGCAGGCCGTGTCCTACCGCGAGATTTCGCTGATTCTTAAGCGTCCTTCGGGTCGTGAAGCCTATCCGGGTGATATCTTCTACCTCCATTCGCGTCTTCTTGAGCGCGCCGCCAAGATTATCGACAATCAGGAAGTGGCCGCTGCCATGAACGACCTCCCCGAGGTACTGAAGGACAAGGTGAAGGGTGGTGGCTCGCTCACCGCGCTTCCTATCATCGAAACTCAGGCAGGCGACGTGTCGGCCTACATCCCCACCAACGTGATTTCAATCACCGACGGACAGATATTCCTTGAAACGGCTCTGTTCAACCGAGGTATCCGTCCCGCCATCAATGTGGGTATATCGGTTTCTCGTGTGGGTGGTAACGCTCAGATCAAATCGATGAAGAAGGTTGCCGGTACGCTGAAAATCGACCAGGCACAGTTCCGCGAGTTGGAGTCGTTCACCAAGTTTGGCGGCGACATCGACCCCGTTACCGCCCGCGTCATCGACAAAGGCCGCAAGAATGAGCAGCTCCTCATCCAGCCTCAGTACAGCCCTATGGCCGTCGAGGGGGAAGTGGCTATAATATTCTGCGGAACAAAGGGATTGCTCGAGAATGTACCGCTTGAGAAGGTTTCAGAATTTGAAAAACTCTTCTTGCAGTTGATTCGCGCAAAATATCAGAAGGAAGTGCTCGATGTCATCAAGGCCGGTCAGCTGACCGACGATGTTGTCGAGAAACTCACTGAATGCGCCAAGGAGATTGCAAGCCGCTATAAATAAACAACGATACCGAAATGGCAACATTACGCGAACTTAAAGGAAGAATCGGCTCGGTGAAGTCATCTGAAAAGATCACCGGAGCCATGAAGATGATTTCATCGGCAAAGATGCACAAGGCCGAGCAGGCCCTCAAGCGTCTTCTGCCCTTCCGCGGACAGATACAGACTATCATCGGCAATCTGCTTTCGGCCGATGCCGAGTTCTCGTCGCCGTTAATCGAGAATCGCGAAGTGAAGCGCATCGGTATTGTCGTATTCGGTTCCGATGACGGCCTTTGCGGTGCCTACAACATGAATGTCTTCAAGGGACTGCTTCAGAAGTTGCACTCCATGCGTGAAAAGCACGGTCAGGATGTGGACTTCGTGATATATCCCGTAGGAGGCAAGATGTTCAAGGCCGCCCGCCGCCTGTCAGGCGCCCACATCGAGGTTCGACAGCTTGTCGAGGTCAACTCCAAAAGCTCGGGGAAGGAGATTCGCAACTTCACCTTCTCCCTGCAGCAGGAGTATCTCGACGGCAATATCGACCTGCTCGAAATAATCTACATGAGCTACAAGAGCGTGAGTCGTCAGATTCTTCGCGCCGAGCAGCTGCTCCCCGTGGCTCAGGAAACATTGACCGACAACTCCATCACCGTGCAGTGTCGGCCCTACATTTTCGAGCCCGATGCCAACGCCATCTTCACCTCGGTATTGCCGCTCTTCGTGCTTGCCGTGATGCAGGAAACGTTTACCGAAAACCAGGCCTCCGAGCAGGCCGCGCGTGTCATGGCGATGCAGAGCGCCAACGACAATGCGAAGAAGCTGCTTGATCAGCTTCAGCTCGAATACAACAAGCTCCGTCAGCAGGCCATCACCTCCGAGTTGCTCGACATTCTCGGCGGTCAGGTCAAGTGACGGGTTTGAATTGGGAAAAGTAATGCGGTCGATACCGGAGGTTACACATACCGATACTCCGGTCGGTCGCGACAACGAATATATTGTCAATCGGTATGCATATTTTAAAGTAATAAAGACCAATCATAATCTATGGGCAGTGTAAAAGATTATTTTTCATCACTGGGAACAGGCATTACAAGCCTATTGAAGGGTATGGGTGTCACCGGAAAGGAGTTCTTGACCCCGAAGGTGACCGAGTCCTATCCTGACGATCGCAAGACGATACAGTACGCCGCTCCGCGTTTCCGTGCAAAGCTCGTCTTGAAGTATGACGCTGAAGGTCATCACAAGTGTATAGCGTGCGGAATTTGTCAGCGCAACTGTCCCAACGGCACTATCAACCTCACAACAAAGATGGTTGACCTTCCCGACGGAAAAAAGAAGCGTAAACTCGATGCCTACATGTACGATCTCGGAAGCTGCACATTCTGCGAGCTGTGTGTCACCACATGTCCTCAAAATGCGCTTGAGTTCTCCAACGACTTCGAGCAGGCTGTATTCACCCGTTCGATGCTCGTCGAGAAACTTAATTATCTGCCCGAACCGGCCGAGCCGGCACCGGCTCCCAAGCCCGCCGAGGCTCCTGAGGCTCCCGCTCAGTCTAATGTCGCTGAAAAGTAAAAAGAAAAATCAGATATAATATGGAATCAGTTGGAAGTATCATTATGTATTGCGTAATCGTTGCGGCGATTATCGTATTCTCGATACTCACTGTCACCACTCGCAGGATTCTGCGTGCGGCAACCTACCTGTTGTTTGTGCTCTTCGCTACGGCGGGCATATACTTCAAGCTCGACTACGAGTTCCTGGGTGCCGTCCAGATTGCCGTATATGCGGGTGGTATCGTAGTATTGTTTGTGTTCTCAATTTTGCTCACAACCAATCCCGGCGACAGTAGTGCGAGACTTGCTTCAAAACGACGCGTCATGGGTATCATCGCTGCCCTTTTGGCCTTTGTGGTCATGGGCTTCGCCCTGTGCCGTCACGAGTTCTGGACCGCGTTGAGCCGTCCGTTCACTACGGATCTCACTATGCAGGAAATAGGCCAAGTGCTTCTCGGCACTGAAAAGTGGCAGTACCTGCTCCCCTTTGAAGCAGTGAGTGTGTTGTTATTGGCATGTATAATCGGTGGCGTGGTAGTCGCCCGCAAGCGTTAATCATTGGTGCAGATTATGGACAATTTATCTATGATGATGTACATTATCCCCAGCATGATTATGTTCTGCTGCGGTGTTTACGGATTCATCACCCGTAAAAACATGATTGCGATTCTGATATCGCTTGAGTTGATGCTCAATTCGGTCGACATCAACTTCGTGGTGTTTAACCGCTTCTTGTTCCCCGGACAACTCGAAGGAATGATGTTCACCCTTTTTGCCATAGCTATTGCAGCTGCCGAAACAGCTCTTGCCATTGCAATTATAGTCAACATTTTCCGCGTTGCCCGAAATATTGATATACGCGACCTCACTAAAATGAAATTTTAATAGTTATGGAACATATATCAATCTTCATATTAGCTATTCCTCTCTTCATGTTCCTCCTGCTCGGCTTGTTGGGCATGAAGATGAGCCATAAGTTGGCCGGTACTCTCGGAACTCTCGGCATGGGTACCACTCTGGTGCTCGCCTATACTGTTGCGTTTACCTATTTCTTCAGCGGCGACGCTCAGTTCATCAACGCTGCAGGCGAGCGTCTGCAGTCGATTCTCTGGAATGTGACATGGCTGCAGTTTACCGACTCACTCGTTATCCGTCTTGGATTCCTCCTCGATCCTATCTCGGCCATGCTGCTTGTGGTCATCACCACTATATCGTTCATGGTGCATCTCTACAGCTTGGGTTACATGCGCGACCATCACGGAGTGTATGAAAGAGGTTTTCAGCGTTTCTACGCTTTCCTTTCTCTGTTCAGCTTCTCGATGCTCGGACTCGTTGTTGCAACCAACATTTTCCAGATGTATATCTTCTGGGAGCTTGTGGGTGCTTCTTCCTACCTCCTCATCGGTTTCTACTATGTGAAGCCGTCGGCTGTTTCAGCTTCAAAGAAGGCGTTTATCGTAACTCGTTTTGCCGACCTCGGATTCCTCATCGGTATCCTCGTGTTGTCTTACTTCACAGGTACGTTCAACTTCACCGAACTCACTTCGGTTCCCGTTGACGGTCTCGCCAATGTATATCAGGTGAGCGAAGCTACTGCCGAAGGTGTAAAGAACATCTTTGCAGGAAGTGCAACTCCCATGTTCATGGGCGCTTCGGTTATGACATGGGCTCTCGTGCTCATCTTCATGGGAGGTATGGGTAAGTCGGCCATGATGCCGCTCCACATCTGGCTCCCCGATGCAATGGAAGGTCCCACCCCGGTTTCGGCCCTTATTCACGCCGCTACAATGGTTGTGGCCGGTGTATATCTTGTGGCCCGTCTGTTCCCGCTATACTTGATGGAGATTCGTTCGCTTGAGATTGTAACTGTTGTAGGTGCCGTCACCGCACTCTATGCTGCAATGGTGGCCTGTACGCAGATCGACATCAAGCGCGTGCTCGCATTCTCGACAATATCGCAGATTGCATTCATGATGGTTTCGCTTGGTGTTGCCCGTCCCGAGTTCCACCACGGCATCGGTTACATGGCCGGTATGTTCCATCTGTTCACTCACGCTATGTTTAAGGCGTTGTTGTTCCTCTGTGCAGGTGCTTTGATTCACGCCATAGGCTCCAACGACTACACGGCCATGCATGGTCTGCGGAAGCACATGCCCATCACCCACATCACATTCCTTGTCGGCTGTCTTGCTATCGCGGGTATCATCCCGTTTGCCGGATTCTTCTCCAAGGATGAGATTCTCACCGCTTGCTTCGGCAACTCTGCTTTGTGGTATGTATGGATGTCGCTTGTAGCCGGTCTTACCGCCTTCTACATGTTCCGCCTCTACTACCTTATCTTCTGGTGGAAGGAACACAAGGTGCCCGAAGGTCATCACGCTCCTCACGATCAGCCCTGGACTATGACACTCCCGTTGGTTATCCTTGCCGTTATCTCATGTTTTGCAGGCTTCGTCCCCTTCGGAAACCTCGTTACATGGAATGGTCACCCGATGTTTGACCACGTTGGATTCTTCACCAATCTTGAGCATCTCGACTGGTCGGTGGCTGCAGTGTCACTTGCCGTTGCCATAATCGCAATCGCAATCGCCACTGTGATGTATAAAAAGGAGAATCCGCTTCCCGCCAAGTTCAAGAATGCACTTCCCACACTCTGGGACTGGTGTCATCACCGCTTCTACTGGGACGAACTCTATATGTTCATCACTCACCGCATAATTTTCGACGGCATTTGCAAGCCTATCGCATGGTTTGACCGTCACATTATCGACGGTACGATGGATATGTTTGCCCGCGTTACTCAGAAGGCTTCGTTCTCAATTCGCGGACTTCAGTCGGGCAACCTCCAGATGTATGTATGGGTTTACCTTATCGGCGCACTTCTGCTCGCCTCGATTACATGGGTTTGTCTTCTCTAATAAATAGTGCAATTAGAAAAATATAGTAATTATGATATTCTCTAATATTCTGATATACTTTGTGGTCATCCCTCTGCTGATGCTTGGATGCCTGTTCCTTTGCCGGAACATGAAGCAGATACGCACGGTGGCCGTTGTTGGCTCTACTGCACTTGTGGCATTGGCCGTATATCTTGTGGTTGATTTCTGCCAACTGCGTGCTGCCGGTGCCGACGACATCATGCTTTATCAAGGCTCGTGGATGTGGTTTGAACCGCTTAACATCCATCTTGCTGTCGGTGTCGACGGTATATCCGTTGCAATGCTGCTGCTTTCGGCTATCATCGTTTTCGCAGGCTCTTTCGCCTCGTGGAAAATCAATCCTCTGCCAAAGGACTTCTTCCTGTGGTTGATTCTGCTTTCAACCGGTGTGTTCGGATTCTTTATCTCCATCGACCTCTTTACCATGTTCATGTTCTATGAGGTCGCTCTTATCCCCATGTACCTTCTCATCGGTCTTTGGGGTACAGGTCGCAAGGAGTATTCGGCGATGAAGCTTACACTTATGCTCATGGGTGGTTCGGCATTCCTCTTGCTCGGAATCCTCGGTATATACTATCATTCGGCTCCCGCAGGAAGCCCGCTGACCATGAACCTGCTTGAGATTTCGGCCAATGACGCCATCTCGCACGACTGGCAGTACTTCCTGTTCCCCATCACCTTTGTGGGTTTTGGTGTTCTCGGAGCCATGTTCCCGTTCCACACTTGGAGCCCCGACGGTCACGCTTCAGCGCCTACCGCCGTGTCGATGCTCCATGCCGGTGTGCTCATGAAGCTTGGAGGTTACGGATGCTTCCGTGTTGCAATCTACCTGATGCCCTTCGCCGCCAATGAGCTGGCTTGGATATTTTTGATTCTTACAGGTATTTCGGTCGTTTACGGTGCGTTCAGCGCTTGTGTGCAGACCGACCTCAAATACATCAACGCCTACTCTTCGGTTAGCCACTGCGGACTTGTGCTCTTCGCGATATTAATGCTCAATACAACCGCGATGACAGGTGCCGTGATGCAGATGCTTTCCCACGGTCTTATGACGGCTCTCTTCTTCGCATTGATCGGTATGATTTACGGTCGTACCCACACCCGCGACATCCGTCTTATGGGAGGCTTGATGAAGATTATGCCTTTCCTTGCAGTGTGCTACGTGATTGCCGGTATGGCATCGCTCGGTCTTCCCGGTCTTAGCGGTTTCGTTGCCGAAATGACCATCTTCGTTGGTTCGTTCCAGGAGGCCGACCTCTTCCACCGCACCTTCACCATCATCGCATGCTGCTCTATTGTGATAACCGCCGTCTACATCCTCCGCGTTGTGGGCAAGCTCCTTCTCGGTCCCGTTCAGGACGAGCATCACTTGTCGTTGACCGATGCCGAGTGGTGGGAACGCCTTTCGGTTATCACGCTTATCGTGTGCGTTGCAGGCATTGGTTGCTTCCCCAACTGGATTAGCAACCTGCTCCACAATTCATTTTTACCCATCATTGAAGTGTTGACTAAATAAAGGATTTATAAGATATGGATTATTCACAGTTTTTGGTCATGCATCAAGAGATAGGATTGCTGGTCCTCATCTTATTGGTCTTTTTATTTGATACATTCAGCTCGCGCCCCGCGCCCAAGGGATTCACCATGTTCACTGTGTGTCTTTTCGGTTTGCTCACCGCGCTGGGCTTCGTATTCCCCATCGACAAGCAGGTGGCTTCGGCCTTTGGTGGCATGTATGTTACTTCACCAGTGATGATAGGCATCAAGAATGTCCTCAACATCGGTGTGTTCATTGTTATTCTTCAGTCAATCAAGTGGGCCGACTCCGAGTTCATGCGTGTGCGTCGCGGCGAGTTCTACGAGCTGCTGCTCATCACCCTTTTCGGTATGTACCTCATGATTTCGGCTCGTCACTTCCTGCTGTTCATCATCGGCCTCGAAACGGCTTCTCTTCCGCTTGCCGCTCTCGTGGCATTTGACAAGAACCGTTATGAGAGCCATGAAGCTGCCGTTAAGTACATCCTCACCGCTGTATTCTCGTCGGCAATTTTCATGATGGGATTGAGCTTTGTCTATGCCCTTTCGGGAACTCTCTACTTTAGCGATGTTGCCGCTTCGATTGTCGATGGCGGTGCGTTGCTCATCGTTGCCATCGCGTTTGTCATCGGCGGTATGGGATTCAAGCTCTCGCTGGTTCCCTTCCACCTTTGGACTGCCGATGTCTATCAGGGTGCTCCCACTTCGGTTACCTCCTATCTTTCGGTTATCTCCAAGGGTGCTGCCGCATTTGCATTCTTCGTGATTCTCGTGCAGGTATTCGGCCCGTTCTACAACGGCATTTGGGAGTGGATGCTCTATGCACTCATCATCCTCACGATCACAATCGGTAACCTCTTTGCTCTGCGTCAGAAGAATCTTAAGCGATTCCTCGCATTCTCCTCAATCTCCCAGGCCGGTTACATCATGCTTGGTGTGATTGCAGGAAGCGCTCAGGGTCTTGGTTCGTTGATTTTCTACATCCTTGTCTACATCTTCTCCAACCTTGCTGCATTCGGTGTCATCTCGGCCATTGAAAACAAGACCGGTCGTGTCGACATGGACGATTACAATAATCTCTACAGCACCAATCCCAAGCTTGCCTTCACGATGATGCTTGCCATGTTCTCGCTTGCGGGTATTCCTCCGTTTGCCGGTTTCTTCAGCAAGTTCTTCATCTTCACCTCGGCTGTCGCTCCCGGAACTCCGGCGCTCTACATCCTCGTGCTCATTGCGTTGATCAACACCATCATCTCGCTCTACTACTACTTGCTCGTGGTTAAGGCGATGTTCATCAACAATCAGCAGGAGTGTGTCATCCCCGCCTTCCGTTCGGCATCATCCGAGCGTGTTGCAATGTGGATTTGTGTTGCAGGCATTATTCTTGTAGGTGTTGTAAGCTGCATCTATAATGGACTCATCGATGCTTCGGTTGCCAATCCCGAATACATCTTCACGATGTTTGCCAACTAATTGAATCTTAACTCTCAATTTTAATACGAAGGGCGGCTCGTAAGGGTCGCCCTTCACTGTTTAATCTTCTTGTATGATTTTTAGAATTGCCGTTGAGGCCGACATCCCTCGCATCTGGACTATCATCAATCAGGCCAAGGCACAGATGTATCGCGAGGGCAAGCACCAGTGGAGCGAGAGTTATCCCGCGGTTGCCGACATCGAGCGTGACATCGCCTCGGGTTATGGTTATGTTCTTGACAATGGTGACGGCGTTGTCGCCTATGGAGCCGTTGTATTTGACGGAGAGCCGGCCTATGACAGGCTCGACGGTCGTTGGCTGGCCGATGTGCCTTATGTTGTCGTTCATCGCCTTGCCGTGGCCGATGAGGTGAAGCGACGTGGTGTCGCCGTCGGGTTTATGTCATCGGTTGAGGCGCTTGCCCGCGACATGGGCGTGACATCGTTCAGGGTCGACACCAATTACGACAATTTCTACATGCTGCGCATATTCGATAAACTCGGATTCACCTATTGCGGTGAGGTGTGTTACGATTCGGGTCTGCGACGGGCCTATGAAAAGCTCCTCGCTCCTGCCTGAATCATGAATATTTTTTCGTAGATTTGCGTATTATGATTGAATTGGATTTTTTGTGCTCGTCCGAGGCCATTATGCCTCTTGTCGGGCAGGTTGACGAATATATATTCATTGTGCGGCGCGGCGTGACGGTGCATCCGTCGGCCAATGCGCTGCATCGTATGCGTCAGGTGGCGCGAATGACCGGAGCATCGGTTGTCTACTCTGACTACTACGAGCGGCGCGACGGGCTGTTGTCGCTGCATAGGCTCATCGACTGCAGCCGTGGCGGAGTGCTTCGTGACGATTTTGATTTCGGGCATCTGATGCTCGTTGACTCTCGTGCGCTTGAAAGCGCGTTGGCCTCGGTGCAGCGTCACTATGACTATGCTGCGTTCTATGCTCTGCGGCTTGCCCTGTCGCGTCAGGGTAAAGTGATGCATTGCCCCGAGTTGCTCTACACCTCTGAGGGTGTTGCCGGCGGCAGTTCGCAGTTTGACTATGTCGATCCGCGCAATCGAGCCGTGCAGGTAGAGATGGAGCAGGCCTGTACCGAGCATCTCAAGGCCGTTGGCGCATGGCTTGCCCCCGAGTTCCGCAAGGTCGACCTCTCCGGAAGTTGGCCTGTTGAAGCATCGGTGGTTATCCCCGTGCGCAATCGTGTCAGCACCGTGGCCGATGCCGTAAAGAGTGCTTTGTCGCAGGAGGCGCGGTTCCGTTTCAATGTTATAGTTGTCGACAATCACTCCACCGATGGAACTACCGAGGTTGTAGCGTCGATTGCGGCTGCCGACGACCGCGTGATTCACATCGTCCCCGAATCGGACACTCTCGGTATTGGCGGATGCTGGAACCGTGCTTTGACCGACAGCCGATGCGGCAAGTTTGCCGTGCAGCTCGACAGCGATGATGTTTACAGCGACACTTCGGTTTTGACGCGCATCGTCGACGAGTTTTATCGCAGCAACTGCGCTATGGTGGTGGGCAGTTACATGTTGACCGATTTCGACAAGAATCCTATACCGCCCGGCGTTATCGACCATCGTGAATGGACCGATGCTAACGGGCGCAACAATGCCTTGCGTGTCAATGGGCTTGGAGCGCCTCGCGCGTTCTTCACTCCGGTTGTGCGTGACATCCTGTTCCCCGACACCTGTTACGGCGAGGACTATGCGATGGGACTTGCCGTGTCACGCGAATACCGCATAGGACGCATTTACGATGTGCTCTATCTGTGCCGCAGGTGGGAAGGAAATTCCGATGCCTCATTGTCGCTCGACCGCTTGAACGCCAACAACCTCTATAAGGACACCCTGAGATCGTGGGAGCTTGAGGCGCGCATTAACCTTAACCGTGACCGACATGAAGCGTGACGCTATTGACCGGCTGGTCGAGGATCAGCTGCGTGACTGGGAAGAGGTGAGGTTGCGCACCATGTCGCTGCGCGATGTGAAGGTCAAGGATGTGACGGTCGACGGTGTTCCGTGGAGGGCTCAATTCAATCCTGCACGTGTCGTAAGCACCGGTGCCAAGGTCGACAAGGCATCCATTGCCGCGCGTCCCTGCTTCCTGTGCCGAGACAACCGTCCACAGTGTCAGCATGTACATCAATGGGGCAACTATGAAATTCTGGTCAATCCGTTCCCTATATTTCCAGGGCATCTCACTATTGCCTCGTGTCGTCATGAGCCGCAATCGGTCAATGGGCATGTAGGCGATATGTTGAGGCTCGCCTGTGAACTTGAAGGCTACACGGTGTTCTACAACGGGCCGCAATGCGGTGCGTCGGCTCCCGATCATCTTCACTTTCAGGCTGTTCCGTCGGAGTATATGCCGCTTGACAGGCGTTATCCGTTCAAGCGTCACTACTTCATTGATTCGCAGGAGCGTGTAGGCGAAGCGTTGTCTGAGTTGCTCGACTCTTTGTCGGCCTACGGTGACGAGCCCATGGTCAACATAGCCCTGCGTGCTGTCGACTCCTCGACAATCGAGGCGGTTGTAGTGCCGAGGCGTGCGCATCGTCCGCAGTGTTACGACACTGTCAAGGTGAGCCCCGGTGCCGTTGATGTGTTCGGTACTCTGATTACCGTTTCCGAGGCCGATTTTGATGCTGTCGACTCATCGTTGGCGGCTTCTGTATTCAACGATGTCGCCTTTGTGTCACATGAACTGTCGGTCAATGTCGGCATCATGTCGGCACCCGAAATACAATACGAGTTGCACGGCTCTTTTGAGTCCGATGCCGAAGGGGCTGAGTTTCGTCCGCTTTCCTCCGACTCCTATTTCACGCTAAAGGATGTCACGATAGGTGTTGACTTCCATTGGCAGCGCAAGGAGAATCAGTCATTCCTTGGCAAGCTTAAATTGAAAAAGTCGGGCGATCTTACTTTGGCCTTGAACATTGTGCCTGTCGAGGACTATCTCACGAGCGTTATCTCGTCGGAGATGAGTGCCGATGCGTCGCTTGAATTACTGAAGGCCCATGCCGTTATATCCCGCAGCTGGGTTCTGGCCCAGATTTGTCACAAGGCATCGGCTTCAGGTCATGTCGACATGCTCGACACCCCCGAGGAGCGTGTAAAGTGGTATGATCACGACGATCATGTCGACTTTGATGTGTGTGCCGACGACCATTGCCAGCGTTACCAGGGCATAACAAGGGCGAGCCGCGCCAAAGTACGCAGTGCCATTCTGTCGACTTGGGGCGAAGTGTTAATGTACGGCGACGAGCTTTGCGATGCCCGCTTCTCCAAGTGTTGCGGAGGCGCGTTTGAGGAGTTCCAGTACTGCTGGGAGCCACGGCGGCATGACTATCTCGTGGCCGCGCGTGACGCTGTTGATGGTGCCCCGTTGCCCGACCTGACAGTCGAGGCCAATGCCCGTGAGTGGATTCTCGGTCGTCCCGATGCTTTTTGCGCCGATGTCGACGATTCGATTCTTGCCCAGGTGCTCAACAACTACGACCGTGAAACTGTCAACTTCTACCGCTGGACAGTCGATTACGATGTCGATGAGCTGTCGGCGATTGTGCGAGAACGGTCGGGAATCGATTTCGGTGAGATACGTGACCTCGTTCCGCTTGCACGCGGCACATCGGGACGCATCTATCGGTTGAAGATTGTAGGCTCCAAGCGTACTATGATTGTCGGCAAGGAGCTCGAAATAAGGAAGTGGCTGTCGCGCAGTCACCTCTACAGCTCGGCTTTCGTAGTTGAGCGCACCCTGCATGGATTCCGTCTTCATGGCGCAGGATGGGGGCATGGAGTGGGGTTATGTCAGATAGGGGCCGCCGTGATGGGTGAGCGTGGCTTCAATTATCGTCAAATTTTGTCACATTACTTCAAAGATGCTGAAATCAGGTCAATCTATTAATTGGGCGGCCAAGTGGCCGTGGATGTGGATATCCACACTCTATTTTGCTCAGGCGTTGCCCTATGTGGCTGTGATGACACTCTCGGTCATCATGTATAAGCGCATGGGGATAAGCAACACCGATATAGCCCTTTACACCTCATGGCTCTATCTGCCGTGGGTCATAAAACCTTTTTGGAGCCCTCTTGTCGACCTTATACGTACCAAGCGGTGGTGGACGGTGACGATGGAGCTTTTTATTGGCATCGGGTTGGGTGCTCTTGCATTCACTTTGCCGTTGTCGTACTTCTTTCAGGCTACATTGGCTGTGTTCTGGGTCGTGGCGTTCATGAGCGCTACCCACGACATTGCCGCCGACGGATTCTATATGCTCGCACTCACCGAGCATCAGCAGTCGTTTTACGTGGGAATACGCAGCACTTTCTACCGCATTGCAACCATCGTAGGGCAGGGACTGCTCGTTATGCTTGCCGGAGTCATTGAGGAGCGCACGGGCGACATTCCGCTTGCGTGGATGGCCGTCATGCTTGCGTTGTCGCTTTTCTTCCTGGTTGTAAGCCTCTACCACGGCGTTATATTGCCTCGGCCGATAATCGACCGTCCTGCTCCGGGCGTTACGGCACGCAATATCATACGTGAGTTTCTGGCTACATTTGCATCGTTCTTCAAGAAGAAGCAGGCATGGGTGGCTATCGCATTTATGTTGCTCTACCGACTTCCCGAGGCGCAGCTTGTCAAGCTCATCAATCCGTTTCTGCTCGATTCACGCGAGGCGGGAGGTCTTGGCCTCTCCACTTCGGAGGTAGGATTTGTCTACGGCACCGTAGGCATTATAGGGCTTACACTCGGAGGCATCATCGGCGGCTTCGTGGCAGCCCACGGTGGCCTCAAGAAGTGGATTTGGCCTATGGCGTGGAGCATTTCGCTCACATGCGGCACATTCTGTTATCTGGCCATCGTACAACCCTCCGATATGCTCTCGATCAATGCCTGTGTCTTCATCGAGCAGTTCGGTTACGGATTCGGCTTCACGGCCTATATGCTCTATCTCATCTACTTCAGTGAAGGCCCGTTCCGCACGGCCCACTATGCGATATGCACCGGTTTCATGGCTCTCGGCATGATGCTCCCCGGCATGGCTGCCGGATGGCTTCAGGAAACGATGGGTTATGTCAACTTCTTCTGGTGGGTGATGGGATGCTGCATCGTCACGATAGCGGTTACCGCCTTTATAAAGGTCCCCGCCTCCTTCGGCCGCAAATAACCCCGATGGGGAGTACGTGCTTGCATAATTCCGGCATTTTGTTAACTTTGTTAAATCCTCATTTGCTCAGTCATCTTGCTATGTGATGCTGCATTTGATTAATTAATAGTTTTATTCTTTGGAATTATGAAATACAACTACATTTCATCATTGATTGTGTACGTGATGCTGTCGTGCGTTACATTTAACCTGAATGCGCAATTTCAACCGCAGCGACATCCCTATGTGGAGTATCTGATAACGCTCGACCGTCATGACCGCACTTATAAAGTGGGCGAGAAACCCCAAATAAAGATTGAGGCTTATCAAGCAGGCATTCCGTTGGACGGTGTAACGGTGAAGTACTGCACCGGAAAAGAGATGCTTCTTCCGACGATGAGCGATTCGACTCTATTTGTCAATGGTGTCGCCACAATCGACATGGGTACCATGACCGAGCCGGGATTCCGTGAGTGCAATCTATCTTTTTCCGTAGCGGGACAAAAGTTTGACGATGTAGTGAAAGCGGCGTTCGAGCCCGACAGAATAAAGTCATTCACCAAGATGCCCAAGGATTTCAAAAAGTTCTGGGATAATGAGATAGAAGAGGCCCGAAAAGTGGATCTTGACCCTCGGCTCACCTATATAAAGAAGCACTCTACCGATGAAGTCAGCGTGTATCTTATTCGATTGACCGTAGGTGAGGGCGGACGTTATTTTTATGGGTACCTTTCAATGCCTAATGACGGAAAGAAGCATCCGGCAATGTTCTGTCCTCCCGGTGCCGGTCCCTATAAAAGATGGCCGCAACCCGACTTTGCCAAAAAGGGTGTTATAGTTCTTAATGTCGACATACACGGACTGAGCCCTGAGTCTTCGCAGGACCTTATCGATTCTGCGTCGCCTCAAATATGGGGCTACTGGGAACGTGGATTGACATCGCGTGACTCTTGCTATTTCAGGCAGGTATATGCCGGATGTGTGCGTTGTGTCGATTATCTTGCTTCACTGCCTGAATGGGACGGTGAAACTATTGTGACCATGGACGGCAGCCAGGGTGGGGCGTTATCCATCATCACGGCCGCACTTCATGACAAAGTGAAATATGTAAGCGCCGATTATCCTGCACTTTGTGACTTGACGGGATTTGCTAATGGTCGAGCCGGAGGATGGCCCAAATACTTCATGGACTCTAAGTTTGCCGAATCCGATGTGCCCTCGGTGCTTTCAACGTTGCCCTACTACGATGTAGTCAACTTTGCCCGTATCCTCAATGTGCCGCTATACTGTGATTATGGCTACAATGACGACACCTGTTCGCCTACATCCATCAACAGTATGCTCAACGAAGTGAAATCACCGAAAACCGTATCGGTTACCTACACCAACGCCCACTTCAACTATCCTGAAAACAACCGCAAAGCCTCACAATGGGTTCTCGAGCAGCTCTTCGGTCCCCAATAACCATCTCCCTCGCCACTGCCCCTCCGCATTTACCCCTCGCCATTCTCTCCCGACAGCTTCTCTAATCTCATAACTATCGAGGTTTGACTTCGTCCCATTTTAGTAGCGATATATGGTATGCTCTTACCTTCTTTATGAAGCATTAACAAATATTTGTCGGCGCTTTGGGTCCAACGTTTATTGGCATTGGGGTGTTTGGAGTGGTCATTGGTGGAAATTTGGTCAGGATGAAGGAATTCATCAACAAATACTGATGGCGAACGACGGTCGTAGAGTACGAATGTCTTTGTTTTTGCACGAGTTATGGCCACATAAAATAATCTCCGTTCTTCCCCAAACGGGAATTGATCGCCGGTTGTCAATACGTAATTAAGTACCGGATCATCGTTGATTAGCGATGGGAAGCCATAGATGTCTTTATTGCATTGGAGCAGAATTACATAATCGGCTTCAAGCCCTTTGGATTTATGTACGGTCAAGAACTCAATTTCCCGGTTGTTAATGTGATAGAAAAATTTAGTCCCCCTTTTTGATGAGCGATAAGTAAATGAAAGATAATAATCATCAAAAGAATATCGGCCCAATAAAATAATCGATTTATTGGAAGGTATTTTTGCAATTATCTGTCCTATTAGATTACAATAGTCTTTATCGCTGTATGAATAAAATTCCAAATCGGTTCTTGTCTGAGTATTAAATGGTCGAATACGTTTGGCTATTTGACTGTTGTTACGTTGTATGAATTGCGAAGAAAGTGACACTAAAGGTTCGCCAAATCGATATGTGGTTTCAATCCTGGCAATTTCCGTTTCTCCAAAATAGTTGGGAAATTGATTGAATAGTGCCATATCACTTCCCGAGAAGCGATATATTGATTGCCAATCATCACCTACACAATAGAGCTTAGCAGGTGGATTTCCGTCACGTAATGCCTTTAAGAAGTTATATCGGTCAATCGATATGTCTTGAAATTCATCGACAATTATGTAATCATATTTTGCTGGATGGGAATAACGATAAATATCTGTAGCTTTTAGTATAATGTCGGTAAAATCGAGTTGATTATTCTCTTTTAATGTCCTTACGTATTTCTCATAAACAGGAATAAAGATATTCCGGATTATGAATTCACTTCTTTCATCGTTAGCTCTGACGGCTTTATTCAATATGTCATATATTGATTGGCAACTTGATTTTGTCAGTGTTATGAATGTTGCCACAAGTCTGATTAATGCTTTCTCCTGCTTGCTATTTTTGGGTAAAATGGATTCGTAGAGCTCTCCATCCGACATTTCATATATAGGTACACCGGCATTTCTCAACAAATTTTTAAGGTTTGATTTTATATCTGAATAACTGAAATCGGCACTTGATGTAGTTAGTAGTGTTGTGCCAAATTTATTATGTGCTGCCTTTTTCCATGTAATGCCGTCATTATATTTTTGATTGGCCTCTTCGTATGTTATGTTATTGTCCTTAGCAAACCACATTGGGACGAATCCGTGTTCATCAATGCCGAAATGTTCCAGATAGATGCGTTTTGTTACGCCATCCTTGTTGTAGTAGATGGAGAAATCCGGCTTATATTGTGAATGGAACTCATTAGCTAACGGATATTCGTATGGTTCTTCATATCTGAATCTCACGCCGAGGGAAGATAATACAAAACAGATTTTTTGTTCTTGTTTACTTTTTACATATATGGTTCTCCCGTCCATATCGGGAAATAATGCTTTCAAACGCTGACTCTTTTGCTCTGAAAGTTGTTCTCTTCTTTCGGCTTTTTCTATCTCAAAATCGTATTGTGGTGATTCATGGTCAAGTAACAGTTCGACAATATGCTTTTTGTAGGAAGATTGCTGTGACAACTCATGATAAATCGTTGCGAATAGGGCATCGGTGTTATCGCATATTGATGGCTTTTCTCCTGTTTCATGAGCTATAATGTCGGTAGCAAGTTTGTGGAATGTATATCCTTTTATCCCTATAGTTGACATTCGTTCAGTCAATTCGGTTGCCTCTTTGTTAGTGTAGCTTATTAGGCATATTCTTTCGGGTGAAGCACCTTTTATAGTCGTTAAATATTTGACTTTGCCGATTATTGATGAAGTTTTACCGCTTCCGGCACTGCTGATAACTAAACAATTGTAACCATCGGATAAGATAGAGCGCCTTTGCTGTTCATCAAGTGGATATTGTAAACAATTGTCGAAAAATTCTTTATTTAGATCTAGCAGATTTTTAGTTATCCTTTCGTTGTGCTGCTCTACAAATTGATGAATGTAGTTGAAATCGGATGCAAATTTTGCAATAATATCCGATGGCTCGATATGAAATGTTTCGAGCCACTTCAGGAGAGAGCATATTTTATTAAAAATCGGAGTATAGTGCTCTGTAAAATTAATTTCTTCCGAATGGTATATTGTATGGCCTTTAAAAATGTTATTGATCTCAGTTTCAATATCTATGAATTGTAATCCCGGATTATGTATGCAGTGTTCTGCGCTATTATAAGGTGTGATGTATTTCAGTTCTTCTGATAAGTTATCTATTTTTATTTTAAACAGCAATCTTATCGCTGCTATACTCAAAGTGGATATAGCAGCGATAATTAATAATAAAATAGCTAATGAATGCATACTATCTAAATTATAGATCGTCCATTGCCTGTGCCTTCACCGCATCGGTGTTTATTTTATCGAAATACTTGATAAGGACAAAGCAGTCTGATTGTTGACTCCAAATTGACAATTGGATATCTCCTTTGGGGGTTCTGAAAGTAGTGTCCCATGTACATTCTTTATATTTAAGCTTGTGAAATTTTTCAAAATCTCTATCAGGCTGGAGAGCGCCGTGAAACATTTCAACGCATTCCGAAGGTTCTCCGTATTTTTCAGTAAGCATTGACTTAAGGCTGACATAGGTTGATTCTAAAGATGACCAATCTTTTTGTGGAGGAAACATTACCGCGATAGTATTTACTTTATTCGATGATTTAAGAGTGTAAACACCAATGGTACACCCTTTATGGCCTGCAAAATCCCCTTGAAGAACTGCTATTCCGTCGTGTGTGCCGATATATGTAAATCTTGCTTGTTTCATCTTGTCCACAAATTCATTAAGAGTTCCGTCTATTGGCACTCCTTTAAATGTCATGTGTTCGGAATTATTTTGTGCTAATGCTATTGCAGATGTTACAAATGCAAGAATAAGAAAAGAGAAAAACTTTTTCATGATTAAAATTTTTAGAGATGTTGTTTAATGATTTTATTTATTTTTTGATGGGGAATATTGCCCGATTACCTTCTTCCAATGACCACTGCACTTGCCATAGCCTGCCGTCTACTTGGTCAAGAAGAATGAAATTGTATATGTTTTGAGTAGGGTATAGATTAAAACGACCGTTTATGCCTGTGACATTGGTTATGAGCGGTTTCGGATTTAGGTCGTATTCTGTTCGGTTGCTATCGTCATTTACACTGTATTGTACTTGCCAAAGTTGTCCAGTTTGAGTGTCAACCTTAATGAATGTCCAAATGTTTTGAGTGGGATACAGTTTATAACGTGCAATATCCCGAATTTGCATAGTTTGTTCATGAGTTGTTGATTTCTCTTCTGGTTTGGAGCAACCTATGGTTATTATAGGTAGCAACAGCAGAAATAGGTATACTTTCTTTTGCATCTCTATATCTTATTTTTGCCCTTCAGCTGCCACAAGGACATTTATTAATCACGAAGCGTGGAACTGCAATGCTACCACATCTAAGTTGGAGGTCGTAGGAAAACCTTTAGTACGGATATGATAATAGCAGCCCACGCTATAGCGTGAGAACCACTATGCTTTCTCTCGTACTAAGTTTGAAATTTCCTACGTTTCCAACTTACAAGATGAGCATAACGCTTCTTTTTTATTCAAAAATAAGGAGATAGGGTTTCCCCGATGTCCCCGTATGCAAAAATAATAAATTTATGACAAAAGATAAGCAAGCCGTACAAGTTATTATTGAGCGGCCGGGGGAATTGCGGGAAAATTGCGGGGTTAGCGGAGGAGGGAGGTGCGGACGCGCTTGCCTTTGAGCTTTTCAGAGGCGATGCGCGACAGTAGTGCGGCGGCTTCGTCAGCAGGTACTGCGGCAAGCGCGCTGTGATCCTTGACGATTATGCGGCCTATCGACTCGGGCTTCATGCCTCCCTGCTTGATGAGGAATCCGGCTATGTCGCCGCGCGATATTTTCTCCTTTTTGCCTGCGTTGAAGTATATTGTGGCTGTCGAAGTCTTTATGGGGTCGGTCGAGGAGCCTGTAGGCGAATAGCTGCGATCGAATGTGATGTATTCGGGCAGATTATCGGCTTCGGAAGTGATGACATATACTGTGCCCGATGCGTCGACACGCGCCGTGCGTCCGTTGCGGTGAGTCCACGTTTCCTCGGTAAGCGGCAGGTGGTAGTGTATTATCGAGTGTACCGAGTCGATGTCGAGGCCGCGTGCGCCGAGGTCGGTCGACACGAGTATCGGTGTCGTGCCGTTGTTGAGCAGGTCGATAGCCTTCTCGCGGTCGGGCTGGTCGAGAGCGCCGTGATACAGCCCCACGGGCAGTCCGGCTTTCTTCAGGTGGTCGAATACTCTCACGGCGCTTTCACGGTGGTTTACAAAGATGATGACTTTGCCGTTGTTGAGCGACTTAAGTAGGTCGATGAGAGTGTCGATTTTGTCGCGTGCCGGGCTCTCTACATCAACGATGGCGGTGCGTTCTCTCGGTTTTTGACCCTGTTCCAGGAAGTCGATAACTTCAGGCGACGACATCTTCAAGAAGTCGGGCATGTCGACAAGCCGGGTAGCCGATGTGAGGATGATGCGCGACAGATTGGGCATCGTGCGTATAACCTTGCGCATCTCGTCGTGGAATCCCAGTTCAAGTGATTTGTCATACTCGTCGAGCACAAGCACTTTCGTCGTGTAGAGGTCGACATGCTTGCGGTTGATGTGGTCGAGCAGTCGACCCGGAGTCGCTACGATTATGTCGGGAGCCGGGGTAAGCGAGTTTTTCTCATCGGCCATGGGGTGACCACCATAGAGTGCCACCGTCTTGTAGCCTGTGGCTATTTCTCGCACTACCCGGTAAATCTGCATCACCAGCTCTCGCGACGGAGCAATTACCACGGCCTTTACCTCGCCCGACGGCTTGCCGAGCGCTCGCAGCATTGCTATCGTGAATGCAATCGTTTTGCCCGACCCTGTGGGCGACAGCAGCAGGGTGTTGGCCGATGTTGATTCCATCACGCGCTTTTGCATGGGATTGAGTTCGGCTATGCCGAGTCGTGATGCGATGTTGTCGAGTATGAGCGATAGTTTCATTTCGGTTATGATGTTTTTTCGTTACAAAGTTAAGCATTAGGCGGCAAATCTGAAATATTTGCTCACATGCTCATATTATATAACAACACACATAGGTTGATAAATGTTAAATAGTGGCAATCTGACATCGCAGTGAACTATTTTTACCAAAAAATACAATATTGTCCTAAATAATTTTTGAGTGCTACTCAACGTGCAGAGGCATCAGCCT
>NZ_SRYY01000016.1:0-31171 GCF_004793735.1 Muribaculum sp. NM65_B17
CCCGCCACGCCGATGGTACTGCGAAAGTGGGAGAGTAGGTAACCGCCCCCTTCACAATCAGGCCGACTGCACATCGCAGCCGGCCTGATTCTTTTTATACCCTCCCCGAAATTTTTAATAAAAAATATTAACGAGGGGTGGGAGATGTTGTCATAAAATTATAATTTTGCAGATAGAAATTAAATAACTTATTCATAATTATTATGGGACTATTTGACAAGCTAATTACCAAAGCTAAGAAAAACCGTCAACGTATCGTGCTCCCTGAGGGAACAGAACCTCGTACATTAACTGCCGCCGACCGTATAATCTCGGAAGGAATCGCCGATGTTATCCTTATCGGTGATCCTGCTGAGATAACTGACGCTGCACGAGAACTGAGTTTGACCAACATAAGCCGTGCCCGCATCGTGAATCCTGCCGATAGTGCCGTTATTGACAAGTATGCACCCCTTTTCTATGAACTCCGCAAGAGCAAGGGCATAACAATGGATGACGCTCGCAAGATGGCATCGAATCCCTTGTATCTGGGATGTCTTATGATAAAGAAGGGCGATGCCGACGGTCAAGTCGCAGGTGCTCTCAACACAACCGGCAATGTGCTTCGTGCCGCATTCCAGGTTATCAAGACCAAGCCGGGCATCAATGTGGTTTCGGGTGCGTTTATCATGCTCCTTCCTGAAAACTCACCTTTCGGCGAGGACGGTATTCTCGTATTTGCCGACTGTGCAGTGCTTCCCGACCCGACAGCCGAGGAGTTGGCTCAGATAGCCATGTCGGCAGCCGATACGGCGCGTGACATCGCAGGAATCGAGCCGCGCATAGCCATGTTGAGCTTCTCAACCAAGGGAAGTGCCAAGCATGAGCGCGTCGACAAGGTGATTAAGGCTACCAATCTGCTTCACGAGAAGGCTCCCGAACTTGTTGTGGACGGCGAGCTTCAGGCCGATGCCGCAATAGTTCCCGGAGTTGCAAAGAGCAAGGCTCCCAACAGCCCGTTGAAGGGACAGGCCGATGTGCTGATATTCCCGTCGCTTGAAACAGGAAACATATCTTACAAGCTTGTCCAGCGTCTTGCCGGTGTTCAGGCTGTAGGCCCGATTCTGCAAGGTCTTGCCGCTCCTGTCAATGACCTTTCACGCGGATGTTTCCCCGAAGATATCTACAAGACAATTGTCATAACCTGTAATCAGGCCATAGGACATTAATGAACAAATTGAAGTAATACACATTTTAATCTGAATCAATAAAATGAATATACTGGTGCTTAACTGCGGAAGCAGTTCGGTAAAATATAAGCTTATCAATGTCGACGACAAGAAGACTCTCGCTGAGGGCGGTGTTGAGAAAATCGGCATTCCCGGATCATTCCTGAAGTTCCGTCTTCCCGACGGCAGCAAGAAGGTGATAGATGAGGTTATTCCCGACCATCGCAAGGCCATAATGGATATCCTCAATATCTTGACCGATCCCACCTATGGCTGCATCAGCAGCTTCAAGGAGATTGACGCAGTGGGCCACCGCGTGGTTCACGGAGGCGAGAAGTTCAACAAGAGCGTGCTCATCAATGACGAGGTTATCGAGAAAATCAAGGAGTGCTACGATGTGGCACCTCTCCATAATCCAGTAAACATGGCGGGTATAGATGCCATCACCGAGCTTATGCCCGGTGTGCCTCAGGTTGCAGTGTTTGACACTGCTTTCCATCAGACGATGCCTGCCGAAGCCTACATGTATGCATTGCCCTACGAGCTTTACACCAAGTACAGTGTGCGTCGTTTCGGATTCCACGGAACAAGCCATCGTTATGTAGCCCGTCGCGTGTGTGACTTCCTTGGCGTTCCCTACGAGAATCAGCGCATAATAACCTGTCACATCGGTAACGGCGGCTCGATAACCGCAGTAAAGGACGGCAAGAGCATCGACACATCAATGGGTCTTACCCCCGTGGAAGGCCTCATGATGGGTACACGTGTAGGTGATGTCGACCCAGGCGCACTTACATTCATAATGGATAAGGAGCATCTCGACACCAAGCAGCTCAGCAATCTCATCAACAAGAAGAGCGGAGTGCTCGGCATCTCGGGCATATCATCGGATATGCGTGACATAGATGCAGCCATCGCTGAAGGCAACGAGCGTGCCAAGCTTGCCCTTGACATGTATATCTACCGCATCATCAAGTATATCGGCGCTTATACCGCAGTGCTCAACGGCGTGGACATAATAGTGTTTACCGGCGGAGTGGGCGAGAACCAGCAGCCTTTGCGCAAGGCCGTGTGTGAACATTTGAGCTATCTCGGCGTTAAGATTGATGACGCTGTAAACGCATCGTCACGCGGTGAAGAGAAGGTTATTTCTGCTGCCGACTCCAAGGTCAAGGTGGTTGTGATACCTACCGATGAAGAGCTGATGATAGCACGTGACACCGAGGCCATCGTAAACGGCCGTCAGCCCGAGTGATTTTAAATAATTACACATTATAATATAGAATGAAGAAAATAAGAGCCGCCATAGTGGGATATGGCAATATCGGACGATATGTCCTTGAGGCATTGCAACAAGCACCCGACTTCGAGGTTGCAGGAGTTGTAAGACGAGATCCCTCTAATGTACCTGCCGAGCTGGCCGGCTACAAAGTAGTGGCCGACGTGATGGAGCTTGAGGATGTCGATGTGGCTATCCTCTGTACCCCGACACGTGAGGTGGAGAAACATGCCAGGGTGTTGCTGGCCGAAGGAGTGAATACAGTCGACAGTTTCGACATACACGGTTCGATAGCCGACCTGCGTGCCACGCTCGATCCTATTGCCAAGGCTCACGGTTCAGTGGCCATCATTTCGGCAGGGTGGGATCCGGGAAGCGACTCTATCGTGCGTGCATTGATGCAGGCTGCCGCTCCCAAGGGGGTTACCTACACCAATTTCGGCCCCGGCATGAGCATGGGACACACCGTAGCCGTAAAATCGAAGCCCGGTGTTAAGAATGCGCTTTCGATGACTATTCCGTTGGGAACCGGCATCCACCGCCGAATGGTGTATGTCGAAGTCGAGGATGGATATACCATCGACCAGATTGCCAAGTCGGTTAAGGAAGATCCCTACTTTGCGAGCGATGAAACTCACGTGTTCCAAGTGCCTTCGGTTGACGAAATCAAGGATATGGGACATGGTGTCAACATGGTGCGCAAGGGAGTTTCGGGCGTTACCCAGAATCAGCGTTTCGAGTTCAACATGTCAATCAATAATCCGGCCCTTACGGCTCAGATTCTCGTAGGCGTTGCACGCGCCACGATGATTGAGCGCCCCGGAGCATACACCATGATCGAGATTCCGGTCATCGACATGCTCTACGGCGACCGCGAGGAGCTTATACGCCATCTCGTATAAGAGCGCGTTGATTGATCACGACATTATAAAAGGTTGCGATAAACTTAGTTTATTGCAACCTTTTTCTTAATTTTGCAGATACAAAATTAAAATAATCTCCATAAGATATGCTTGACTATATTACCTGGGCGGCCAATCCCGAGATATTCAGCGGTTTCGTTACCATACGCTGGTACGGGCTGATGTTTGCGATAGGCTTCCTGATAGGCTATGAGCTCGTTGCCAAAATGTTTAAGCACGAGGGAGCTCCCGAGCGTTGGCTTGGAATATTGCTCATCTATGTCGTGGTGGCCACGATAGTGGGTGCGCGACTTGGCCACGTGTTTTTCTATGAATGGGATGTCTACCGCGCCGACCCCATAAGGATTCTTTACATCTGGGAGGGTGGCCTGGCAAGTCACGGCGGCACGATAGCCATAATAATAGCTGTAATACTGTTTTCGATATTTGTCACAAAGCGCAGTCCGTTGTGGACATTCGACCGACTTGTCATAGCCATTGCCCTTGTGGGCGGATTGATAAGGATAGGCAATCTGTTCAATTCCGAGATATTCGGAACCGCTACGACACTGCCGTGGGGCTTCATGTTTGTGAGGTCGAGGGAGTGGCATGAGTTATATGAAGGGCAGGCGGTGCATCCGACCCAGCTATATGAGGCTTTATGTTATTTCGCGTTGTTTGCGCTGTTGATGTGGATGTACTGGAAGAAGAATGCCGAGGAGCGTCCCGGATTGATACTCGGCGTATTTTTTATCGGTATATTCCTTCCGCGTTTCCTTATCGAGTTCATAAAGAACGACCAGGTGGCACGTGAGGCTACGATGACGCTCAACATCGGTCAGCAGCTGAGCATCCCGTTCATCCTGCTTGGCGTCGGTCTTGTGATATATGCCATGATGCGGCCCAAGGTTCACATCGACTTTCCCAATAAGTTTGCCGACGAGAAGCCGGTGAAAAGCCGTCGTTGAATCGAGTCATCGGTCAATAACCAAAACGATATGATTTTTAGGCGCGTGGATGTATATCCATGCGCTTTTTTCGTTTATATGCTCTATCGAGGCTTCGGTTATTTTGATTTCGGATCCGTTGATTTTCAATGACGGTGCTTTCAGCGGCCCTTCATCCCACAGGCTCTCCGATGAGAAGCTTACCGAGTGTCCGGTGGCAAGCTCTACGATTTCCACCGTTACGTTACCCGATGTGCTGCGGCTGAAGAGTATGCCTCCGTCGTCGTAGCGTAACGACAGGTCATTGGAGGTAAACCGCAATGCGTCATTGCTCAGCTCGGGAGTGAAGTCAAACTTTTCGGGATCCTCGGGACGCAGGCCGGGCTCCTCAATCCAATCGGGGTCTATGGGGCCTTCACGATGATTGCGGCTGCATGCTGCTATTGTCAGCGACAATGCCGTCAGGAGAGTTGCTGTGACTATCGGTTTCATTTCGTGATGTTGATTATGAGTCGGCCCTTCATGTCGCCGGCTGTGTACCTTAATTCGTGATGTCCTGCCGCGATGTCGTCTATCGGCAGGCTCTTCCCGGCGACGGGCTGCAGGTCGATTGTCCACTCGGCATCGTCGGGAACATAGGGCGAATAGAGGTCGACGGCACCATCGGCTACCGTGTAGCTGCCCTTCAGGGGAGTGCGCTTGCGGTCGGGGTCGTCGGGGTCGACAGGAGCGTCATGAGTGCCGTATATCTCACCGGCTTTCCGGCCCCAGATGTAGTCGATAAGTTCGGGATGGTCGACAAAGGGATTGCGATTGCCCTGAATAGCCTCGATGCGGTCGTTGCGTTGCAGCTCAAGAGGCGAAACAGGGTCGTCGTAGTGCCACTTGAGATAAAGCGTTACGGAATGGTCGCGCATTGTGGGATATTCGTTGCCCAGCAGCATCACATCGCCCCATCCCTGCCATATCGACGGAGGATACACGCTGACCATATACATTAAAGCGCGGGCGAAGTCGCCCTTGTATTCGGCCGGAGGTTCGATGCACTGAATCTTTTCGCTGCCGTAGAGTGGCGATATGCCGTACCTCCAGAATCCGTTGTCCGATTCAACGTTGACGACATCGGCAAGAGGGAGCGATTTGCGCTTTTGCATAAGCTCCTGGTCACACACCACGATGTTGTAAAGATCCATTGCGGCCGATGTCATCATGTCGGATGACTTCCACCATTCAGGCGGAACTATCCGGTCGAATCCCAAGTTGAGCGGGACGCCTTGGGAGTCAAATGCCGGGGTCACCGTTGTCATCGCGTAACGATTGAGCACGCTTCCGTCGTCATAGTCGGAGGCGTCCACTTTGAGAAGAGATTGCCACAGGTTAATGTCGTTGTGTGATTCCGTCACGTAGTTGCGGGGACGGTAGTGACTTTTCACGGTGCTTTTAATTGCAGCGTCTTTGCGACCGACGGCGTAATCATCGATAGCATCGCCGTAAAGCATGACACTCCCTGCTGTAATTGCGGCAACGGCAATGCCGCAAAATCGGGTATTCATGGCTTATGGTGTTATGTGACATTCGCTAATGGCAAATATAGTTAAATTATTTGATTGCATTAGAATATAATGAGAAAAACTACTTTATGATTATGATTTTAGAAATAAATTGTTAATTTTGCAGTTAGTAAATCCAATTACCAAAACAATTAACTTTAAACTACCATTATGGACATGACTGAAAAAATCAAGCAGCAATTTAGCGAACGCTTTGGAGCTGCCGGTACTCTCTATGCGTCGGCCGGACGCATCAACCTTATTGGAGAACACACTGATTACAACGGAGGTTTTGTATTCCCCGGAGCAATCGATAAGGTAATCATGGCTGAAATCAAGCCTAACGGAACCGATAAGGTACGTGTATTCTCAATCGATATCGATGACTATGCCGAATTTGGCTTGAATGAAGAAGATGCTCCTTCACAGCAGTGGGCAAAATACATATTCGGTGTGTGCCGCGAGGTAATCAAGCGCGGAGGCATTGTAAAAGGCTTCGATGCCGTGTTTGCAGGCAATGTGCCCCTGGGTGCCGGTCTTTCATCATCGGCCGCTCTTGAGAGCTGCTTTGCATTTGCCATGAATGACATGTTCAACGACAATAAGATAGACAAGTTTGAACTTGCAAAGATAGGCCAGTCGACCGAGCACAATTATTGCGGTGTAAACTGCGGTATCATGGACCAGTTTGCTTCAGTGTTCGGAAAGAAGGATCACCTCATGCGTCTTGACTGCCGCTCGCTTGAATATGAGTACTTCCCCTTCAAGCTCGACGGCTATAAGCTGGTTCTTGTAGATTCCAAGGTTAAGCATGAACTCGTTGACTCTCCCTATAACAAGCGCCGTGCTTCATGCGAGCATGTGGCAAAGACTCTCGGCATAGAAACATTGCGTGACGCCGAGCTTGCCGACCTTGACCGAATCAAGGATCAAATCTCGGAAGAGGATTACAAGCGCGCCAAGTATGTGATCGAGGAGAAGCAGCGTGTGCTCGACGTGTGTGACGCTCTTCAGCGCGGCGATTATGACACTGTAGGCGACCGCATGTACAAGACCCATGAAGGAATGTCGAAACTCTATGAGGTAAGTTGTGAGGAGCTTGACTACCTTAACGACATAGCCAAGGAGTGTGGCGTTACCGGTTCACGTATAATGGGCGGCGGATTTGGCGGCTGCACAATCAACCTTGTAAAGGATGAGTTGTATGACCATTTCATCGCTACCGCCAAGGAGAAGTTTAACGCCAAGTACGGTCATGAACCTCAGGTTTATGAAGTAATCGTTTCCGACGGAGCCCGTAGATGCTAATAATCATAAATTTACAATATGAGAATTGAATCAAAAAGTGTTGTGTCGCCCAAGGGTGACATAACACTTTATACTTTAACAAATGCTTCAGGCGCATCGGTAACCGTGTCGAGCCTTGGAGCCGGTATAGTAAGCGTAGTCGTTCCCGATAAGGACGGCAACATGGCCGATGTGGCTCTCGGATATGCCAATCCGGCCGACTACATAGGCGACGGCCCTTGTGCCGGAAAGACCCCCGGACGATATGCCAACCGTATCGCCAAGGGTAAGTTCTCCATCAACGGAACGGGGTATCAGCTTGCCATAAACAACGGGCCTAACGCCCTTCACGGCGGTCCCGAGGGTTTCATGAACCAAAACTGGAAATCGGAAGCCTGCGGCAGCCATGTAAAGTTCACCTATGTCGCAGCCGACGGTGAAGAGGGATATCCCGGCAAGCTCACCGCTACCGTGATATATTCATGGAACGACAATAATGAGCTTACAATAGAGCTTAAGGCCGAGAGCGACAAGAAGACTATTGTCAATCTCACCAATCACGCCTACTTCAATCTTGACGGCGAAAACAGCGGAAGCGTGCTCGATCACGAGCTTCAACTGATGGCTTCACGCTATCTGCCCACCGACGATACACTCATCCCAACCGGAGAGATTGCCGAGGTAAATGGAACTCCCATGGACTTTACCGCTCCCAAGAAACTGGGCCGTGACATAAAGGCCGATTTCCCCGCACTCGTCTACGGAAAGGGTTATGACAACTGCTGGGTTGTCGACAACTGGCACAAGCACAACCTGTCGAAGATAGCTGTGCTCGAGTCGGCCAAGAGCGGTCGTGTGCTTGAGGTGGAAACCACCCAGCCGGCAGTACAGGTCTACACCGGCAACTGGTTGGCCGGCTGCCCTGAAAGCAAGAGCGGCCGCGGTTACGAGGACTACGACGGTGTTGCCATCGAGTGTCAGGGAATGCCCGACGCTCCCAATCATCGTAATTTCCCCTCGCAGCTTCTTGGCGTGGGTGAAGTGTATGATCAAACCATAGTTTATCGATTCAAAACTAAATAAACCAAACATCATCTAAGTAATGAAACCAACATTGTTTGTGCTTGCTGCCGGCATGGGCAGCCGTTATGGAGGGTTGAAGCAGCTCGATTCGCTCGGCCCCAATGGAGAAACCATCATGGATTACTCGATTTATGATGCCATAAAATCGGGTTTCGGAAAGGTGGTATTCGTAATCCGCAAGGATTTTGAACAGGATTTCCGCGATAAGATTTTGTCAAAATATGAAGGACATGTGCCTGTAGAAGTTGTGTTCCAGTCAACCGACGCTCTTCCCGAAGGCTTTACCTGTCCGGCCGACCGCACCAAGCCTTGGGGTACCAATCATGCCGTACTCATGGGTAAGGATGTAATCAAGGAGCCCTTTGCCGTAATCAATGCCGACGACTTCTATGGCCGTGATGCATTTGAGGTGATTGCAAAGGAACTTTCGCGTCCTCGCGACCGCAAGGGCGATTACTGCATGGTGGGATTCCGTGTAGGCAACACCATGACCGAGAACGGTTCAGTGGCTCGCGGCGTGTGCGAGAACAAGGACGGATTGCTCACCTCGGTTGTAGAGCGCACAGCCATCAGCTATGACGACAACCACGACATTGTGTTTACCGACGAGAACGGTGAAGTTCAGAAGCTCGCTCCCTCGACTCCGGTTTCGATGAACCTGTGGGGATTCACTCCCGACTATTTCGATTACAGCGAGCGTGAGTTTGTCAACTTCCTAAAGAAGGACATCAACACTCCCAAGGCCGAGTTCTTCATTCCCCTTGTAATCGACACTCTCATTAACTCGGGCGAAGCTACAGTCAAGGTGCTTGACACTGAGTCAAAGTGGTTTGGCGTTACTTATGCCGCCGACCGCCCAGGTGTTGTTGCCAAGTTTGCCGAACTTCACAAGGACGGCACTTATCCTGAAAAGTTGTTCTGATAATAACTGCGCATGTTATATACAATGGATCAGGGCTGTCCCCGTCGGGGGCAGCCCTGATTGTTTCTTGTACTATTTAGATAGACCTTGTTGATGCTTTAATGACTGCAGCAGTTCCGGGTCGTTGGTCGTTATGAAGTCAAGCTTGTGGTAGATGCACCATTGCAGGTCGTCGGCTTCATTCACCGTCCAGGCGTTGACTTTCAGCCCCAACTCGTGACATCGGTCAATCCATTCGGGATGAGCCTTCAGCACATCCAGTTCGTAGTCCATTCCTGCGGCTCCCGCCTCTTTAAGCTCTTCAGGTGTCATCTCTCCGTTGAGGTAGTAGACCGGGGTTCCTGCCGGAGCGCGTTCAATCAGCTCCAGCATCCCCTCCTTGGAGAATGTTATGTAATCTATTCGGTCGGCAAGTCCCTTGCTTTGCACCATATCGAGCAGCTTGGTTATGGCCTGTGACTCCTGAGCGCGGTCGGTGTGCGGCTTAAGTTCAAATATAAGTCTTACACCAAGATTTTTTCCAGCTTCAAGGTATCGGTCAAGAGTGGGCACGTTCTCTCCGTTTTCGAGCTTCTGACTCAATACATCATCGGCGTTGGAATTTTCGATGACAAATCCGTTGACAGCGTCATCATGGTACACTACCAATTGCCCGTCGGCGGTCATCCAAACATCAAATTCCGAGCCAAAGCAGTCGATTGAATCGGCCTTGACGATTGACCTTATAGAGTTCTGGGCCGAACCGTCGGTGTCCCAATAGCCTCTATGTGCTATGACATGCGGAGTCTTTTCGGCGCATCCTGTTGTTGATAGTAACATTGCGATTGCGATGATTAATGATGTTATTATACGCATGGTGAAGAGGTTTTGTTCAGTTATTGACCGATAAAATAAAAAAGAGGTGAAATCATTTTATTCCACCTCTTTGAGCCACAAGTGGGGCTCGAACCCACGAACCTTTTCGTTACGAATGAAATGCTCTACCAACTGAGCTATTGTGGCTTGTTTGTGAGTGCAAAGATACTAATTATTTATCGTTTGCTTGCTATATGTGAGCTTAATTTTTGCTTTGTCGAGGTCAAATTTCACCATTGCGGGAGTGTCGACATAGGGGACGATTGCCACTACAACGGCTTCATTAGTGTTGTAGCCCGATTGCACATACTCGACATTAAGATTGACAGGGACGAGCACAAACTCGCAGTCGGCAGCCGTTATTTTGTCCTTCTTAAGCAGGTCGGTGAAATAGCCGCGCATTGCGGAGAATGTATAGGACTTGCGAGCTGTGTTGTAGATGGCGTAGAACGAAGTTACATCGTCGTTGATTTGGGTCGTGGCGAAGAAATCGGTCAACTTGTCCTTCCTTACAAGCAGCATATAGTTGGGAGCCTTGATGTCGTAGTCGTTCTCGATGGTTTCGGCAGGAACCTCAAATGTCATTGCGTTGACCACGGTGTAGTCGCCCGATTGCGAGCGGAAGCGGTTGAGCAGGTCCTGAGCCGGCAGGGTCACTTCGGTGTTGTAGCCGAGGGGAGCCATGACTATGGGAGCTGTTTGTGCGAGTGACTTTATCTGCGGGCTTATCGAAAGCTCCATGTTGTTGTTGTTTACAACCTCGGGCGTTACGGCCATTATTGCCTTGCGCATGTGGGTGGTGGAGTCGGCGGTTATGTGCTTGGTGTAGTGCAATGCCAATGATGTGTTGTAGAATCGCATCACACGACCTGTGCCGTAGCTGTTTTTGATGTAAAGTCCGGGGAACCACTCGGCAAATCGTTCGGGATCGTTGAATGTTTCAGGGCTTTCCTTGTATTTTTTGAAAAATTCGCGTCCGAGCTCGACGGGGAGCTTGACCTCGACAGGCACCTGCTTGTTATTGCGGTAAACTTTGGCTATCGAATCGGGCATTCCAAGTCGGGTAGCGTTATAGATTTTTGACGCTATGAGGTCATCGGGCGAATAGTAGTCCTCGGGATTGAAATTACTGAATATGGGATAGGGTAGAGCGCGTTTGAGGCGGTAGACATCGATTCCCATCGGCACGATGGAGTCGCCTACATACTGGCCTTCGCTCATGACCATGCCGAGCATCAGTGAGTCGATGTCGTTTACGGTTACACCTACTGTGTCAAGCGCGTTGGAAGGCATGAATTGTGTTACAAATTCGCTTGACAGATGTCCGTAGCCTTTTGCGTCGATTATTCCGAGAAGTTGTACATCGGTGCGTGATTGAATCTTTGCATTGGGCACCGAATGACCCGTTACGGTAAATGTGGAGTCGATTACTACAGCGAGCTCGTCATTAACAATCGATGAGCCTATAGTGCTGTCTTCATTACAGCTGATGACTCCGAGAGCAATCAGCGTGACAATGAATAGGTTTTTTATTTTCATTGTGAATTGTGTACTGCTTAATAGTAATTAGAGCGAATTGTAGAATTCGGCGTACTTGTCGATATATTCCGTTTCGCCGGGATAGGGTAGGAACGGCTTGCCTGATTCCTTGATGTAGTTCAATATCTCGGGGTCTATTTCGGGTGATGCCTGAATCACACCGTCGGAATAGTCAATAGCCAGCTTGTTCAGGGCCACGTAGTCGACCGGAGCCGAGGATATCGATTTCAGGTCCTCGTCGGTGAATCCTTCCATCTTAAGCTTTTCCTCCATGCGGGGGTCGAGTGTTCCGTCAAATTTGTCGTCAAACACCGAGTAGACTACCTTGGAGTTGCGGAACGACGGATCATCGGAATAAACTCGCTTCAGGTATATGGGGGCGAGAGCCGATACCCATCCCGAAGCATGGACCAGCGTGGGATCCCAACGCAGTTTCTTCACGGTTTCGACCACGCCTCTTACGTAGAACATTATGCGCTCGTCGTTGTCCTCGGGAGTCAGCCTTATTTCAAGGTCCTTGGACGATTGTCCGCGCAGGAAGTAATCCTCGTTGTCGATGAAGTAGACCTGCATTCTGGCCGGTTGAAGCGTGGCGACTTTTATGATGAGGGGATGGTCGGAATCGTCGATGATTATGTTCATTCCTGAAAGTCGAATCACCTCATGGAGTTGATTGCGACGCTCCTTTATGCACCCGTATTTAGGCATGAATGTGCGCACTTCCGAGCCGCGTTCCTGTATGCCTTGCGGCAGCTTCTGGGAAATCTCCGACATGGGAGTGCTGGGTAGGTAAGGCGTGATTTCCTGAGAAATGTATAGAACCTTGTTGATATCCATTAATTTTAAGATTGACTATAGAATTGTGTGCAAAGATAATGAAATTTTTCCAATTATGCTATCTTATTGTCGTCTTTCGACTCGATTTGTCTACGATTAGGGCTTAAGAGCAACGAGTTATGTTACGTTAACATTTATGGACGACATTTCACGCTATATCAGACCAAACCGTTGCAGGGCGTTGGCAATTCCGTTGTCATCGACCGATGTCGTCACATAATCGGCTGCGGCTTTTACCTTGTCGTCGGAGTTGCCCATGGCTATTCCTGTGCCTGCGGCAAGGAGCATGGGAATGTCATTGCCTCCGTCGCCGAATGCCATTGCGTCGTCGACACTGAGGTGCAGATGATCGAGAATCACCTGTATTCCGTGGGCTTTTGTGTTGCCTTTGGCCGTTATGTCGACAAATGTAGGATACCAGCGGTTAAGTTCGCATTGATTGAGGTAGGGCTTTATCTTCGGCTCAAAATCAGTGGTGAAGAACGGTGTCATCTGGTAGGTTTCGATGTCGACAACTTCATCGAATGTTGCCACGGGGAGAACCTCGACATGCAGAAATTCGTAGAATATCTTGCGCACTTCTTCGTCGGGCTGACACACTTTCATGCTCTTTTCGCCTACAAATATGGTGGGGAATCCTTCGCGTCGGCTTATCTCGGCAACGTTTTTCACCGTTTCCTGCGGAATGGGGCTTTTATACAGCACATTGTCGCCTATGAAGCAGTAAGCTCCATTCATCGTTATGTAGCCGTCGATCAGGCCTCGCTGCTGCAGCGGGCCGAGATTGTTGATTATCTGATAGGGACGACCGGTCGATATGAATATCTTGTTGCCTCGGTCATGGGCTTTTTGCAGAGCCTCGATTGTCGATTCGGGCACTTCATGGGTCTTGAAGCTGACCAATGTGCCGTCTATGTCAAAAAACAGGGCTTTGTTCATGTCGTTGTAGATTAATGTGATTTTGGTGCAAAGTTACATCGTTTTGTTGTTATATAACATAATTTTGTGGAGTTTGGTGCGAATAGTGGGTAAATTTATTCGTATCTTTGACTCCGTCTTAGATACTCACGTTCGGCAATGCTCAAATAAATTTGGCATTGCTCTCAACTTATTCGTATCTTTGCATCAATAAATCAACGTTATGAAACATTCCAGAGAGGAAAAAATCGAGGCGCTTGGCAAAGTCATTGACACTCTTGACATTTTGAGAGTGGAGTGTCCGTGGGACCGAAAACAGACCAATGAGTCGTTGCGCCCGAATACGATAGAGGAAGTCTACGAATTGTGCGAGGCTTTGCTCAATTCCGATAAGGCCAACATCAAGAAGGAGCTTGGCGACGTGCTTCTTCACATCCTGTTTTATTCCAAGATAGGCGAGGAGAGCGGCGACTTCGACATAGCCGATGTGGCCGAGGCTCTTAACTCCAAGCTTATATTCCGCCATCCTCATGTGTTTGGCGACACAAAGGTCAACGATTCGCATGATGTTGAGCAGAACTGGGAGCAGATAAAGCTAAAGGAGAAGGGTGGCAACAAGACCGTGCTTGCCGGTGTGCCCAAGTCGCTCCCCGCAATGATAAAGGCCGACCGCATTCAGGAGAAGGCCTCCAATGTGGGATTTGACTGGGATGAGCGCAGCCAGGTGTGGGACAAGGTGTGCGAGGAGATAGGCGAGGTGGCAAAGGAGATTGATGCCATGTCGCAGGATCGCATGGAGGCTGAGTTTGGTGACCTGTTTTTCAGCCTGGTGAATGCCGCGCGGCTTTATGGCGTGAATCCCGAGAATGCGCTTGAACGCACCAACCAGAAGTTTATTTCGCGTTTCAACTATGTTGAGGCGGCAGCCAAGAAGGCAGGACGAAACTTGAAGGAGATGACGCTTGCCGAGATGGATGAACTGTGGAATGAGGCCAAATCAATCGAACAAAATTAAAAAACTTGCTATAGATTTATATAAAATATAAAGATGAGTGAAAATGTGAATAAGAAGAACCGTGTTTGGATTTTCGGCATTTCGGTGCTGTTTCTGATAGCCGCAGTGCTCATTGCCCAGGCCCGTGTTGAACGCCGATACAGAGCTTCAGCCGCCGAACACATAACGCTCGTCGTGGACAGCATCGACTATCGTGCCGACCTCACTCGTGTTTACGGCAAGCTTGTGGGCCGTCCTCACACATCGCAGCGCATCGACGAAATAGTGCTAAAGTGCAACGACATGACATACGGAGCCAACGACATTGACGGCGTTGACTTCAAGCGTTGGTTTCAATGGGAGGACGACGGCGTGATTCCTATTGAGATCGATTTCCCGAAGATGAACACCCTGCAGTCGGGCGTGATGATCATCACCACGCCGCGAGGTGTCGACACATGTCATCTGACACGTAACTAATCGAGTGGGCCGTGAAGCTTTGCATCACCGAGAAACCGAGTGTCGCCAAGGACATTGCCGCCATTCTGGGAGCCAATGTCAAGCGTGACGGCTACTATGAGGGCGGTGACTATAAAGTGACATGGACTTTCGGTCACCTGTGCACACTCAAGGAGCCTGCCGACTATACCGACCTGTGGAAGCGGTGGTCGTTGGGCGCATTGCCGATGATTCCCAAGCGATTCGGCATAAAACTTATAGCCGACAAAGGCATCGAGCGACAATTCAACGTTATCAAGACCCTTATAGGCGAGGCCGATGAGGTGATCAATTGCGGTGATGCCGGCCAGGAGGGTGAGCTGATCCAGCGATGGGTCATGCAGAAAGCCGAGATACACTGCCCGGTGCGCCGGTTGTGGATAAGCTCGCTGACCGACGAGTCGATACGCGAGGGGTTTAACGACCTGAAGCCCGAGAGTGATTATGACCGACTATACTATGCGGGACTTTCACGTGCCATAGGCGACTGGATTCTCGGGATGAACGCCACAAGGCTCTATTCGCTGAAATATTCGTCGCCGGGCAATGTGCTTTCGATAGGCAGGGTGCAGACACCCACTCTTGCGCTGATTGTGCAGCGTCATCATGAGATAGCCAATTTCAAGCCCGAGGATTTCTGGGAGCTTAAGACCCTTTATCGCGAAGTGACATTCAATGCCACTTCGGGCCGATTCAAAACCGAAGCCGAGGCCACCGAGGCCATGAATAAAATCTCGGGTGTGCCGATGGTGATAAAGGATGTCGCCGAGAAGCAGGGCAAGGAAGCCCCGCCGCGATTGTTTGACCTGACTTCGCTGCAGGTCGAGTGCAACAAGAAATGGGGATGGACGGCCGACGACACGTTGCGGCTCATCCAGTCGCTGTATGAGAAGAAAGTGACCACCTATCCGCGTGTCGACACCACCTATCTGAGCGACGACATATATCCCAAAATACCCGGCATACTGAAGCAGATGACACCTTATGCCACTTTGACGGCTCCGTTGCTGTCGGCCAAGATTCCGAAGTCAAAGAAGGTATTCGACAACTCGAAGGTGACCGACCACCATGCCATAATACCTACGGGACAGTCGCCGTCGGCGCTTATAGGCGATGAGCGCAAGCTCTACCACCTAATAGCGTTGCGATTCATTGCGGCGTTCTATCCCGACTGTATATTCCGGGCAACCACCGTGCTTGGTGAAGCCGGAGGCGTGGGATTCAAGGCTACGGGAAAGGTAATCGTGGATCCGGGATGGCGTAACGTATATGCCGGCAAGGACTCCAATGAAGGCAATGACGACGGCGAGCAGAGCGACGACAGGATTTTGCCTCCGTTTACGGTAGGGGAGAGCGGTCCCCACGAGCCTTCGTTGTTGAAGAAGCAGACGCAACCGCCCAAATACTATACCGAAGGAACCTTGCTGCGGGCCATGGAGTCGGCCGGAAAGACAGTTGACGACGAGGAGCTGCGCGAGGCCATGAAGGAGAACGGCATAGGGCGCCCCTCGACACGCGCGTCGATTATCGAAACACTGTTCAAGCGGCGTTACATATATCGTGAGCGTAAAAACATAATGGCGTCGCAGGCCGGAATCGACTTGGTGGCAACCATCAATGAGGAGCTGCTTAAAAGCGCGAAACTCACCGGACTGTGGGAGAACAAATTGCGACGAATCGAACGTGGCGACTTCTCGGCGGCCGATTTCATCTCCGAATTGAAGACGCTGATAGGCGACATCGTGATAAACGTGTTGAGCGACAACTCGTCGCGACGCATCGAGGTGGCCGATGAGGAGCCTGTCAAGAAAAAACGCTCCAAGAGTGGCGATAATTCGGGCGAAGCGGCTAAGAAGCCACGCGCTCCGAGAATAAAGAAGCTCGACGACATCGTGTGTCCGGCCTGTGGACAAGGTCACATCCTTAAAGGTCGCGCCGCCTACGGGTGCAGCCGTTTTCGCGAGGGTTGCACACTGAGGCTCGATTTCAACGATTACTCACCGGAACTCACTCCGGCCAAACTTGCATCCTTGATAAAGAAACAATATAAATGATGAACAGCGAAGAGTTATTCCCTATTGTCGATGAGGCGGGCAATGTCACAGGCAGTGTCACCCGCCGCGAGTGTCACGGCGGGTCGATGTTGCTGCATCCGGTGGTGCATCTCCATGTCATTATGCCGGGAGCAGGGCTCTATTTGCAGAAACGGTCGTGCGACAAGGACATCCAGCCCGGGAAGTGGGATACATCGGTTGGCGGTCATGTCGACTACGGCGAAGCTGTGGTTGACGCTCTTCGTCGTGAGGCGCGTGAAGAGCTCGGACTGCGTGACATCGAGCCGATAGCGTTGTCGCCCTACGTTTTTGATTCGTCGCGTGAACGTGAGCTGATCAATCCTTTCTATGTCTATGTCGATGAGTCGACAGCCATAGTTCCCGATCCCAAGGAGATTACCGAAGGTCGGTTCTGGTCGGCGGGCGAAATCGACGGTTCGATAGGCAAGGGTGTGTTTACTCCCAACTTTGAGCAGGAATATCAATTAATAAAGCAATATATAAAATAGTAATATATAAAATAGTAATGGTAGCGTTTAAGATAACCGACTATACACTGCAATGGGTGTGGGTGGGGCTTATTGTAATATGTGCATTGATTTTCATTGTAAGCTATGCACGCCGAATATATAGGAACACGCGTAAGGGAGCGAATCCGTCGTGTAACGGATGCGTGCTTATCGATAAGTGTGAGCGCAATAAATCGGCAGAAAAGCCATGTGACGACTATCGCGGATGTTGCGACAACGAATGTTAACGCGATGATTCGGCCTGCTGTTGATGCTCCTCGCTATTCGTTGGCGACGAGCTGTGACAGGCGATGCTCGAGATCGGTCGATGAAAGACGGCTTACGATTGAGCCTCGGTAGGCAAATGATATTCCCCCCGTTTCCTCGCTTACTACAATTGCGGCTGCGTCGGTGGCCTGGCTGATGCCGAGTGCCGAGCGGTGGCGCAATCCCATCGAACGCGGAATGTTGGTGTCATGGCTCACCGGCAGAATACATCCGGCAGCCTTTATGCGTTCATGGGCTATTATCATCGCTCCGTCGTGCAGGGGTGAGTTCTTGAAGAAAATGTTTTCAATCAATCGTGAATTTATGGCCGAGTCGATCATGTCGCCGGTCTTTTCATAGTTTTCGAGCGGAATAGACTGCTCGATTACTATAAGTGCCCCTGTCTTGGCTTTGGACATTGACATGCAGGCGTAGACAATCGGCATCACCCATCGGCGTGTGTCGGCATCATTACTCTTGTCGCCTCGGTGATGGCGGAACAGGTCGCGCAGGAACCGCCAACGCTTATGGTTGCCGAGTTCGACGAGAAATCTCTTGATCTGGTCCTGAAACAGAATCACAAGTATTATAAGACCTATCGACATCACCTTGTCGAGAATCGTACCGATGAGGCGCATCTCGAGAATCTCCGATGCCACCACCCACACTATGATGAATGCCAGCACCCCGAAGAAGATGTTGATGGTGCCCGACTCCTTCATGATTCGGTAGAGGTAAAATAGCAGCAATGCCACTATGAATATGTCGAGAGCGTCTTTTATTCCAAATGGAGCCATGTCTTGTCGTTGTAAGTGAGTTCAACTATTTTTACCGCCTCGGCAGCCTCTTTAGCGTCGTGGACGCGAAGCACCGATGCTCCGGCCATTAGCGCAATCGTGTTTATTACCGTGGTGCCGTTAAGGGCTTCGTCGGGAGTTGTGCCGAAGGTGCGGTATATCATTGATTTGCGTGACACACCCACGAGCAGGGGGCGTTCAAACACATGGAATGCCTCCAAGTCGCGGAGCAATCGGTAGTTTTGCTCTACCGTCTTGGCAAATCCGAATCCCGGATCCACGATTATGTCGTTGACTCCCGCCATGCCGAATATGTCGATTCGGCGTGCAAGCTCGGCAAGCACATCGCCGGTGACATCGCGATAGTCGGTGAGTTGCTGCATAGTTGCCGGAGTTCCGCGTGTGTGCATCAGCACGTAGGGAACCTTGAGCTTCGCGATGGTCGAGGGCATGTCATCGTCGAGCAAACCTCCCGAAATGTCGTTTATCATGTCGGCTCCCAGCTCCTCCACGGCCTGTAGTGCGACATCGGCACGGAATGTGTCGATGCTTACGATAGCATCGGGTGCAACGGAGCGTATTGCACGCATTCCTGTTCTTAGTCTTTCAATCTCCTCGGCCGGCGTGACATCATCGGCACCGGGACGCGTGGAGTATGCTCCGAGGTCGAGCCAGTCGGCCCCCTCGTCAAGCATTTTCTTTGCCTTCAGGGCTATGTCGTCGTGGCTTTGAGTGCGCGACCCCGAGTAAAATGAATCAGGCGTTACATTTATTATGCCCATCACTTGCTGACGCGAAAACTCAACAAGCTTTCCGCGCAGATTAAGTGAAAATGGAGTGAAGTGTCGTGCAGTCAAAATCGAAAATTTATTGTTGATGCGAAAGTAGGCAAATTCTTCTTATTTTCCAAATTTGATAAAAAATATTAAATATATAAGCTGGTACGATTATTATATTTAAATTTGTTTTATTCAACAAAATACAGTGCTATAGTCATGTTAAAAACAATTCGTGTAATTCTTGCCGTGATATGCTTGCTTGCTGTCACTATGCTGTTCCTTGATGTTACCGGGACGGCTGTCCGATATGTAGGATGGCTTGCCAAATGGCAGTTCATGCCCGCTTTGCTTGCGATGAATGTGGTCGTAGTGGCCGTTCTCGTAGTTGTGTCGTTGATTTTCGGGCGAGTCTATTGCTCGGTATTGTGTCCGCTCGGAGTTATGCAGGATGTCATATCGTGGATTCACGGAAAGGTGGCCAAGCGCCGCAAGTTCACATATTCACCTGCCGTCACCTGGCTCCGAATAACGATGCTTGCACTGTTTGTGCTGCTTATAGCATTGGGCCTTGCACGCATCGCCGCATTCATCGAGCCTTACAGCGAATACGGACGAATAGTCAGCTCGCTGGTTAAGCCCCTGTATGTCGATGCCAACAATGCACTCGCTGCAGCCGAGTCGCCCGACAGTTACACCTTCTGGCATGTCGACTACTACGTGACATGGGCCATGGTGGCTGTTGCCGCAATCACATTCATCGTGGTTGCCGTGCTTGCGTGGATGAATGGCCGCACCTATTGCAACACTGTTTGCCCTGTAGGCACAATACTGGGTTATTTGTCACAGTTTTCATGGCTTAAGCCTGTCATCGACACTTCAAAGTGCAATCACTGCGGATCGTGCGGCCGTCACTGCAAGGCGTCGTGCATCGATTCAAAGAATCAGAAGATAGACTATACGCGCTGCGTGGCCTGCATGGACTGCATAGGCTATTGCAAGCAAGGAGCTTTGACCTATGCCCATCGGTCAAAGTCATCGGTCAAGGAGGCCGATGAGTCGGTTGACAAGTCACGCCGCCAGTTTCTGACAGTGAGCACCATTCTTGCCGGAACCGCAGTGCTGAAGGCCGAAGAGAAGACTGTCGACGGCGGCCTCGCGATTATTATAGATAAGGAGAAGCCCGTGCGACAGACTCGCATAACTCCTCCGGGAAGCCGCAGCATAGCCAACTTCACGAAGCATTGCACATCGTGTCAGCTTTGTGTGAGCAACTGCCCCAACGGTGTGTTGCGTCCTTCGACCGAACTGGACACGTTCATGCAGCCTGAGGTTTCGTTTGAACGAGGATATTGCCGACCCGAGTGTACGACATGCTCCGATATGTGTCCTGCCGGGGCCATTCTACCCATTGACCGGGCCGAGCGAAGCGCCACTCAGGTGGGCCATGCGGTGTGGGTGCGCAACAACTGTCTTCCCGTGACCGAAGGCGTGTCATGCGGCAACTGCGCCCGTCACTGTCCCGTGGGGGCTATAACGATGATATCGCTTGATGCCGACAACCCCGATTCGCCCAAGGTGCCGTCGGTCAACACCGAGCGTTGCATAGGCTGTGGCGCATGCGAGAATCTGTGCCCGTCACGCCCGTTCAGCGCCATCTATGTAGAGGGACATGAAGTTCACCGTAACGTTTAATAAAATTGCAATCATGGATAAAAACAAGATAAACCGTCGTGGATTTTTACGTGCGCTCGGAGTTTCGGGCGCCGCTGTGGCTCTTGCTCGTTGCGGAGCCAAGTCGGAGGAGAAGGCAAGTGACGCTCCTGCCGGTACTGCGTCACCCAAGAAGGCTTCGGGTGAGATGACCTACAGGACCAACAGTGTCACCGGCGACAAGGTGTCGCTGCTCGGTTACGGATGTATGCGTCTGCCGACATTGCCCGAATCCCGTCCCGACGGTGACAACATCGACCAGGAAACCGTGAATCGTCTTGTCGACTATGCCATGGAGCATGGCGTCAACTACTACGATACATCGCCCGCCTATTGCAAGGGATTCAGTGAACGTGCAATGGGAGTGGCTTTGAGCCGTCACCCGCGTGACAAATATTTCATCGCCACTAAAATGTCCAACTTCTCGCCCGACACATGGACGCGTGAGCGCTCAATCGACATATACCTCAAATCGCTGAAGGAGCTGAAGGTCGACTATATCGACTACATGCTGCTTCATGGTGTGGGAATGGGCGGTATAAAGCAGCTTAACGACCGCTTCATCGACAACGGCGTGCTCGATTTCCTTAAGGATGAGCGCAAGAAAGGCAATATACGTAATCTCGGATTCTCCTATCACGGAGATGTGGAGGTATTTGACCATCTTCTGGAGATGCAGGACAAGGGCGAGATTCGCTGGGACTTCGTGCAGATACAGATGAACTATCTCGACTGGAAGCATGCCAAGGCGAGCAATCCGAGCAACACCAATGCCGAATATCTCTACAACGAACTGCATAAGCGTGACATACCTGTGGTGATAATGGAGCCACTGCTCGGCGGCCGACTCGCTCAGGTCAACAAGCACATCGAGGAGCAGTACAAGCAGCGCCGTCCCGACGACAGCGTGGCTTCTTGGGCTTTCCGTTACGCCGGAACTCCCGAAGGTGTGCTTACGGTGCTCAGCGGCATGACCTACATGGAGCACCTGCAGGATAACCTGCGTACCTATTCGCCTCTGGAGCCTTGCACTGACGATGAGCTCGCGATGCTTGAAACCGCGGCCAACCTGATACTGAATTATCCCACGGTTCCGTGTACCGACTGCAAGTATTGCATGCCGTGTCCCTACGGACTTGACATTCCCGCGATATTCGCCCACTACAACAAGTGTGTCAATGAGGGAAATGTGCCCGAAAGCTCACAGGATCCGCATTATGCCGAAGCCCGCAAGGCTTTCCTCGTGGGATATGACCGTTCGGTGCCCAAGTTGCGTCAGGCCAACCACTGCATAGGCTGCAACAAATGTCGTCCTCATTGTCCGCAGGGCATAAACATACCGCGACGAATGAGGGACATAGACAACTTTGTCGAACAGCTTAAGCAGGGTACTCTTGCATAACGGGCAATCGATGGATATGAACCGACTTATGGAGCTGCTGCACGATAGCGGAGCTACACTTGTGGTCGAAAGCCGCGGCGAGGTGATGACCTTCACCTGTCGGGGCGTGAAGGACCTCTTTGAACTCTACACCAATCATCGTGAATTGCTACAAGGCGCGCGTGTGGCCGACAAGGTTACGGGTGCGGGTGCTGCGGCGCTGATGGCGCTCGGCGGCGTGGCGGAGTATCACACCGATGTTATAAGTGAAAAGGCGCTGTCGTTGCTTGACCGTGCCGGCGTGGCCGGAATGGCGGAAAAGGTTGTGCCCTATATCATCAACAGGGCCGGCACCGGGCAATGTCCCCTGGAGTCACTTATCGGGGATATCGATAATCTTGAAGAGATTTACGATGTGATAGTAGGGTTTATGGATTCACTCCGTCCTTAAGCGTGACATATATGCGGTCGTCGTCATCGCGCGTTACTGTTATTGATTCTATTGATGACGGGTCAATCTTCATTATCTCTTCCATGCTCTTTTCTATGCCGTTTATGAATATGCGAGGCGATTCCATGGGCTTCCTGTCGCGGGCGTGAGAGTCGTCGGGCTCCGAAGCCTGCTCTTGCTTGCGTACTGTTTCGTAACCTATTACTTTTATATCGGACATGCCGGATGTGCCGTCATGTTTACTTTCGGTTTGCGCATCGGTTGCATCGTGCCTCGTTATGACTATATTGGAAGTCGATTCATTGTCATCGCTATAAAACAATGCTGAATTGTTAACGTGGTCCAGTGCAGCCGCTACCGCATTATGATTGATAGCTAAAACGGCCAAGGCTACGGCCGGAATTGCTGCAAGTGTGCGCAAGCGGCGTGACATCGATGCCTGCGATGTCATCATCATTGTCATGCGCTTTTTCAGTTTGCAGTGGTTGAGGCTGTTGGCTACTGTAGGGAATTTCATCCCGGTGGCTTTGCTTATCAACAGCAGTTGGTAGTCGCGGGCGTTTATTCCTGAATCGAGCACCCTTTTGTCGGCTTCATACTCGTGAACGGCCTTCAGCTCCTCGCGTACAAGCCATGCCGCCGGATTAAACCAGTTGACCGTGACGATGAATTGGGCCAACAGGAGGTCGATCCAGTGTTGGCGGTCGATGTGCTGCTTCTCGTGGGCTGTTATCATCACTCCGGCCTGCTTGTAGTCGCTTTGGCTCATGACTATGTAACGATGCCAGCTGAACGGTGCGACTTTGTCGTCGTCGGTGAGTACTATGATGTAGCGTCCGTCGTGTATCTTGGTGCCCGATGCCGTTATACGGGCTATGCGCAGCCACACTATCGCCGTGTGTATTACGACAGCCGTTATTCCCGCAAGATAGACAATCAAGGCTATCCTTGGCCAGACTGACGGTTGTGCAGCATAATCGTCGGCGATCGATGGCTGAGGCAATGGTGACATTAAACGGACTGTGGCGTTATGTGACGCGAATTGCTGCACTAATACATTGACTGCAGGCAGGATGAACGCACACAACATCATGCTCAACAACACAACTCGATTGTAACGGTATTGATTCTCCGAGGCGAGCAGCCATTTATATACTATGTACATGGCCAATAACGGCAGAGCCGCCGAGATGGCATAGGTGAGCAGGTGTCCCATTGCTGACGGTTTATGGATTGGTTGTTACTTGTCCTTATTCTTGTTCTCGACCATGTCGATAAGCTCCTTGAGCTCGTCGACGCTTATCTTCTCCTCCTCGACGAGTGTCGACACGGCTCCGAAATAGCTGTTGCCGAAATAGTTCTTGATAAGCGTGCCGAGAGTCTTTCGGCGGAAATCCTCTTTTCGCGCCACGGCGTAATAGCGGAAGGAGCCGCCAACCGCTTCATGTGACACGAATCCCTTCTGTTCAAGATTTCGGACAAATGTAGACAATGTATTGAAATGTGGTCGGGGTTCGGGGTAAAGTTCCACTATTTCCCGTACAAACATCGGCCCGTGATTCCAGAATATCCTCATCAGTTCCTCTTCCTTGTCGGTCATTTCAATCTTTTCCTTCTTTTTGCGCATAACGAAACCTTTAGTTTTATGACGCAAATATAAAGCCTATTTTTTATTTTAGCAAAAATATCATTAGATATTGTTGATGATGCTTGTCGTTTTTAATTTAGCCGTAAAGGCATGATATGTTGGATTGTATTTCGCATTTATTGTGATATTAGGGGAAATGGACTTGAAAATAAGTGAAAAGGAATAAAATAATGATGAAAATATTTTGTTATAATCAAAACGAATTTGTATATTTATGGCCAATTAAGCACACTTAGAATTATGAACAAAATTGACTCGCTCCTATTCAATATTGATTTACCCAAGGGTGTTCCTTGCAGAGGGGCGTTGTTGGTTGCCGAGCCTTTTTTGAAGGAAAAATATTTCAATCATGCCGTCATTTGCCTGATTGATTATGAAATAGGTGAAACTTCGATGGGGATTGTGATGAATAAGATGACCAATTATACGCTTTCTGACCTCATCAGCACCGTTACGCGTAAAGAGCCGATACCGATATATTGCGGAGGCCCTATGTCGTGTGACAGGCTTTACTTCATCCACACACTGGGCGACATAATACCCGGTGCGCGCTGCATTTGCCCCGGATTGTACATCGGCGGCGATTTCAACAGCATGCTCGACTATGTTAATTCCGATTATCCGGTAGAGGGCACGATACGCTTCTACCTGGGTTACAGCGGATGGGGCATAGGACAACTTGATGAGGAACTTAAGGACAATGTGTGGGCTGTGACATCGATTACCGACGCCGATTCAATTCTGCTCGGTGCCGAGGACGGATATTGGCACGGACAGGTGCGCTCTATGGGAAACAATTACAAGGGATGGTTGTATCACCCTCAAAATCCTCGACTTAATTGATGAGGAGTTGCATCATGAATGCGTCGCGGTAGCTCTTGCCGCTTCGTAGCCATGACTTCATGCGGCCCGTGATGCGGTAACCGCTTTTCTTGAATAAATCAACGCTGTGAGAGTTGTCGACCGGAACGACAGCCCACAACTGGTGCATGCCTATGAATTTGCCGGCATATCCGGCGAGCAGCGCGAGCGAACGCTCGCCGTAGCCCTGATGGCGACATTCCCGGTCAATCAGCAGGCCCACTCCTGAGCGACGGTTCATCGGGTCAAAGTCGTATAGGTCGATCATCCCTACGGCTTGTCGCGAGTCGTTGCACTCGATTATCAACCTCAGCTGACGGGCCGCGAATATGTCGGGGTTATAGCTCTCGATGTAGTCCCATATCGATTTCCGTGAGAATGGAGCCATGGAGCTTCCCACTTCCCAAATGGTGGTGTCGTTTTCCCATGCGAGTATGGTGTCAAGGTCGGTAGCCTCTACAGCACGCAGGGTAATCTTGTCGTCGCACAGTAACGGTGTCATTGCAGATGCTGGTTGAATGATTCGCTGAATAATGTGCGGTTGAGCAATGAGCGGCCGAGCGTTATTTCGTCGGTGTATTCAATCTCATTTCCCACCGACACGCCTCGTGCAAGCTGGGTTATCTTGACGGGGAGCGTCCCGAGCCTGCGGTAGATATAAAAGTTGGTGGTTTCGCCCTCCATCGTTGCGCTCAGCGCCAGAATCACCTCCTTGACGCCTCCGTTGGCTACTCGCTCCACAAGTGACTCTATCTCAAGCTGGTCGGGGCCTATTCCGTCCATGGGCGAGATGACGCCGCCAAGTACATGGTATAGCCCGTTGAACTGTCGGGTGTTTTCAAAGCTCATGACATCCTTTACGCTCTCGACCACGCACACCGTCGAAGCGTCGCGTGAGGTGTTGGAGCATATAGGGCAGGTGTCGGTTTCCGATATGTTATGGCAGGTGGTGCAGTAGCGTATTCCGTTGCGCAGGTTTATTATTGCCTCACCGAGCTCGATTCCGTACTTTTCGTCCTGACGCAGAATGTGCAGCGCAAGGCGAAGAGCCGTTTTTCGGCCTATTCCGGGCAGTCGCGACAACTCGTTGACCGCCGTTTCAAGAAGTGTTGAGGCGTATTCTTGTTCCATAAGGGGGATCGTTGCGTTTTGTGATGTAAAGTTAGCCTAAAGATGCGAATATGACAACCTGTCGGCAGGCTTTTTCGCATTTTTTGGTGATTACATTGCTAATAATTGATTTATTGCGTAATTTTGCACTCTGATAAGCAAAAATTGCGTATTTGACAATGAAAGTTATTAGAACAGTCGAAGAGCTTAAGAGCGTCGTTGGTGCATTGAAAGCCGAAGGTAAGTCGGTGGGACTTGTTCCTACCATGGGTGCCCTTCACGACGGACACGTATCATTGATGGAGAAGGCCCGCGGTGACAATGATGTTGTCGTTGTGAGCGTATTTGTAAATCCTACACAGTTTAATAATCCCGATGACCTGCGCACCTATCCCCGCACCGAGGAGGCCGATTGCGCCCGCATGCGCGACGCAGGTGTCGACATTGCATTCATCCCCTCGGTCGAGGAGATATATCCCGAACCTGACAACCGTGTGTTTGACCTCGGCAAGGTGGCCGAAGTCATGGAAGGCGCCATGCGCCCCGGTCATTTCAACGGCGTGGCTCAGATTGTGAGCAAGCTGTTCAGGATGGTCGAGCCCACAAGGGCTTATTTCGGAGAGAAGGATTTCCAGCAGATTGCCGTGATACGCCGCATGGTCGAAATCGAGGGATTCAAGAATCTCGAAATTGTCGACTGCCCCATCAAGCGCGAGGCCGACGGCCTTGCACTAAGCTCACGTAACGTAAGGCTTACGCCTCACCAGCGTGAGATAGCTCCCAACATACACCGCATCATGGTCGAGAGCCTTGACAAGGCCCGTGACTGCAGTGTCGAGGAGGTTAAGCGCAGTGTAATAGATGCTGTAAACGCTTATCCCGAAATGGATGTGGAGTACTATGAAATCGTAAATGCTGCCGACATGCAGCCTATTACCGATTGGTCGCAGGCAACTCAGGCTGTGGGATGCATAACCGTCTATCTCGGCGATGTGCGTCTGATCGATAATATTAAATACACTATTTGAACGAAATGATGCAGGTGCAAGTGGTGAAGTCCAAGATTCACCGTGTAACAGTGACCGAGAGCAATCTCAACTATATAGGCAGCATCACCATCGACCAGGACTTGATGGATGCCGCCAACATCATTGCCGGCGAGCGTGTCTACATCGTCGACAATAACAATGGCGAGCGATTTGACACTTACACAATACCCGGTGAGCGCGGGTCGGGCATGATTTGCCTTAACGGAGCTGCCGCACGCAAGGTGCAGCCGGGCGACATTGTCATTATAATGGCCTATGCCATGATGCCTTTTGACGAGGCCAAGAACTTCAAGCCGGCGGTCATATTCCCCGATACCGCGACCAATCGACTTGTGTGACTAACCGAATAATAGAATAATTACGATATATGTTTGAAAATCTAAGTGAAAGACTTGAACGCAGTTTCAAGCTACTCAAGGGTCAAGGCAAAATTACCGAAATTAACGTAGCCGAAACGCTGAAGGATGTGCGCCGCGCGCTGCTTGACGCCGATGTCAACTACAAGGTGGCAAAGCAGTTTACCGACACGGTGAAGGCAAAGGCGCTCGGACAGAACGTTATAAACGCAATCAAGCCGAGCGAGCTCATGGTGAAGATAGTCCATGACGAGCTTACATCCCTGATGGGTGGCGACACTGCGCCGCTGAATCTCTCGGGTAACCCTACGGTGATTCTTATGTCGGGTCTGCAAGGCTCGGGTAAGACCACCATGTCGGGAAAACTTGCCCGCAAGCTCAAGAGCGAAAAATCGAAGCGTCCGCTGCTTGTTGCCGGCGACGTCTATCGTCCGGCTGCCATCGAGCAGTTGAAGGTGCTCGGCGAGCAGATAGAGGTTCCGGTCTACACTGAGGAAGGAAACAAGAATCCCGTTCAGATAGCGGAGAACGCAATCAGTTACGCCAAGGCCAACCACTACGACCTCGTGATTGTCGATACCGCCGGCCGACTTGCTGTCGACGAGGCGATGATGAACGAGATCGCTGCCATAAAGAAGGCCATAAAGCCTCAGGAAACACTGTTTGTCGTTGACTCGATGACCGGTCAGGATGCGGTAAACACAGCCAAGGAATTCAACGACCGCCTCGACTTTGACGGAGTGGTGCTCACCAAGCTCGACGGCGACACCCGTGGTGGTGCCGCGTTGTCGATACGCACGGTTGTCACCAAGCCCATCAAGTTTGTGGGTACGGGCGAGAAGCTCGACGCGCTCGACTACTTCCATCCTGCACGTATGGCCGACCGTATTCTCGGCATGGGTGACATCGTGTCGCTCGTGGAGAAGGCCCAGCAGCAATTTGATGAAAAGGAAGCCCGTGAGCTGCAGCGCAAGATTGCCAAGAATCAGTTTAACTTCAATGACTTCCTGAATCAGATACAGCAGATCAAGAAGATGGGCAACCTCAAGGATCTTGCATCGATGATTCCGGGTGTGGGCAAGGCCATAAAGGACATTGACATTGACGATAACGCCTTCAAGGGCATCGAGGCGATAATCCACTCGATGACTCCGCAGGAGCGTGCCAATCCTGAAATCATTAACGGCAGCCGCCGTCAGAGAATCGCCCGCGGCTCGGGTACTACCATCCAGGAGGTCAACCGCCTGTTGAAGCAGTTTGAGGAAACCCGCAAGATGATGAAGGCCGCAACCGCAATGAAGGCCAATCCGATGAAGATGATGCGCAACATGCGTCGTCGCTAAAAGTAATAAATTGTTTGCAACAACCAATTAACAACGAATCGATATGACACTTATTGACGGTAAAAAAATCGCCGATGAAATAAAGCAGGAGATCGCCACCGCCGTTGAGTCGATGGTGGCTGAAGGCCGCAAGCGTCCTCATCTTGCCGCCATACTCGTGGGACATGACGGAGGCAGTGAAACGTATGTAGCCCACAAGGTGCGTGCCTGTGAGCAGTGCGGATTCAAGTCGACGCTTATCCGCTTTGAGGATGATGTGACCGAGGAGAAGCTGCTTGAAGCCATTGATTCGCTCAACCGCGATGAGGATGTCGACGGATTTATCGTGCAGCTGCCGTTGCCGCGTCACATCTCCGAGCAGAAGATAATCGAAGCGATAGACTATCGCAAGGATGTCGACGGATTCCACCCGATAAACGTTGGAAGAATGTCGATAGGACTTCCTTGTTACGTTTCAGCCACTCCGGCCGGTATTCTTGAGTTGCTCGCACGTTACGACATACCCACTAAGGGCAAACGTTGTGTAGTACTCGGACGAAGCAATATCGTGGGCAAGCCTGTGGCCATGCTCATGATGCAGAAGCACAATCCCGGCGATGCCACCGTTACGGTGTGTCACAGCGCAACCAAGGACCTGAAGGATATATGCCGCGAGGCCGACATTATAATCGCCGCCCTCGGCAGCCCGGGATTTGTAACCGCCGACATGGTTAAGCCCGGAGCCGTGATAATCGATGTGGGCACTACGCGTGTTCCCGATGCTACGCGCAAGAGCGGATTCCGCTTGAGCGGTGATGTCGACTTTGAAAACGTGGCTCCTCTTTGCTCCTATATAACACCCGTGCCCGGCGGAGTAGGCCCTATGACCATCTGCTCGCTGATGAAGAATACTCTTCTTGCAGGCCAGGGAGCTATTTACGGATAAAGAATTACAGCCATGACGCTGCTGCACCTGTTGCTGTTGTCGTTAGTGTCGATGCTATTCGGCAGCGAAAAGGCCGACATTGTATTTGCCGGCGACGCAATGCAGCATAAGGCGCAGATAGATGCGGCCTCCCGCGGGGGCGGGGTGTATGACTATTCCGACTGTTTCACGGCGCTGTCGCCCTACATCTCCGATGCCGACTATGCGGTGGTGAATCTTGAAACACCGCTTGGAGGCGAACCCTATTCGGGCTATCCTTGTTTCAGTGCGCCCGACTCCTATCTTGATGCATTGACCGATGCCGGATTTGACATGATGCTTACAGCCAACAATCACACTCTCGACAAGCGTGACCGCGGACTTGTGCGCACTCTTGACAAGCTCGACGAGCGCAATGTGACGCATCTCGGCACCTATCGTAATGCCGCCGAGCGTGACTCGGTGTTGCCGATGATAGTCGACATAGCCGGCTTCAAGGTGGGATTTCTCAATTACACTTACGGTACCAACGGCATAACGCTAAGCAGCGATGCCGTGGTCGACTATATCGATCGTGACAAGATGGCGCGTGACATAGCTCGCACCCGAAGCTGTGGAGCCGAGTTGGTAGCGGTGTGCGTGCACTGGGGCTTGGAGTATCAGTTGCTCCCGTCACCGGCACAGCGTCAGCTTGCCGATTTTCTTGTTGAACAAGGCGTCGACATGATAATAGGAGGTCACCCTCATGTAATCCAGCCCATGGAAATGCGTCGCCGTGCCGACGGCTCCAACGTTGTAGTCGTGTATTCGCTCGGAAATTTTATATCCAACATGAAGACCGTCGATACTCGAGGAGGTGCCATGGTGAAGGTGAATCTTGAACGTGACGATGAGGGTAGGGCGCATGTTGCTTCGGCCGATTACCGACTGGTGTTTACGGTGCCTCCGTCGACAGTGTCGGGGAATTTCCGCCTTGTCCCGGCTGAAATCTGTACTAAAGGAGATGTCGGGGCTAAGTGCAAGGCATTTACACAATCGGCCGAACGAATATTCAACAAGCACAATATAGGCATAGGGCCAATATTGTCCTAAACGTTTTGGGCAAAAATAAAAATAGGAAGTAGTTACTAAGG
>NZ_SRYY01000017.1:0-23255 GCF_004793735.1 Muribaculum sp. NM65_B17
AGGCTGATGCCTCTGCACGTTGAGTAGCACTCAAAAATTATTTAGGACAATATTGCTTTACAACATAGATACGTCAGCCGTTTATCTCCCACAAAATCGCTAATTTTGTAAAATGGATAATAGTAGCCCATGCAAATGATAAGACTGATACTTACAATCATGCTCTCCGCCCTTGCTTTCGTCAGCATGGACGCGAATGATTGTGGCGCGTCTTATCAAGCCGATATAGACCACTCGCTGTGCAACCTCATACGCGGCGACTACTCGCTCCACGAGAGCATCTTCCGCACGCCCGACAAGGTGGGCAACCTGTACCGGGAAGCCGAGTGCAAGGGTCGCAAGTACGACCGTGGCGGACGGCTGCTGTGGGACGGCGAGTACCACTACGCCTACGACTGTGAGGGGAACCTCGTGCATAAGAGCCGCAGAAACATCAATGCGGGGACTGCGGGAAACGGTCAGCCGGGCGATACCGGAGGAAAGAAGAAGGCTGGCTGGTTCAGACTGCTGTTCGGCTCGGACGGTACCGGAAAGGATGACCGGAGAGAGACAAATAACAACTGTACGGCAGACCCGTTCATGGACTGGGAGTCGGGCGATACCTGCTACCGTTGGCACGCCAACGGCATGCTGGCGGAGGTAAGGACTCCCGACGGCAAGATGGTGTCGTTCGGATACGACGCCCTCGGCAGGAGGGTGTCGAAGCGCACTGGCAATACCCTTCACCGCTTCGGCTGGGACGGCAATATGGTGTTGCACGAGTGGGACATCGAAACTGACCGGATGCCAAGGCTGGTCAAGGACGAGACAGACCGCGAGGAGTACGACGGCACGGAAAAGCCGGAGAACCTCGTGACGTGGGTCTATGACGGCACGTCGTTCACCCCCGTGGCGAAGGTCACGGCGGATGAACGCTACACGATAGTGCACGACTACCTCGGTACGCCTACGCAGGCCTACGACAGCAAAGGAGAGCTTGTATGGGAGATGCTGCTGGACGTGTACGGCGAGGTTATGGAGTGCCGTGGCGACCGCTCGCTCGTTCCGTTCCGTTATCAGGGGCAGTACGAGGACGCGGAGACCGGGCAGTACTACAACCGCTTCCGTTACTACTCCCCTGAAATGGGAATGTACATATCCTCTGACCCTATCGGTCTCGCCGGTAACAACCCCACGCTATACGGGTATGTGCAGGATGTCAATATTTGGCTCGATCCGTGGGGACTGAAATGTTTTTTGGATCAGCCTAAGAAAAAGGCTAATACTGCAGATGTGCATGATATTATTCGTACCCCAGATACTCATCCTGATGATTTTTCTTCTATAAAGGGAAGTCCTAATTTAAAAAATAAATATACAGATGAAATATGGTCACCAAGTCATACCAATCATACACATTCTGAAGGTGGTGAATGGAAGGTTGGAATAGGTAAAAATAAACAACCAACAACATCAAGAAAAATAACAGTAGCATCTAATGGACAGGTGAAAAAAAAGAATATATGATTAATATAGAGAAATATATCAATTTAAAATCCTATTCTGATAGCCCAGGTTGGTTAGGATTTTACGAACGTAAATGCCGTTTTTCTTCAAAACTGGTTGATGAGTCTATTAATGTCTTTATGGCTAATTTTAAAAAATATCTTAACGATACTATAATTTATTCTTCACTGATTTGTTTTTGCCTAAACAACAATATTCCATATAAGTATCGATTACTGCTAAATTTAGGATGTCTTAAGTTATATTCTGACTGCAAGGATTGTGAATACAGCACCCCACAACGTTTTAATATGAAGGAATTCCTCTTTTCTGATTATAATCTCTTGACTAATCTGTCTTACATTGTAATGAAAAATAATGGAGACATTGCAGGACATTGTTTTTTTATTTTAAAGGAATTAAGTCTCTTAGTATATCCTCACGATGACACAGGTTTTGGGTTTATTGCAATGGATGGCAAATTGTCGTCATATCTTATTGTAAAGAAATTTCTTCAAAATTTAAATAATAATAAATTTAATCATCAAATAATAAATATTTAATGTAAGAGGTTCAATGTTGTTAGCGGACAGTCATATCACGATGGTAGTAGGTGTCGATGTCCATGTTACGACGGCACCACCTTTCAACCCCATCCACCCCTACATAGGGATGGTGATGGACCCCGCTGACTACATCCCTTTCCTCGGCACTAACGTGAGCGTCAACGGCCTCAAGCGCGGAGTGTCCGACGTTAGAGATTCCTCTAAAATTGTACTAACAAGAAAAGCTATACCATTGGACGGACATAAAGGTGGTATAGATGAATATATAATCCCTGATTGGGAAAATAATGGAGCTATTGAAATCATACGAGTTAGCGGTGTAAATCCTGAATTTTGATATGGAAAAAAAATACTATTTATCATCTTTGGATAGTTATTTGTTTGAAAAAGTATACGAATGTACTATTCGTAAGGAAATCACATTAAGTGATAAACATCAGTTCATTATAGGAACAATAACTCCTTCTATTAATATTCAGAATAAGGATATTAATAAAATCGGCATGGTTAACAGATATGAGGGAGATTGTCTTATTCCAATTTTAAGATTTCCTTGTTTTGTAAATGTTTTAATTGATCCACAATGGGGATTTGAAAACATTGATTGGCATTCTGTTGATTTGAGGAATTTTCAGTTTATTGCCATATGTGAATTATACCAGACACGGGAAAATGCCCAAAAACATATTTTTTAATTTTACTTTTATCTGGGTCTTATTTAGTTTCAATATAAGAATACGTTACTTATGTTGTTAGCGGACAGTCATATCACGATGGTAGTGGGAGTCGATCTGCACGTCACGACGGCACCACCCTTCAACCCTATCCACCCCTACATAGGGATGGTGCTGGACCCCGCTGACTACATACCTTTCCTCGGCACAAACGTGAGCGTCAACGACCTCAAGCGCGGAGTGTCCGACACAGGCGGCATGATCATCCCCCTTATGCACATCCCGCTTGCGGGACCTTTCGCGATGGCCTCCATAATCGGCCACGAGAGCACCAACTTCTTCGCCTCGCAGACTGTGTTCTGCGACGGTGTCCGCATGAGTCCGAAAGGTTACATGGTGATGACGTGCAACGACGTGGGCATCCCGATGACCGCGAGCCTCGGCAAGAGCAAAGCGTCCCTTTTGTGTAAGCGAAGTGGTAGAATTGAAGCATCAAAGACAAGAATAACTTGAAACAATCTTATGGCAAAGGCAGTGCATGACAAAAGGAAGAAAGGTTCGCGCCGCAAAAAGAAGGCCGGACAGAGCAAATGGCGTGAACGGGCGAAGAATCTGGGAAAAGACCTGCTCTTTGCTGTGGTATGTGCCGCAGTGTACCTGTCGGCTGACGCTTTGATGGGACGCACCATTTTACGGGGAGTCAATGGCGATATTCTCAATTTTGTCATGATTCTTGTTATGGCATTGCCTGTCGTGCTGCTTCCGATTCGTTCATGGATAATGGGTGTCAGAGATTGGCCATCGTTCCTGTTAAATGCCTTTATCGGTTTGCTTGCAGGTGTCGGTTTGTTTTATCTTTCCATAACTGTATGGCTTGGGACAAACTATCTGATTCCACATTCAGAGCCATACGAGCGCAAAGCGGTGGTGTATGGTATGAAAGCAGAACATCGATACAGACAAGCGGCCCACAATTACGTAAACCTGCGTTTCACGGATAACGGAGAATGGTATCGTTATGACGCAGATTACGATGAATATAAAAATCTGCAACCGGGCGATACCTGCATCGTGACTCTACGCGACGGCATCTGGCGTTATCCTGCGATTCGCCATCTGCAACCGCCCGAAAAAAGCGCAAGCCCTCAACGTGATATTAAATCTCTGCTGAATCATCTGAATGAACGAAAAACGGATAGATTATATAAAGCATTAAGTGGTAGTGAGAACAGCTTACGCTATGGCAAGCCAATTTGCGTTAAATATGTGACATCCGTGGATATGGCGGATGAGTTTCGCGTGGGACTGTTCAACATCACCACTTTTGAAGAAATAGCGGACGGCAAACGTGTGTTTGTGGAGTGCACATGGAATCTCGGACACAAAGATGAGTATGGAGAAGAGCAGCGTCTGACCTATTGGTATGAACAGCGTGCCGGAGCCTTGTATCCCGTGGACTCGGTCTATTGGGACACCGGCATGGATTTTTAGATTTAGATCATGAGTCAACGTAAAAGAAAATATAGATTCAACATAATCGACCACCTGCATTATGTGGCTGGTTGGGAGCGGTTGCATAACTACTACCCGAAATACAGAGAACATATCACTCCGCTTGAGGATGTGCTGTTTTTTGCTGTTCCTGTTATTGCTCTGCCATTCAGTGTCTTTTTTTCCACTATATACAGTCTGTTCGCATTTTCGCTGTCGGGATATGCAGTGGATTCCCTTGTGAATTACTTATTGGATAAATATCGTTTCACGCCAGCGAGAGAGCGGGCCTATTACCGTCGCTATCCTCAACGGAAAAACGGATTAAAACCTTGGTGGCACATGGTTTTCAACTTTGCGGGATGGATAAGTACGTTGGGGATATATTTTTTTATAATCGTTTTTATAATTGGTTGAATGAAGGACGTATTCAAGCATATCGTAACTATCCTAATTATGTTAGTAACAACCATCGGTACTGCCTTTGGATATGTTATTACGGAAGGAGTTTCATTTTGTTGTACACACGGCAAAATCGAGGCTGATAGCCTTGATATTAAAACAGCAGAATGGCGCGACCGGGTGATTTCAGCCGGTTTCCAATAAGCATCAGTCAAAGCATTATTACCATAAGAAATATAGCAGATGAGAAAGATAATGTTCCGATATACTGATGTGAATGGCGTAATAATCTTGTTATTTATCTTGCTGTTTATTATGGTGTGCTCCTGCGGGAATAACAAGTCATACTCCATATATCAATTTGACAATGGCGATGATTATTTTTGCGAAGGATTGCAGAGGATAGTCAACAAGGACGGCAAAATTGGGTTTGCCGACAGCCTCGGCAATGTGGTGATAGAACCTCGTTTTGCTTTCGCCTTTCCTTTCGAGGATGGGTATGCCAAAGTTACAGATAAAGGGAAATCAGAACCGGTTGGTGAACATTGGACGTGGGTCAGTGATTCATGGTATTACATCGACCATGAGGGAAATACATATCCTGAAATATTTGATTTGAAAGGAATGGTTTTCGACTCCACAGACGGGACACCGTTGAATCAGGCATTTGTGAAAGACCTTACTAATCTCAGGGCGACAACATCTAAAGAAGATGGCTCTTTCTCAATACGTGTAAATGACGGGGATAGTATAAATATCGGTTTTGTAGGCTATTATCCGCAGACTATAAAGGTTGCTTCCTCAGATTCCGTCTATTGGCACATAGCCATGAAGGAAACTGCACCTATAATCGAACCAATACTTCAAAAAAGTTATTCAACGACACCGGGTGTCTCGATGACAGTTCTAAATGCCGATGGCGCGACATTACCGATCGACTCCCTAAATGTTGTCTGGCGAAACAATACCAATTCAAAGGTCTTTTTTGGAGAATGGTTTGAGATTCAAGATAAAAAAAACGGTCAATGGAAAGAGTTACCGATAGATGAGAAATATATGGATAACGGTCGATGTGAAATAGTTTTCAATATGGTTGCCTATATTCTAAAAGAAGCCTCTTCCTGCAACAATATAGTAAAACCGTGGTTTTATGGTAAAAATCTAAACCGGGGAGTATATCGGTTAGTAAAGACATTTCACTTTGATAACAAAGAGAGACAAGACACTGTTTTTGTGGAGTTTGAGATAAGATAAAGCACAACATTTTCAATGGCTTATTGCCGTTTGACCAAGAGGGGGATATAATAATCCGATAACGCGTGATGCTAAAATAGTTTTCCAAAGAGGCGGCTTTTGGGCGGTGACGAGCAAAAGCCGCCCCGCGCCTCTCGGCATGGGGTGGCTTGCTCAAACATAGGGACTTGTCGCTTTATGCAACAGCTTCTTCGCAGTACCTTTCTTCTTCGGTCAGTATCGCTTCGGCTTCTTCTTCCGTAGGTTCGTATTGGATAGCCTCGGTCTCAGCCTCGGAAGTGTCGGGAGTGGCTTCTTCCGTGGTCGGTTCTGCATCCGGCATAGGTTCTTGTGGTGTGTTCTCGGCTTCGGGTGCAACCTCGGTCTCTACCTCGGTGGTGTCGGGAGCGGCTTCTTCCGTGGTGGGTTCTGCCTCCGGCATAGGTTCTTCTTGGGGTGCGTTCTCGGCTTCCGGCTCGGTTGCTTCGGGTTCGGTATCTTTGGCGAGTAGAGCCTTGCGTTCCTCTATGCGTTGGTGTCGCTTCTCGTAAATATCGTTATACTCGGCTTCGATGTTGGCGAGTTCTTCCGGCATATGCTTCTTGGCGAAAGAGAGCAGGAGGTCGGCAATAGCGTTGTCACGATACGCCCCCTTGAAATTGTCAATTAGAAAATCCCTGCGGATTATCGCCTTTGTCTTGGCGTTGAGATTGGCGAGGATTGCCATTTTCTCGCTGTCGTTGAGAACGTATTGAGACTTGCGGTCGGTCAGTCCGACGGCTTCGTAATGCTCTTTGCGGAGCGATGAGAGCAGGAAGAAATATATCATCTTGTCCTCGTCCTGCGAGAACTTTGTCTCGGTGATGTCGGCTTCGAGGATTTTCTTCTTTGTGTCCTCGATTGTACGCTCCACGGCTATCTCCTTGTTGCGTTTGTCCTTTGCCTCTAACTTGGCGATTTCGGCTTTCGGATTGTTGGCTTCCTCTCTCGTTTTTGCAGGAACAACCTTATATCCGAGTGTAACATCATTGCGCCTGATTGTGATGTAGAGTGAAATTTCTCCTGCCTCCGCTTTTGCTGTGAGTTCGGCACACTTTTCCCTATGCGCTTCCACTCTGCCCTCGTATGCCTTTACAGCCTCGGCATATTCTTCCTCGTTGTCGAAGCGGTCGGATTGGGGTGCGACAGGTTCGCAGGGGTAAGGAGACAGATAGCCACTGAGTTTTTCTATGTCATAGCCCATTTCAATCAGCAGTGCGTTTACCCTCTCGTTTAGGTCATATTCAGAGTAGCAGAAATTGGCTGTGGGATGTTCATTCAGCATTTCAACCGCCTTGTCGGTAATATAGGCAGTGTGTTTCTCTCGGAAACAATCGGTGTGGGAGCAGTGGCCCTCACAGCCGTCCTCGCAGAACAGCAAAAGATTTATGGTGTTGAAAGGGCATGAGGCACACTCCGATTTGTCGAAGCGGTAACGGCTTAGGTCGGTTGTGTAGTTCTGCTCTATGAGCCGTGCCACATTTGATGCGTTCATTCCGCGCCAATTATTGTTGAATACTCCGTCTTTGAGGTGAGTGTCAAAAACATCAGTTTGTATCCCCACTCCATATCTGCTTATCACAGTAGCCACCGCCACTGTGATTTCCTTGGTGTCAATCAGCCGTGCGATTTCGGGTATGAGGTTCGTGAGTTTTATTCGGGTGCGGATATAGGTCTCGCTCTTGCCTATCTGCACGGCGAGTGTGGCATAGTCGTAGCGTCCGCTGTCGATTGCAGCCTTTAACGCCTCGGCTTCTTCCATTGGCGTAATGTCTTGGCGGTGCAGGTTCTCCGCAATAGCCTTTTGTTCGGCTTCATCATCGGAAAGGTCAGTATAGACCGTTGCCTTGATGTCCTCTTTCCCTGCTATGAGGGAGGCTCGGTATCTTCGCTCGCCATACACGATTTCGTAGCGGTCGGTGCCGGCGATTGGTCGCACGCCTATTGCGTGGAGAATACCTTGACGGCTGATAGAGTCAGCGAGTTCGGTGAGGCTCTGCTCATCGAAATTCTTACGGGGGTTGTAGTTGCTCGGCTGAATGAGGGCGAGGGAGATTGTGGCTTCCTGTACGTTTGCGGTGTTGGTCTGAATTGCTGTTGCTTCCATAATTTGAGTTTTTTTAGATGTTTGAGTTTTTTGTTTTTTCCCTTTTGTTTGAAGCCTTGTGGCTTCTCGCGTCCGGGGGATTTTTTCGATACAATCAAGACGGAGGGCACAGGGGGCGCAAGGCAAGTGTGGCAAGTGAAAAAATACGGAATACCCGATTTGGCACAAATCGTGGAAGGCTGCCGGATTTTTTCATGCAGCCAAGCCGGAGGCGGTCGCTTGCCGACGTCACCGCCCGCCGTTACTTCGTAGCGAAAAACCAACGGACGCAGAAGCCGCAAGTAATCAGAAAAAAATAGGACTCCCCATGCTCACGCACAGGGAGTCCCGGTTTTTGACAGCAAAGAAATTGTCCTATCGAGGGCGGATTATTCAGCCTTGTTGTTGGCAGCTTCCAGCGATAGTTTGCGGAAGCGTTTGAGAAGCGGCTCCAGTTCGATGGAAGCGCGACGAGCGCGGAGTCCGGCGGCCTTGTTGCCCTTGTCGAGCTGGGAGGCGGCATCTTTCTGGAATGTAGTTGTGAGTTTTTCGATCTGACCAAGTAGTTCTTTCATCGTTGTATTCAGTTTAGGGATTTATAAAAGAGGTATTTCAAAAGAGTTGACGACACACTGTGCGTCGCGGTCGAGTATAAACCAGTATTCCGAGCGGTAGGGAAAGCCGCTTTCAGAAAGAGCCTCATACTCTATCTTCACTTTCCAGCCGGAGAACGGCTTGCGTGCAGCGTCTGGAGTCTCGAAGCCTACCATAGAGCGGAGAGCGGACATCGCCGACATCTGGCGGCCGACAAGCTCTGAAACGGCGTTGTCCTCAAAATCGAGGTTCTGAAGCCCGTCTGTCCGGGACATAACCTGTTCGTTGACTTTCATCATCGACATGGCTATCGCTATTTTCTCGTCGTTGTTGATGTCGTTGCGGCCGAACACACTGTCAGGCTTGCTGACCGCTATGACCTTTACCGACTCCGGATTATCCACCGAGGCCATCAATGCCTTCTCCGCCACCGACTGCGCCCGTTTCGACGGCTGGCCGAAGTAGTGGAAGGCATATCCTATGCCGCCCCACATAGCCACACAACTTATGAGCAGTATGGCAAGTTTCATTCCCGGCTTCATACCTTGATGACCTTTAGTTTGTCGGGAGACAAACCAAGTTTGCGGCGATAGACAGAGCCGTTCTCGCCGAACATCTCGACCTCGTGGGATGTGACACCATCGGAGCATATCTCACGCACTTCATCGAGCGTCATGAGGTGTCCGGCGATATTTCGCCATATCACGAAGTCGCATGGACTTCCCTCCTGCCGGTAGTTGGAGCAGTTGAACGCCTTTGCGCCCACGCGGATCTCGCCGCCGCAACGGGGGCAGCGTGCCACCACCGACTCCATATTGATAGAGCCGTCAGCCGCCATGACAAGCACGGTCGGAAAAGTCTTCCATTCCTTTGTGGCAAAGCCATCGAGCAGTATGCTCCGCTTCTCCAGCAGTTCGGCTATCTCGGCATCCGCCATCTTGCGGTTGCCGATAACCCCGTTGATGAAGAGTCCGCACTTGCCGTCCTCCCCGGTATTGTTCTCACAGCGGTAGCCTTTGCAGGTCTTCACCACATTGCCGCCGCACACAGGACAACGGCCGATAATCTTTGTTTCTGTATCCATGTAAAAAATGTTGTTGATAGTTTGTTTATCTGTATTTTATCGTGTTCCACTCCCACACAAGGGTCTCCGCGATAGCCTTTCCCGACATCACCGAGGCCCAGCCGTCGGGGTCGAGAGAGAACCACAGGTCGTTCCAAGAGAGAGTGCGTATCTGCCACGCCAGCAGCCACAGGTCGGTGTTGATTGTCTCCAGACGTGTCACCACCTCGTTTGCCACATAGTACCGCTCGGCGGAATTGAGCAGATTTACCTTGTGCTTCTCCTTATTGCCATCAGAGCCTGTGACAGTGTAGCTACCCGACGTGACAAGCTGTTGCATGAAGGGATAGAGAGCCGCCATCTGTGCGGCCGCGTCAGTCAGCTCATCGGACACCAGCACCGCTATCGCCGTACCTTTAAGGTGTCCCGGCACCGATTTACGCAACAGGTCGCAGTTCTTGGGTATCTCCGTAAGCACCAGTTCACCGGCACGCTTTATCTGATAGAGATTCTGCATTGCACCCTGGGCGTTGGAAAGATACTCAAGCATCTTGTTCTCCACGGAGTGAACGCGGTCGAGGGCTACTGTCACGGCGGCTTCAGCCGCGATGATCTTCTCCTGGGTTGACTTGCGCTTCTTGTGGATATTGTTAAGCTCCACAGTCTGCGCTATCACCGCCGCCGTGAGCGTCGGGTCGGTCTGTTGCGCCACCATGTCCGCTCCCGGAATGACAAGGAGGGAGAGAGTGAGCAGGGCCAACTGCAATGCTCGATGCTTAATTCTTAATGCTTGCTTTTTCATCGGTCAGTCATATTTTTAAGCCGGAGGCGCGTTGCTCGGCGAGGTTATCGTCACGGTCATGTTTGGTAGGTAGTATCTTGATTGAGGTGCGTTTACCCAACAGGCAGTCGTTCCAGTCCTTGAAGTCCTTAGGAGGCTGCCACTGCCCCATGCGGTAACGCACGGAGATATGCGGCTCAAACTGAGTGTAGGCGGAGCGGTCGGGCGACACCGGAAAACTCTTGCCTTTGGCCTCCACCATCAAGCCCTCCGGCGTCTTGGCGATTTTCAATGGTATCTCCTCGACAAGAGCCATGAGGCGGAGTCCGTTGATACGTCCGGCAAGGTCGTTGTCGAAGCAGTCGTAGGCACGGGCGTTTGGAAAACGCTCCATCACCCCCAGTACCTGACGGTCGGAGAACGTGCCGCCGAGGGAGACAAGGGCGATGTCCTCGCCTAAGCGTGGGCGGTTTAGCTGGAAGAAAGCCATAGCGTCAAAAGCGGATTCACAGAAGAACACATGACGCACGAGGCCGTTGTTGCCGTGCGACAGGTCGGCCACCCATGCCGCCGTGGAGGAATTGGTGCCGGCGGCCTTTGATTTGTAGCCGCCCATGCCACGGATCTCATATCCCACAGTCTTGTCGCTCCCGGCTTCCGTGTAGGGGAAGCCGATATTGTAGCCGTTGAAATTCTCGTTGCGCCTGTCAGACACAAGGGAAATGAACGGAGCGAGAGCCTTGACTGTATCTGCCGACAGTCCGCGCTGAGCGAACAGCCGGGGGATATTGGCCGCGTCCAGATCCTTGACACGGTAGCGCGAAGGGTCGAACACCTGAGGCGCGGATGACGAGCGGACATAATCCCGGTCGCGGTCATAATCCGGCTCCGGCATATTGGCGAACTGCGCCATCACTTTCGCTATCTTCTGCCATTCGGTAAGCCCGATGACATTAAACGACGAAAGGTTCTCGCGTATGAACGACACCACGTCACCCTTTGAGCCGTCTCGCCGGAAGAAAGTCTGCGAAGCCTTGTCGCGGCGGTTGCTGACGATGATTGTGTCGCGCTTGTCGCGTCCCTCGCCCAGCACAAGCTCGATGTAACGGCCCACACCGGCCTTGTGGTCGAGGCGGTAGCCGAGCGAATAGGCGACATCATCAATACCCACACGCGATTTAAGTTCCTTGAACTTGACCTTATAGTCAGCCGGTGCCATAGCTTCAGACGATTGAGAGTGACTTGGAGGTGCGGCGGTCGATGCCTGCTATCTCCGATTCATAATTCTTGCGTATCGCGCTTCCGAGGAATATGTCTTTCTCGCGTTGGTCGGTGAGCTGGAAATACATTCTCGCAGTTGAACGCTCGATGGGCTTCATGCCGAGATCGACACCGTTGTATGAGGCACGCAGGGCAAAGTCGCCGGAGCGGGTCTTGATTATGGCAGCGTTCCTGAACGGGCATATCTCGTCCTCCAAAGGTGCCATCAGAGGGTCGTTCTTTGCCAGATAAGGCTGTTCGCCGAGCGATATGCGCTGTGCGTCCACACGGTCGAGTATCATTTCCGAAGCCTTGTTGACATCGGCCATCACGGACACGATGAACTTCGGCTCTTGTCGGAGTGCCCCAATCCATGAATCGAGGTAGGCCGCCGAGTTGTCGGTGACTCTGGAGTCGAAGCCCATGGAGTGGCTTATCATGGCCGCAGTAAGCTCCGCCACCAGTTCCTCTTTCGCATATTTCGGGTCGCCGAACTTCGCGCCCGCCTCGCGGTTGAGCCTTTCGGGGGTCATGGTGGAGTGCGTCATCTCGTGTAGCATGGTCGAGTAGAACTCCATGCCGTCGCGGTATATGTCCTCCGGAGTCGCGCCCTTGTTGAACTGCTGCTTCATGGGAAGCACGACAATATCACGCGAGGGGGAATAGTACGCGCCTTTCTCCTTGCGGTCGGCCTGTATGGGACAGAGCCATGTCTGCTCGGCAATCATGCGGTCGAGTGCGCCGTGGGCGTACATGCCTTGTGTGTCGCGCATTTCAGGCACCTTGAAGCGGTCGAGTAGTTTCTGTACTTTCTCAGGCTGCACCTCACGGAAATTGGTCTGGTCGATATTGTAAACCGGGAACGCCTTGACAAAGGGTATCACATCAAGATTTTTCCGCTCGTCACGGCTCATGGCGCGGTACTCGTCGGAGGATATTCTCTTGCCGTCCTTGTCTCGCACCATCATGTCCCAGTATATCACCGGAAAGGCTTTCTCTCCTTTGAGGACATGGGCCTTGAAGTTGTGGGCCTGCTTGAACGTGAGGAACACGGGAAGCTCGTAGCCTTGCGCCGCCGTGTGCAGCTGGAGAAAGAAGGAGTTTGAGCCGGAGTAGTTGCGCCCCATGATGTTCTGGGGCAACCCGGCGGAGGAGGTTCCGCCAATCCACCCCTTCTCCCAGTCCGAGCCCTTCATCCGCTCCATACGCTCGATCATCATCTGGGCGAAGCGGTCGAGGGCCTGCTGACCTGAACTGTTGGACGCGCCGTTAGTTCCAGATGCCATAATCCTTGTCGTCTATCAGCTGACGTTCCAGCATGTCGATCTCGGTCTCGTCGTAATAGAACTCGGCGGATTCCTCCGAGGGTTCGATGCCGTGAAGCCCGCACCATTCGAGGTAGGACTCCGCGTTGTCACTTTCAAGCATGAAGCGGAGGAAGCCTATTGTACCGTCCTGAAGGAGCTGCACAAGCTCGTCATATTCTAATTTTGCCATAGTAGTATTCTTTTAAGTGTTGTTGGGATACAGTTTTACATTTTCATGGAGGCTGATTTCTCCATAGAGAGCGGAGCGGCGAGTTTTGTGCCTATCTCATCGTTAAGGTATTTCGCGGCTATCTGTTCACGTGTGGCGGTATTGGTCTTGAAAAGCGAATAGCCGTCATCAAAAGAGATTTCCTGACGGGAGGAGCGTCCGCGCCCTTCTCCGAGGTCAACCGATACTTTCCACTTGTTGTCCTCCTTATCCTTTGCGATGCGGATGCCTTTGGGGTCGATGCCCTCAGGGAGTCGGAATTGCTCATAGTGGGATTGCAGGTGCAGGCGGTCGCCGAAGTTGCGCTCAACAAGCTGTCCGGGAGTTGCCACGCGGTCGAAGTATGCGTTCAGATCCTCGCGTGAGGCAGTTGTTGACATCTTCTTGTCTCCCACCTGTGCGTAGAACTTGTATTTGCCGTAGTCGGCGCGGGTCTCGTCGGTCTCCTTATAGACATTGAACTTGTCAATGGTCAGGTTGCCGCCGGGCCCAGTCAGGACATTGGGTGTGGTGTAGGCTACATCGGGGACCCTCGGCATGAGTTTGGTGGGATAGTAGCGTTCCATGAGCTGCGGCACCGTGAGTTCTTTCTGCTGATAGGCGGCGACGTCGGCCGGATCCATCTTCTGGGGCTTCAACTGTTCGCCGTTGATCTTGGCGGTGAAATACCAGTCCTCCGGGTTGGTCTTGCTCTGGTAGGCGTGGCCGTGTGTCACCTTGTCGCCGTTGACAGTTACCATCTGAGGCTCACGGGGCTTGCGCTCGGCGGCTTCGCCCTGAGTAGCGGATTGGGATTCTGATTTTTTCTCTTTCGGGGTCGTTTCATCGACCGCGCTCTTTGTGGTCTTTACAGGCTCCACCTGGGGAGTCTTCTCTTTCTTTTTTCTTGGCATATCGTTGTTTTCTATGGGATCATGTGTTTCTCGTCTGCTATTTAGCTTTGTTTCATACACATCTATTTCATCGTTGATAATTATATGTTTGCCACTTTTGACAAGTTGGAACAGATAATACTCCATAAGTTCAGGAGCAAAATGGTTGGTATCGAGATTCAGTATTTTCTTACCGACCTCAATATCTTGTCCGAACAGTTCATAGCCTTTTTCAGTATCGAATAATATGATAGAATCGGGATGTTTGGCTTTTAGTCTGTTGTACTCGGTTGACATCCGTTCCATCTTTGTCTCTTGTGAGATCATTCAATCATCTCTTTAGGCCTGATTTCCGTTCCTCTTTCTGCGTGGGGTCGAGGCTGATTGCACGTTCCTTAGAGTCATGCTCGACAACTTTCTGATATTCCCAGCGGTTCTTGTCGGTCATTACCAACCCGAGATATTCGGGGTGCTGCTCGTCATAGCGGAGTTTCTGCTGACGCTCCCACTCCTTGAGGTCGCCTTTTACGACCTTGAAGCCCTGCGGTTCCTTGAGGTCTATGCCGACCGATACCTTTTCGCCTCCTACCGACAGTTCCACCGGCTTGCCTTCGCGTGCCTGCTGTTTCTGCTGGGAGCCAAGCTCGATGTCGTTGACCTTTTCCATGTCCTTCAACTTCTGCTCAATCTGCACCTCGGTTATGCGGCGGTGGATGATTGACTTTGTTTCCGGGTCGAGCTGGAGATACTGCTGAGTCTTCTCGCCGTTGATGTCGATGGCTTTCTGCAACACGTCGCCACGGCGCAATGCGTCAAGTTCCTGTTGCGACAGGCGAAGTTCGTTGTTTCTGTCAACCGACAATTCACGCTGTACGGGATATGCGATCAGAGTGGGGTTGCCGTCCTTATCGGCGGCGAGCTGGAGTTTGAGGGGTAATGAGATAACCATGCCATTTCTGGCCGGTAACGTGACCTCCATAAGTGGAGTTACTTCACCGTTAATCAGCTTCTCCTTTATCTCCTGCGGTAATTTCTCAACCTTTTCGCGGTCAAGACCGAGTTTCGCCAACTGTTCTAATGGGAGACTGTTTGTTAAATTTGTGTCCGAATTGTTCATGCGGTTTCTTGTTGGGGATTAATTTCGTGGTGTCAACCACTTGTCGATGACAAAATTATTTTACAAGAATTTCGTACATGAGCACTTTGGACACATTTCTAATCACATTAGCCATGATTGCAGTTCCCTCTGTGTCAATGGCTCAGTTTCACACAATCACAAAAGAGACACCGATTGAGGCACCTCCAGCCGTGGTGAATATCAAAGAACCTGAAAACGTGGGATATACAGAGAATAGAGAATGGGCTATGTCAGTGAAAAATCCTGACTCTATACAAATTGCATTTCGCAATGCTGGCATGGTGAGAAAATCACGTGAGGGAGTAGCTGCCGCTGGTAATTTGCCTCCTCTTACCATTCCAAATCTGATTGCCGAAATAGAAAAGAACGGCATAAAATATCCGAAGATAGTATTGGCGCAGGCAATACTTGAAACAGGCTGGTTCAAATCTCCGGTCTGCCGCAACAAGCACAACCTTTTCGGGCTTACAAATCCACGGACAGGTAAATACTACGAGTTCAACCACTGGACTGAATCAGTCAAGGCATACTACACAAAAGTACAGTACCGATATAAGGGAGGGAATTATCTGCTATGGCTGAAAAAGATTGGATACGCTGAAGATCCGGGCTATATCCGTGCGGTGATAAAGGTGCTCCGACAACTATAAAATGACAAAGGCAACCGCTTTTGGTTGCCTTTGTGAATTGTTCTGATAGCCTGTTATTTAAGTTGCGCTTTTACAAGGTTTGCGATAACTTGTGAGAATTGTGAAATGTCTCCGTTAACGCTGGCATTTTCAAGAGCCTTCATATAATCGGCTCTTAATTCCACAGGGACGATAGTCCAGGGATAACCACCGGATGCGAGCATGGCATTAAGGATAAAACGGCCCATTCTTCCGTTTCCATCCATATAAGGGTGTATGAAAACAAATATGAAATGACCAAGTATTGCACGAACACGCGCGTCCGGTTCTTCAGCCATTAGATTAAAAAGTACCGGCATTGTATCAGCAACAGCCTCAGGGTTTAGTGGAATATGTTTTGACCCTCTTATATATACTTGACTCCTGCGATAACCTATAAGGTCCGAGGCTTTCAAAATACCGGTGGTTACAAACGGCATCCACATCTGCCTGTACCAATGGCTATGATCATTGCTGACAACATCACCGGCGTGGTTGCCTTCAAGAATTTTCTTTATTGATTCCTTTACAGCATTGAACGCCTGATAATATCCACGCGCTACAAGTGCACGCTTATGCTCCTTATCTTCTTTATCCGGTTGCCAGTTCCCGGAACGTACTTTTTCTATAAGTTCCTTTGATACCTGATACCCTTCTATTGAAAGAGAATGGTATGCATCTTCCAGATACTTTTCGTCAACATTGCGAATATAGTTCTGCATATCAACTGTATTTTCAGGCTTAAAAGGGAAATTTTCAATAACCTGCTCACGCATATTTTCCCACATCTGCCGTATTCTCGCTGCATAAGGCGATACTTCTGGTCTATATGGAGTAGTCCGAGCCGAGATAAATGGGTCTGTCTCCACGACCTTATACCCAAATTCTTTCATTGTCCTGAGTATTTCATCGGCAAAATCAGCCTGACCATTATTTCGGAAAGCTCCGGCCAGCCGACCGGCGCGGGTAGTCGCTCCAATCTCTACAAGATAACGTAAAACATCTGACGTATCTTTGACCATCGAGAGACAAGTTCTGGCAGAAATCTCGTCTCGCTCGAAATATGCCGGTGAAGTAAAGATTAAGGCTTCCTCTAATGGATAAAGCCTTAATTCGTATTGAGGTTCAACATATGATACGGCAGGAATTTCACTCTTGATAGACAAGATGGAATGACCATAAGGTAGATTTACTGTATTGTTAGATGCTTGGGGCGACTTTACTACCAGCTGTATCGGAACAGTAGTCTTTCCTGAAAGAATATCAAGGGATTGATCCGGCATCAGAATCCAATCATCATCAAATCTGGAATTGAGGTAGGCTTTTATAAAATGCCAATATGATGTGTACCAGACAGTAGTATCTCCCTCACTACCAGGACGAGAAGGTATGTACCAACCTTTCATAACCTCCTGCAACCATCCATTATCCAATAATCGCTTAAGATGTACGCGAGATAACTGTTCTGTACCTTTTAGTACAAGATTAGGATTCTGTTGTTGCAGAATATGTAGCTGTTCAAGTGAGTCAGCCATAAGCTGTTCAATAGTCGCCATAACGATATTATTTATATGAATGGGAGATGTTCTCGTTATTATAGAGTAACTGTTACTCGTGATTGTTGAGTTGATATTGCTCGTTTTTGTTGAGTTAGAATTACTCGTTTTTATTGCAAATGTAGTAATTTTATTTGATGTGTACAAAATATTAATCCTCGTTATTCATTGATTACGTGGTGTAATATAAATAAAGATAATAGTGTTATGACGGTAATTATACAAAATTACCGTCATAACACTTAATAATATTAATGATAACTATAATTTAATCAGCACAATAACCAAATCAACATCAGATGTGCCGGATATATGGCGTAGAAACTGTATTTGGCCGGTTTGCTTCGTATGAAGCCACGGGTGCCGTCATACAGGAAGATTATCCCGGAGGCAAGCAACGCACCGGCGATGCCGTAGTAAGCCATCAAAGGAAACGTGAATATAATCTGAAGAATAGCCTGCGAGGGAAAATGTGTCGATGAACGCTCCAGCCACGGACGCATAGTCTGGTGCCGGAGTATGTAGAACACCGCTATCATCAGAACACCGCGCCAGTCATAATCCGTTCCGAGCCACCATGCCAGAACAGCGATAGCGGCCACACCGATGAACGACAGTGGCCCGTGTTCGCACATACGGTCGAATATGGCGAGAGCCACAACTCCGAGGGAGAGTGTGAACATGACGTTATGCGTACCGTCCGCTCCGTTTAGCAGATACCACGGCACTTCGCTGACTACACCGGCAAGCAGCAGTATCAGAAAATATCTCATACGGTCGCGGCTATGTGCGAACCCCTCGGCAACAAGGAAAGCGAACACCGGGAACGCTATCCTGCCGAAGCATCGCAACAAGTCATACATGGGAGTGTCCGGCTCCATAAGGAAGTAGGCGCAATGGTCGGCCACCATCGAGAGGATGGCGATAATCTTCAACGCACTTCCGGATAAGCGGAGCGAGATGGGAACGGATATTTTGGCGGTAGTTTCCATGATAAAAATTGTGTTATTCAGTGCCGAGAAGTTCCTTCACCATATCGGCCACCTCCTGGTTAACACGCTTGAAATTGCGGTTGAGCATAATCTCCTTCTCACGCTCACTGTCGAAAGAATAGATTTTAGGCAGCTCCACATAGTTGGATTCCTCCTCCTTGATACGTGCCATATCAAAGTGCGTCTTGCAGAAATACTTGGTAGTCTTGAACTCCTCCGAGTCCTCGATGTCGAAATGCGACAGCATCTTTTCATCTGTGGCCGTGAAGTCACGTGCCGCCTGACCTGCAAGCCAGCCCGTAGCCATATCAGCGATTTTCGCAGCCGGAACGAGATAGTCCATCTTCTCGGAAATGGAGGTTGAGATTTTCTGGTCGTTTATGGTGATTGAGGTTGATGTCTGCTTTGCTTTGCCGAACACATCGTTCTGTGCCCATTCAAGAGTCTCCTTGTTTCGTGCCGCACCCATGAATATGTTGCCGCAGGTCGTGATAATCTTTTGCATACCCACCTTGCCGTAGTCAGCTTCCAACTGCGGAAGCTCCTGAAAACCGAGAGTAACGGCAACCTTGTTGCTTCGCGCCGTGCCAATCAGTCGGTCAATCTTGTGGAAGTACAGCGTGGGAAGCTCGTCAACGATGATACTGACAGGGATGTTGCCTTTGGAATTGACACGGGTTATCAGACGGTTAAGCACCAGAGCGTTCAGAGAGCCGATGACCTGTTCCTTTTCGGGGTCGTTGGCAATCACAAGATAGCTCGGACTCTCCGGATCGGAAATCTTCAAGTCAAAATCATCGCCGGTGAACACCCAATAGGCTTCAGGAGATACAAGACGTGCAGCATTTACACGGAGAGTACCCACCATACCTTCAAGCTGGTCGTTGGCTTTGTTCTCGTATGCGGACTTGAAGGGAGCCATCAGCGAGGCTATCTTATCGTCCATCATCAGAATATCGAACACCTCGGAATACTTGCGTCCGAGGAACGACAGCACATGGGGCATATCCGAAAACTCACCTGTGATAGTGTCAGGCTCTACCTCGTTTCCGTTCTCGTCCTCATACCAGCAGCGGTCAATCAGTATCAGCTTACCCATGCGGTCGATATAGGAGAAGCCGTTAAGGTCAACGAACATCTTGTCCTCATCGGTTGATACGTCGCGCCCATTCTCATTCACAAAGTCAAGCATGACCTCGCCGTTCTCGTCCAGAGCGTTGAAATCGTCCCAGTTGCGTATCACAAGCTCCAATTTCTTGCCCTCGTGCGATATGTAGCGTTTCAGTTTTTTCCCTTTCAGAAAACCTGTCGGGTGGAAATTAACAAAAAAATATATGATCGCCGCGAGGAAATTCTCTGCCGAGTTGGTGAAGAAAGCCTCCGAGCCGCCCTTTTTCTCACCACCGCCCTTGTTGAGCGAGGCAAGAAGCGTGGCCGCCGTCTCCGAAGCCGCCGCGAGGTCGGGAATGTATTTACGCTGAATGGGGTTGATACGGTTGGAATACTCCACATCGGTAAAATTGACTATACGGAAACCGCAGCCATTCGGTAGATTTCCATAGTGTAAATTCTTGCAATACTGATAGAAAAGCGTCTTGGCAAGCGTCGGGAACTTATAATCATATACCATCATGGCGAAGCCCTTTCGTGCGTGCTGCCTTATGAACGGATCTATGATGCCGAAAGACTTGCCGGAGCCGGGAGTACCCAATACAATCGTGCCACGGAACGGGGTACATGGTAAAATCGTATCATTCTGAAAACCACGTTGTAAGTTTAAAACTTTTGGGCAATTGTTCCCAAAATGTTCCCATAATCAGCCTTGTCAGTCAACGGACGTTAGGTTGCCGTTGCTTATGGTGGGTTAGATAACGATTGTACGGAAGTCATCACGACCTCAACCAAAAATCAGCCATTGTCCTGCATCGGGAATTACAGCGTTGCCGACTGCGACCGTATGCGATGGAACAATACCGTTGCGAACTGTCTTTAATTCATCGCAAAATTACAAATTTATTTTGTTAATCCATCGCCATTTTCGGAAAAACGAACAACAGTCTCCAAATATTTCGGGTTGAGGGTGTGGTAACTGGATGGTATGATACCTGTATTGAGAGAAATGGAAGGGACATATAATAAATATAATTAAGGAAGGAATATGCCAATTATATTTAATATCACCCCTATAATTGCTATTACCACACCAATTATGACGAAAATTTTATACACTTTTGCATGAGTTCGAGTTTTGTAGCTTGTCAACTTTGATTTTGCGACAGCAAGCTTATGTTGAGAAATATAACGTATGATAAATCCCAGCATGAAAATTATTACTCCTATCCAAAACATATTATTCATGATTTCACATCTAAGTAGTTAAGCCAATGCTAATCCCTATTGCTAATAATATGGCTCCAATAATAAAGAACAGTAAGGCCGGTTTAGTGTACTTTTGCAGCTTCTTTTTTATTATTGGATTGGGTTTTGTTATTAATTCAATTTTATAGTTATTGAGAGCAAAACCTTTTATGGCGGCTATTAAGCCTAATATAGCACCTAATAGCAAACTGCTTAATCCGCTATAAATTAATAAACTAGACATTCTTATTTAAGATTTATGAATATGGTTGACTAATAGCCAACCATATTAAATTTTAACGCCACGCCGCCAATCTTTCACACCGATGATAACTTCTTATTGCAGATACAATAGATACTACATCATGTACACATCCAATAATCGCAAATCCATAATTTCCATCAGCAAAATCCATTGCTGTTGAACACGCCCCAATTGCAATACCACCACAATCGAATGCTAATTGAAGCACACAAGCACGTGTGGTTCTTGAAACTGTAGCCAATGATGCAGCTGTTTCAGGCGTAGTTATATTATCATATATAGCAGCCGAATTTACAGCCATTCCTCTTACAATCGGAGATTCGATTGAGGTACAGGCTGTTTCTAGTCTTGTAACAGAGTGACCGCCTGCAGATACGTAGTCGTCCATTAATGAATATAACTTTGCGACATCTTCGGCAGGAGCAACTTGCATTAGACTATCCAATTTTAAAGAAACCAACTCATCAGTTTTGATTTCTTGATTTTCACCATCTAACGAAATATATAAATCTTCAATTTCCTCTGGAGATAAGGTAAGTAGATAACCTACGATATCGTCTTTTGTAGTAGCACGGCTTGAGATAGAGACACCGATCTCATTAAATGCATCCTTATTTAATACGGCAGCCTTTTCAGAGGCTTCAAGATACTCTTCTGCAATTGTTCTCTCCGTGCTATTTTTATACGGTATATCCTCTTCTGAAGAGCAACCCTCCAAGAGAACTAACATTGACACCGGAATAAAAATCCCTGTTAGATAAAGTAAAAATTTTTTCATAAACTTTGAATTAAATGTTATGTAATATTAACAAAGATTAATTCAAATGGTTCATCTTAACGAATCATCAAGATATATTCAATCAAAGTAGTTGTCTCTTCCAAGCATTTTCAACCCAAATAATAAGACAGTTACAGCCCTGTGGTACAAGAGGAAAACAAAAGACACAATTTTATGGCAGAAATGGGCTATCAATAGTCGTTAATAAATATGGGCTTTAGCGCACTATGCAAGTGCGTTAAAGTCCATTATGCGGAAAAGACAGAGGTTATTACGGAAGCAAAAAATCGTAAAATGGAGAATAGAGGAATTTGTTGGGCTTCAAATATATACGATTATTCTTGAAATCCATTACCATATTAAACCTTTTGAGAAAATTGTTTCCAATCATACCGTCTATATTTTCTTTTGATTGCATACCCGAAGTTAATGTGGAAAATGCTCCGGCAACGAGAGGTAAATGATATTTTCCGACAACAACTTCATCAAAGAATACATTTCTTAATTCTCCACTTCCTCCGTCAGAACTTGCAATCCGCGAAATTGCAAACGGTTTTTGAGTGTCCAACAGATTATGTTTTTGAACAAATGGAGTATTCAGGTCTATAATTCTATCGCTTCCTGTATCTACTTCAAGAGTGAGATTATAATCTTTGTTATTTATTTTCACAGGCATTGAGATAAATGGCACATCATAAATATAAGTGAATGGATAAATGGCACAATTATCATCCTCTATTTCAATTTCCTTTTTATCATATAGATAAATCGTAAAATCATCGTAGTCTATTTCAATATTAAATAGTCGAAGTATGCCTAATCCAAGAACTCCATCCCAATATTCTGCCGGATATTCTATTATGGCGCAACCAACTTTGTCAAGATGCAAAGAGCCTACACGAATTGCGTTTTGATTGCTATAAGATACTGTGTTTTCTCCCGAAGTCCCCAGATTGTCCGCATGAGAGTCAATCGTAAATCTATCCTTTAATTTGGGCGAATTAGGATTAAGCACAACATCACTTGCTCCTGTGTCAACCAAAAATCTCAATGAGTCTGATCCGTTGACGAAAGCAGTAACATAAATTCGGCTATCGCTTGCGATAGCGAAAGGAATTGAACCTATTGGTTTATCCCCGACCATTCGAGCATTAGTGACGCATACGTTGGCTACAAACAATGTGACACAAGCTATTAGTCTAATATAAAAGGCTGTTTTCATTCCGCAAAATTAGCAATTTTACGGGATATAGCCGCCATATATCAGCAGTTTTTTAATCACAAAACTCGAATTGCCTGTTGTCACCGCCTCATACCTCTGCGTTGTGGCTGTTCAAGATCCTCCATGACGGCAGGGAAAGAGGAAGTGAGGCGGTCGAGTTCCTTGCAGCCTTTGTCAAATTCCTTGTCGGTCAGAA
>NZ_SRYY01000018.1:0-21721 GCF_004793735.1 Muribaculum sp. NM65_B17
CCCGCCACGCCGATGGTACTGCGAAAGTGGGAGAGTAGGTAACCGCCCCCTTCACGATCAGGCCGACTGCACATCGCAGCCGGCCTGATTCTTTTTATACCCCTTCCTGTTTTTGGTTTTATTATTTGACCGCTACAACGTGATATGCTATATTTGCATAATTAATACGCTATAAGATATGACGCTTCCTGAAGGTTTTGTATGTGAATTTGAAGGGTTGGCCGAGGGCTTGCTGATGGAGCCGTCGGTGAGTGTGCGCTGCAATACGGGCAAGGGTGTTTCGCCATTGTGTGATGCTTCACTTGTGCCGTGGTGCGGTTCGGGATTTTATCTGGACCAACGACCCGCATTTACGTTTGATCCTGCGATGCATCAGGGATTGTACTACGTTCAGGATGCCTCATCGATGATACATTCGCATATCGTAAACCGTATCGCCGCAGATCGCAGTCAGCTGACGCTCCTTGATGCTTGTGCGGCTCCCGGGGGAAAGACCACGGCTGCCATAGATTCTTTGCCTCACGACGCGTTTGTTGTCGCTAATGAATATGTGCCTGCCCGAGCCGAGATATTGCGGGAGAACTTGATTAAATGGGGTTTTCCGCACACTCTTGTAAGTCGCGGCGACACGGTGCGCTTTTCCAAGTTGAAATCGGTATTTGGCATTGTTATGGCCGACGTTCCCTGTTCGGGTGAAGGTATGTTCCGCAAGGAGCCCGAAGCGGTGAAGCAATGGTCGCCTGCGCTTGTCGAAGAATGTGCCGTGCGTCAGCGTGAGATTGTCGATAATATATGGCCTTCGTTGCGCGAAGGCGGTTATTTCATATACTCCACATGCACCTTCAATGCCCGGGAAAATGAGGATGTGGTGCGTTATATTCTCGACAACTACGATTGTGAGGTTGTCGACATGGATTTTCCTGCCGAGTGGAATGTGATTGAACGTGACGGCTGCTATCATTTCATTCCGGGGCGCGTAAGAGGCGAGGGATTGTGTGTTTCAGTGCTGCGCAAGGGCGGAAATCCCGACGGTCGCAGTGAGAAACCTGTGAAAGCTGAAAAGCGCTCCAAGGCCGCTGTTGATGTGAGCCGGTGTCGTGAATGGATTACCAATCCTGACGACTACAACCTTATTGTAGAGAACGACAGGGTGATTGCATTGCCTGCTGACCGTGTCGCACTTGTAAAGAAGCTTTCCGATACTCTCGATGTGCTCTATAAGGGTGTGGAGGTGGCTGTTATCAAGGGGCGTGACATTGTCCCATCCCATGCCTTGGCTATGTCACAGCTGCTGCGTAGTGATGCTTTCCCCACGGTGGAGATTGACTATCCTGCGGCAATGAGCTATCTGAGGCGCGAAACAATAACATTGGAGGATGCGCCGTCGGGCTACATCCTCCTTCTATACGATGGCGCTCCTCTTGGATTTGTGAAAAATCTCGGAAAGCGCGCCAATAATCTATATCCTCAAAACTGGCGTATATTGTCGGGACACATCCCCGAATCGGCCCCGACAGTCGTTACCAGCGGGTCTGGCCGTCGCCTGTGATTATGTATTTATAGGTCGTTATCTCGGGAATTCCCATAGGGCCGCGTGCATGCAGCTTCTGGGTCGAAATACCTATTTCGGCTCCGAATCCGAATTGCCCTCCGTCAGTGAATGAGGTGGAAACATTGGCATATACACACGCTGCGTCAACCTCCTTCAAGAATCGGTCGACGGCTGCTTTGTCTTCGGACACTATGCACTCGCTGTGGCGCGATGTGTGCTCGTTAATGAAATTTATTGCCTCGTCAATTCCCTCCACAGTGGCTATCGACATTTTATAGTCGAGCCATTCACGACCGAAATCGCTTTCGGTTGCGTGACATAGGTGAGGATATTTGCCATAGAGCACGGCGTAGGCTTCATCGTCGGCATATATCGTAACGTTCTTTGTCGCGAGTTGGCTGCATATCTCCACAAGAGCATCGAGTCGTGAGCGGTCGATGACGAGGGTGTCGAGTGCGTTGCACACGCTGACGCGTCTTGTCTTTGCGTTGAACACGATGTCACGCCCTTTCTTTATGTCACCCGACTCGTGGAAATAGGTGTGACATACTCCCGCTCCCGTTTCGATGACTGGAACACGTGCCGTGTCACGCACATATTCGATAAGCTTTTTCGATCCGCGCGGAATTACAAGGTCTACATAACCTACGGCGTTAAGCATCTCGGTAGTCGCTTCATGCGACACGGGCATCAATGTCACTGTAGCTTCATCCCATCCCTGTTGAATGAGTGTGTCACGCAAAAGTGTCACTATGCATTCATTGGTATTGTATGCCTCACTTCCTCCTTTCAGCAGGCATGCACTTCCGGCCTTCAGACATAGCGAGAATATATCCAGCGTGACATTGGGTCGAGCCTCATACACCACACCGATTACACCAAAAGGCACGCTCACTTTGTCGATTTTCATCCCGTTGGGACGCACCGTCGACGACAGTACTCGGCCGAGAGGCGATGGCAGCGACGCTACCGATCTCATGTCGGATGTTATGTCGCTTATTCGCTCCGGTGTAAGCTGAAGGCGGTCACGCATGGGATTGTCCTCGGCCATGCGCGACAAGTCACGACTGTTGGCTTCCAATATCTCCGCTGCGTTACGATCAACAGCATCGGCTACATGACGCAGCAGCGATGAAATTTGTTCATCGCTGCGCAAAGCGAGGTTGCGTGCCGCATGGCGCGCAGCCTCGAAAATCGGTTTTTGTGATGTCATTTTGGTTTATCTTTATTTGGGGGATGTCTTCGGTCATCTTCCTTTTAGTAGTTCACGCAACTCTCCGTCAACTTTCTTGGCTTTCTTTACCACCTCCTTGTTGTCGATGAAATACACGCAGGTTGTAAACTGCGTCGCGCCTTCCTTGTTGGAGTCCTTGACATATTCGAGCATAACGATGTTGCCGTTCTTTGAACGCCACATCAGGTTGGAATCCATCGACTGAATCTTTATGGGATCGCCGTAGAGGTCGGTGAGATGCGTGCGGGCAGTGTTGAATGTCGTCCTGTCGTCGTTGGTTGTCGACTTCAGGAAGCCCACCTGATATAGTTTGTCGTTGAAGAAGTCGAGCACTCCGCCGTTCCATTCTATACCGGCCCATTGTGCTGGTGAATAGTAGAACTTCTTCTCGTTTTCGTTGTCGCTATTGGTGTGCTTGCGCGGAACATCGCCGATTGCCTCGACGCAACGGTCAAATTTCCATCCGAATTTTATGCCGTTGACTCCGGTGAGTTTCTCGGCTGCATAAGTTGAAAACAGTGCGATTGCAACAGTGATGAGAGTGATAGATAAGCGTTTCATACGGTTGTAATATTATTTTAGTTTAAGTGGGTTAATCGTCGATATACAGATAATCGCTGTGAATGAGCGGACGACCTCCGCGACCGCCCATGAGCTTGCGCGCGTCATCCGACTTGTAGCTTGTACGGCCCCATGCTATGACCTTTCCGTCGGCATCGACCACACGCACAATGTCGTCCTTCTCAAAGTCACCGTCGATGGCGGTGACGCCTACCGGAAGAAGACTTGCACGTGTAGGCGCAAGCATCGCCTCGGCTGCTCCCTCGTTGACAGTGATGCTCCCTTTGGCAAATCCCTCGCTGTGGGCGATCCACTTCTTGACGCTTGATGTGGGAGTGGCTGCGGCGTGAAACAGGGTGTGAGGCACCGCGCTCTTTTTGTCCATAAGATCGAGCAGAATGTCGTCGCGCTTTCCGTTGGCGATGATAACGGCGATGCCCTCCGATGCCACTTTGCACGCTATGCGATATTTTGTGGCCATGCCTCCGCGACCGGCCGACGACTTGCTCTTGGCTATGCAGCCCGATGCGTCGGCAGCGTCATGAATGTCGGTTATGAGCCTTGTGCCGGGACTGAACGGGTCACCGTCATATACTCCGTCGATATTGCTCAGTATTATCAGCGCCTGCATTCCCATCAACGAGGCTATGAGCCCCGAAAGCTCGTCATTGTCGGTAAACATCAGTTCGGTCACCGACACGGTGTCGTTCTCGTTTACGATGGGAATGACATTGTTGGCAAGCATCACATCCATGCAGTGCTTCTGATTGAGATAGTGACGACGTGTGGAGAAATTCTCCTTTGTGGTGAGAATCTGTCCGCACGCAATGCCGTGGTCGCGAAACAGCTCATAGTAACGGTTGATGAGCTTTGCCTGGCCTACCGCCGAATATAGCTGCCGTGCCGACACCGAGTCGAGCGATTGTGAAAGTCGCAGTTCGCTTCGTCCCGACGCTACCGCACCCGAGGATATCAATATGATCTCCATGCCTCGGCGATGCAGTTCGGCAACCTGATCGACAATTGACGACATGCGCGTGATGTCGAGCGTACCGTCCTTTCTCGTCAGTACGTTGGAGCCTATCTTAACGGCGATGCGTCGGAGCGATTTCTGTGTCATACAATATCAACAACACTTATTTACCCGCTTTGTTGTCGCGAATGGCTACTCGGCGTATTTTTCCACTTATTGTCTTGGGCAGTTCCTCCACAAATTCCACTATGCGCGGATACTTGTAAGGTGCCGTCACATGCTTTACATGATCCTGTATCTCTTTTACGAGCTTCTCTTTTTCGTATTCCAGATAATCTTTCGCAAGCACGATGGTTGCCTTGACAACCTGTCCGCGTATATCGTCGGGAACACCGGTGATGGCACATTCCACTACAGCGGGGTGGGTCATGAGCGCACTTTCCACCTCAAACGGGCCGATGCGGTAGCCCGATGACTTTATCACATCGTCGGTACGGCCTACAAACCAGAAGTAGCCGTCCTCGTCACGCCATGCCACATCGCCGGTGTGGTAGATGCCGTCGTGATATGCCTCATGGGTGAGTTCGGGGTCGTGGAGATACTCCTTAAACAGGCCGAGCTGCTTCTTGCCGTGAGTGCGCACCACGATTTCGCCCTGCTCTCCGTCTTCGACCGGACGGCCGTCGGGAGCTATAAGGTCGATGTCATATTGCGGACCCTTCTTGCCCATCGAGCCGGGTTTCGGTTCAATCCAGGGATAGGTGGCTATGGTGAGTGTGGTTTCAGTCTGTCCGAATCCCTCCATCAGCTTGATGCCTGTAAGCTTCAGCCACTCCTCGTAGACGCTCGGGTTGAGTGCCTCGCCGGCGATTGTGCAGTATTTGAGCGACGAAAGGTCAAATTTTGAGAGATCCTCGCGTATGAGGAATCGGAACACCGTAGGAGGTGCGCAGAATGAGGTGATGCCGTAGTTGTGTATCATGTGAAGCACATCGACCGGCTCGAATTTCTCGAAGTCATATACGAATACGTTGGCTCCGGCCAGCCACTGTCCGTAAAGCTTTCCCCACACTGCCTTTCCCCATCCGGTGTCGGCGAGTGTCAGGTGCAGGCTCTTTTCATTCAGGTTGTGCCAGAAGCTTCCGGTGATTATGTGACCGAGGGGATAGGTGAAGTCGTGAGCCACCATTTTTGGCTCGCCTGTTGTGCCCGATGTGAAGTAGAGAAGCGATATGTCGTCGTTGGTGTTGACCTGTTCGGGACGGACAAACGGCTTTGCCTCGTCGATTGACTTGTTGAAATCGTACCATCCTTCGGGTATTATCGGTCCGGTGGATATGAGTGCCTTTACCGTGGGGCAGTCGGGCATGGCCTTCTGGATGTGGTCCACGACTATTTTGTCGCCCGTGGCCACGATAGCCTTGATGCCTGCCATTTTGCAGCGGTAGATGATGTCCTTCTCGGTGAGAAGGTGGGTTGCCGGAATCACTGTAGCTCCGAGTTTGTGAAGGGCTATTATCGAGAACCAGAACTGATAGTGTCGCTTGAGAATGAGCATTACCATGTCGCCGCGACCTATTCCGAGTGACTGGAAAAACGATGCCGTCTTATCGCTCTCGCGCTTTATGTCGGCAAATGTGAATTGAATCTTTGCACCACGGTCGTTGGTCCATAAAAGGGCCGGTTTGTCGGGTTCTATAGCTGCCCATTCATCGACTACATCGTATCCGAAGTTGAAGTTCTCCGGCACGTTTACGTGGAAATTCTCCATAAAGTCCTCGTAGGACTCAAAGCTGGTCTTGTCAAGAAATTTCTCAAGCATGATTGTATGTAATAGACTGTAGATATTTTTCCGTTGGTTATGATATTATGGCTATCAATCTCACACGCTTTCCTCCCATGGCTCGCAGTCCGTGGGGACGGCGTGCGTCAAACATGATGCTGTCGCCGGGATACAGTACATTGACCTTGCCGGCAATCGATATTTCAAGCTCGCCTTCAAGGATGTAGTTGAACTCCTGTCCCAGATGGGTGTTGAGCGTTATCTGGCTGTCGGATTCGGTAGGCTCCACCGTTACGATGAAGGGTGCCATTATCCTGTGCTGGAATCCTGCGGCGATGTCCTGGTAGCTGTAGGCTTTGGTGCGTTCCACCTTAACGCCTCGGCCGGCACGGGTTATGTAGTAGGAGTGCATTTTGGGCTCTTCGCCAAAAAGCAAGGCGGTGAGTTCTACTCCGTAGGTAGTGGCGAGTTGATGAAGAAAGCTAACCGGGATGTCAGATGTGCCGCTCTCATAGAGGGCGAGGGTTTCGGGACCGATTCCACACTGAACAGCCATCTCTTCAACTGTAAGATCGATGGCGTCGCGCAGGCCGCGCAGTCGTTTTGCCACTTGTTTTATATGGTCCATAATGTAATGTCGCCTATTTTTTGTTTCGCAAAGTTAAACAAACTTTTTATATTAAAGTTGACGGATTGTTGTAAAAATAGCAGTGTTGCACACAATTTGAAACTTTGTGCAACTATTTGTTGCATACATTGTTAGCTTTTGTGCAATATTGCTGTCATCCGTCTTTAAAAACACATGACGAGTCCGGATTCCTGTTGCTCCGGGCTCGTCATGCCTGTATCATTTCATGTCGAAATGTTGATTAGTTGTTCTCGGGACGGAGCTTGCGCACTGTAACGGCAGTCTGCCACATTTCGCTTTCGCGGAGTGCCTTGAGTTCCTCCTCAAGCTTTTCGCGATAGTCGGGCTTGGAGTTGCTGTCGATTGAAATCTGAGCTTCGTTACCGCTCTTTACACTCTCGTAGAGCTTCTGTACGACGGGCTTGATGGCATCGTGGAACGGGCCCATCCAGTCGAGTGCGCCGCGCTGTGCGGTGGTCGAGCAGTTGGCATACATCCAGTCCATACCGTTCTTTGCAAACAGAGGCATCAGCGACTGAGTGAGTTCCTCTACGGTTTCGTTGAAAGCCTCCGAGGGAGTGTGGCCGTTTTCGCGAAGCACTTCATACTGTGCAAGGAGCAATCCCTGGATTGCGCCCATCAATGAGCCGCGCTCACCGGTAAGGTCTGATGTAGCCTCACGCTGGAATGTGGTTTCAAAAAGATAGCCTGAACCGATACCGATTCCGAGGGCGATTGTGCGAGCTTCGGCACGGCCGGTGGCATCCTGATAGATAGCGTAGGATGAGTTCAAGCCGCGGCCTTCAAGGAACATGGTGCGCAGTGATGTGCCCGATCCCTTGGGCGCAACGAGTATTACATCGATATCCTTGGGAGGAACCACGCCTGTGCGGTCGCTCCAGGTGATTGCAAAGCCGTGTGAGAAATAGAGTGCCTTGCCGGGAGTGAGATACTCCTTGATTTTGGGCCACACCGACATTACGGCTGCGTCCGACAGGAGGCACATGATGATTGTGCCGCGCTTGCAGGCCTCTTCGATGCTGAACAGTGTTTCTCCGGGAACCCATCCGTCGGCTACTGCCTTCTGATAGGTCTTGCCTTCGCGCTGGCCTACGATTACGTTGAAGCCGTTGTCACGCAGGTTCATGCTCTGGCCGGGACCCTGTACGCCGTAACCTATCACGGCAATGGTTTCGTCCTTAAGTATCTCTCTCGCCTTTTCCAAAGGAAACTCTTCGCGGATGATTACATTCTCTTCTACTCCGCCAAAATTCATTTTTGCCATAATTGTAATATGATTATAGTGATTAATTGTCGTTATTGCTGTTGTTGCGTTTTGTATATATTATGCGTGCACGTGTGTGAACCGACTCCTTACCAGCGATTTCACACAGATAGGTGTCATCGCCAGCATCGTGGATTTTCACTTTGACTTCATCGCCGCAATAGGCTTCGTGTTGATAGGATATGTCAAATCGCTTGATGCGGTATTCGTCATGGAAATCCATGTCCCATTGGTTGAGATAAAGCTCCATGTAGCGCACGGCGTTCACGTGACGGTTGAAGTCGCAGTCGCAGTATCGGAACCGATAGTCGTTGCTGCGTGTGCCCTCGTCGCCTAAGGCGGTCATGCGCGGCTGCTTATCGATAGGGCATCGCCGCTCCGACACTACATCGCTCAGCGACTCAAGGGCCTCGAGCGCTCCGCTCTCGCGTCGGCGTATGTTGATGGGCACCCACACCGAGCGGCAGTGTCCCAGCACTTCGCCCGACTCGGCGGTCAGCTCAAAGTTACGCTCCGAGAAGTGTCGGTTGAAGCCTTCGATCCAGGTGCTGAGCGAGTAGCTCTCGTTGATGCCCGGATAGCGGTACATCTCAATCGACAGTCGCGACAGCACCCATGTTAGGCCGTCCTCAACGAGGCGCGCATAGCCCACATCGAGCAGGTTGGCGTGCATCGTGGCTATGTCGATGATACGTCGGGCAACGAGTGTCACAGGCATCTCCTGCTGCGGATTGCACTCGCCGGCCGGGAGGAAATAGGATTCGGTGTACTCTTTTACCCGTTGCATTGCTTCTCCTTGCGTTTGTCCTGATCTTCAAGATACATTGTCAGGTACTCATGGGGCGACTTGGTGATTGCCACGCGTCCCGAGCGCACAAACTGACGGATGTCATACTTCTTCAGCTCGTCAAAAAGGGCTTCGGTTTCGTCGGAATGGCCGGTCTTTTCAAGCACGGTGTATTCACGCGTAATTTCAAGGATGCGCGCGTTGTGGGCGCGTATTATGAGTTCCACATTCTTGTCGTCGAGCAACTGAAGGGTAGGCACCTTGTAGAGGGCCACCTCCTGATACACTATCTCGTCATCGGTGTAGAGAAACGATTTCAGCACATCGATGCGCTTCTCTATCTGCTTGACCACACGCTCCATCATGTCGCGGTTGCTGTAGCAGGTTATGGTGAACTTGTGTATCCCCTTGATCGACGAGGGACTCACCGACAGGCTCTCTATGTTGAGGCACCGGCGGGTGAATATGATTGAAATCTGATTGAGCAGTCCCACCTGATTTTCCGAGAAGACTGTCACTGTGTATAATTTCTCTTCCATTTTCAAAGCGGGTTTATTCGGTTGGATAACATTCCGACGCGTTGAGCATGATGTGGTCCACATTGGAGCCTGCGGGAGTCATGGGGAATATCATGTCGTGCTCGTCGATATTTACATTGATGAGGTAGGCTCCGTCGTGGTTGAGCATGCGCTCTATGGCTCCGTCAAGCTCCTCGCGGCACTTTACCTCTTCGGCACCGAGTCCGTAGGCCTTGGCTATCATCACGAAGTCGGGATTCACGAGCGGTGTCTGCGAGAATCGGTCGTTGAAGAATAATGCCTGCCACTGGCGCACATTGCCCAGGAAGTTGTTGTTGAGCAATATTATCTTCACATCGGTGTGGTACTCGAGTATCGTGCCGAGCTCCTGTATGGTCATCTGAAGGCCGCCGTCGCCGGTGAAGAAGCACACAGTGCGGTCGGGGGCGCCCATCTTCGCGCCTATGGCTGCCGGAAGTCCGAATCCCATTGTGCCGAGGCCGCCCGAGGTGAGTATGCTTCGGGGTTCGGTGTACTTGAAGTAGCGGGCCGAGAGCATCTGGTTCTGGCCTACATCGGTCACCACGATTGCATTGTGGCCCGTGGCTTCCGACACGCGGTTTACAACCTCGCCCATCGTCATGCGCTCGCCGGTGGGATGGATGGCCGGCTCGATTACCTTCTCAAGCTCAACCTTCTCGGGCTGCTCGAATGTGCCGAGCCACTCGGTGCGCTTTTTCGGCTCGATGAGCGGAATGAGCTTCTTGAGCACCTCACGGGCGTCGCCGTGTACCGTGGCGGTGGTGGCGATGTTCTTGTCAAATTCCGACGAATCGATGTCGATGTGTATGATTTTGGCATTAGGGGCGTAGGTCTTCACATTGCCCGTGATGCGGTCGTCAAATCGCATTCCTATCGCTATTATCGCGTCGGCGCGGTTGGTGTTGATGTTGGGGCCTATGTTGCCGTGCATCCCCAGCATGCCCTTGTAGAGCCTGTGCGACGACGGCATTGTCGACAGTCCCAGAAGGGTTGCGGCTACAGGAATGTCGCCTTTTTCGGCAAACTCGGCAAGCTCTTTCTCGGCATTGGCTATCATCACGCCGTGACCCGACAGAATCATGGGGCGTTCCGAGGCGTTTATTATGTTGGCGGCCCGCTGAAGATCGGTGTCGTCGATTTCGGGATAGGGGATGTAGGAGCGTATGTAGTCACACTTTTTGTAGTTGAACTCCGTGAGTCCCACCTGTGCGTCCTTGGCGAAGTCGAGCACCACAGGGCCGGGACGGCCTGTCGATGCAATGTAGAATGCTCTCGCTACGGCCGGAGCTACATCCTCGGGACGGCGTATCTGGTAGCTCCATTTCGTGATGGGCTGTGTGATGCCCACCACATCGGTTTCCTGGAAGGCGTCGAAGCCCAGGAAGGGGGTGGCCACCTGACCGGTGATGACCACAAGCGGAGTGCTGTCCATCAGCGCGTCGCTGAGGCCGGTGATGACATTGGTAGCCGCCGGGCCCGAGGTCACTATTACAACGCCCGGGCGTCCCGTGACGCGGGCATATCCTTGTGCGGCGTGTGTCGCGCCCTGTTCATGGCGCACGAGCACATGCTTTATCTGGTCCTGGTAGTCATAGAGCCTGTCATATACGGGGATGATTGATCCGCCCGGATATCCGAAAACGAGGTCTACACCTTCGCATATCAGCGATTGAAGCAATGCATCGGCTCCTGAAATTTTTTCTTTCATATATATGTCTTTATCCTTTTTTGACAGTAGATGTGTGATGTCGTGCTACTCTCTCACTCCGCCCTTGTCGGCCGAAGTCACCATCGAGGCGTAGGCCTTGAGGGCCTTCGATATGACGCGGTCGCGCGACACGGGTGTGAACGCATCCTTTCCGCGGGCCTCCTCCTGCTTGCGGCGTTCGGCAAGCTCTTCGTCGCTGATGAGCACGTTGATAGTGCGCTCGGGAATGTTGATGTCGATCATGTCGCCGTCGCGCACAAGTCCTATATTGCCTCCTGCGGCGGCTTCGGGCGATATGTGGCCTATCGACAGGCCCGAGGTGCCGCCCGAGAATCGGCCGTCGGTTATGAGCGCGCACTCCTTGCCGAGGTGCTTCGACTTGATGTAGCTGGTGGGGTAGAGCATCTCCTGCATTCCGGGACCTCCCTTGGGGCCTTCGTGAGTGATGACTACCACATCGCCGCTCACTACCTTGTCGCGGAGTATTCCGTCCACAGCCTCTTCCTGCGACTGGAACACCTTTGCCGGGCCGCGGAAGTGGAATATGCTCTCATCAACGCCGGCGGTCTTTACAACGCATCCGTCGGCGGCTATGTTTCCTCGCAGCACTGCAAGGCCGCCGTCCTTTACGTAGGCGTGGTCGAAGTCGCGTATGCAGCCTCGGGCGCGGTCGGTGTCAAGCTCAGAATAGGTGCTGTTCTGTGACCCGAGCACCAGGTTGCGGCCTCCGCCGGGTGCGCTCAGCCACAGTGTGCGGGCCTCGTCGCTCACCTTCTCGCCGTCGATTGCGTATAGCTTTACTGCTTCGGCAAGGGTGTGGCCGTCGACACGTTTTACCGAGGTGTCGAGCAGGCCGCGGTCGGCGAGTATCTTCATTATCGACAGGATGCCGCCGGCGCGGTTCACATCCTGAATGTGGTATTTTGAGTTGGGAGCCACCTTGCACAGCACCGGAGTGACGCGCGACAGGCGGTCGATGTCGTCCATCGTGAAGTCGGCTTCGGCCTCGTGGGCTATGGCCAGCAGGTGAAGCACGGTGTTGGTGGAGCCGCCCATCGCTATGTCGAGTGTCATTGCGTTGAGCATTGCCTCGCGGGTGGCTATGTTGCGGGGAAGCACGCTCTCGTCATCGTCGTTGTAGTAGGCGAGGGTGTTCTTTACGATTTGGCGGGCCGCCTTGCGGAACAGCTCTTCGCGCTGACGGTGGGTGGCCACTATGGTGCCGTTGCCGGGCAGTGCAAGGCCTATGGCCTCGTTGAGCGAGTTCATCGAGTTGGCGGTGAACATTCCCGAGCAGGAGCCGCAGGTGGGACAGCCTTTCTGTTCGAGCAGGGTGACGGTGTCGTCGCTCACCGTGTCGTCGGCTGCATCGATCATTATGTCGATGAGGTCGAGCGGACGGTCGCCGAGACGCCCTGCCTCCATGGGGCCTCCCGACACGAATATCGCCGGGATGTTGAGTCGCATGGCTGCCATGAGCATTCCGGGGGTCACTTTGTCGCAGTTGGATATGCACACCATCGCGTCGGCCTTGTGGGCGTTGACCATATATTCCACCGAGTCGGCGATGAGGTCGCGCGACGGGAGTGAATAGAGCATTCCGTCATGTCCCATCGCTATGCCGTCGTCGATGGCTATAGTGTTGAACTCGGCGGCGAAGCATCCCTGTCGTTCAATCTCCTCTTTGACGATCTGCCCTATGTTGTGCAGATGTGTGTGACCCGGAACAAATTGGGTGAATGAGTTTACTATGGCTATTATAGGCTTGCCTATCTGCTCCTCTTTCATGCCGTTGGCGCGCCATAGGGCGCGGGCTCCGGCCATGCGGCGGCCTTGGGTGCTGGTGGCGCTGCGTAGTGGTCTGCTCATAAGTGAATATTTCCTTTCCTTCAAAAATTAATCAAGATGCCTCTCAAGTCGCTTATGGCGAATGGAGAGGCATCTCTATATGGTTTGACATTTACATTGCACGCAACCGCTTACCCCTCCTGTTGGCTTAGGACGGTAATGACGACGACTTGAATAATCGACGAAAGATGCGTGGTGATGTTGTTCATTATTCTTAATTGTAAGTTAGTGACGCAAATTTATTACATTTTGAAATATAACGCAAATAAATCGCCAAAAAAATGATAAATTTCATCGCCGATTGTCATCGTTGTGTCACTTTCGGGCTGCGGGCTCGTATAGTCTGACATAATCGATTTCGTATTTCATCGGAAAACATTCGGGATCGGGAGTTCCGCCGTTGTCACCTCCTATGGCCAGGTTGAGCAGCAGATATTGGGGTGAGGTGAAGGGGTTGGTGCCGTTGCCCTGCTTTCCGTTTACGGTGCTGCTGAGGGGTATTATGTTGAGCAGCTCGCCGTCGAGATAGAGCTTGATGTTCTCCTCGTCCCAGTCCATACGCCAGATGTGGAATTTCTCGGCCCAGAACGGGTCGGTATCGGTGAAGTGGCTGTAGGGTATGCGCTGACTGTTCCACTTGGCCTGATATGGCTTGTCGGTGCCCCACGCCGCGTTGGCGAGTATGTGGGGTTCGCCGTTTATGCGGTAGTACTCCATGACATCTATTTCGCCGCATGAGGGCCAGGGTTGCTTTTCGCCTAAAAGCCATATTGCGGGCCATGAACCGCCTCCCACCGGTATGCGTGCGCGCACATCCAGTCGTCCGTAGAGCATATCCTTGGTGCCCTGTGTCTTTACGCAGGCCGATGTGTAGTCGATCGTCTTGCGCGACTTGCGCCAGTCGTTGGTGTCGGCATTGGCCGAGTAGGTGGGATTGGGGCGGTTTTCGCTGCGGGCCTCGATTACGAGGAGGCCGTCGCGGCAGTTGGCGTTTTCAGGCTGATACCACTGCAGCTCGTGATTGCGCACAAATCCGTTCTCGTAGCTCCATATCTTGGGGTCGGGCTTGCCGTCGCGGTCAAACTCGTCGCTCCACACCATGCGCCATGCCTCGTCGCCCGATGCCTCGCCTCGCTCGCGTCCCATTATATAGGGTGTGCCGTCGGAGCGGAACTCTATCGGCAGCCATATATGGCGTGAGTTGCCGAGGTCCTTGGGGTTCCATATATCGGCCATGAAGGTGAATCCTCCTTCGTGGGGCATTATATAGGTGCTCTGGCCGCCGAAGGTTATGTCGGCGTCCGGTCCCACGCAGGGGTTGGGCAGCTGTGTCCATGTGCCCATGATTGAGTCGGCGCGCATGAGGCGGGCGGTGTTGGGTGCCCAGCCGGTGCATCCCGATGTTATCATCCAGTAGGTGCCGTCCTTCTTGAATATGGCCGGAGCCTCGTTGTGTCCGCCGGGGAATATGCGTATGTAGCGGCCCGTGTGACGCTCGTAGGTCGAGTCGAGTTCGGCTATGTTGAGCGTGAGGTTCTCCTCGGCCGAGTAGATGTGGTAGGCTTTGCCGTCGTCATCGACAAATACGGTCATGTCGCGCGACATCTGTCCGCTCTCGTGGTCGCGCTTGTTGAGCATTCCTTGGTTTATGGCTTCATACCACTCGGGTGTCCACCACTCGAGCTCTACGCCGTCCCAGTTGCGGGCGCGGTCGGCTTCGCTCATGTTGAGTGGATATATGCCGGGATTGACACGTGACGATGACGAAAGCTTGAACGGCCCGAGCGGATTGTCGCTCGTGGCCACTCCGGCTTGTGCGGCGGCATAGCCCTGTCCCTTAAGCTCGTTGTGAAACCACATTACAAACCGTCCCGTGGCGGGGCAGTAAATCACCTTGGGGCGCTCGATTATGCAACCCTCCTCGATGGGGCTGCCGGCTTCTTCGGTCACTGAAAGCACGATGCCGCGGTTGGTCCAGTTGCGCAGATCGGTCGAGGTGTAGCAGGCGACTCCGCGCTGTCCCTTGCCGGGACGGCCTTCACCGCGGTGTTCGCCATACCAGTAGTAGGTGCCGTCATGCTCCATTATCGCGCCTCCGTGGGCGTTGATGTGATTGCCCTCGGTGTCGGGAAAAACCTCGCCGTTGACAATCGGGGGAGTGACGGCGCACATTGCCGTCACTCCGGTTGCGGCAAGCATCATCGCCGCAATCACTAATTTTTTCATAATCTGTATATATCTGAATTTGGATATTTGTGTCGTGTTATTTTCCGTTTTTCAGCCTTATCACGGTCATTGAGTACTTGGGCAGTGTCGTGGGAATGGCTGAGCCGTTAACCTTCAGTGTCGAGGTCACGGAAAAATGTCTGCGGACGCCAGTCGATTAAGTTGTCCGAAACAGCATGGGCGTATGTGCCTCCCGAAGGAGTCACCTGCCAGATGGCGTGCCACTTCTTGTCGCCGTTGGAGAAATAGAGTCGGGGCGAATACATCTTCTTGGATGTACCCGAACCGCCCCACGAACCGAAGTCCGATGTCACGAAATTCATTCCGTCGCCGAGCGAGGTCCAGTTGACGCCGTTGTCGCTCACAGCCAGGCGCAGACCGCTCTTGCCTGATTCGGCGTATGAGAATATGTAAACAGAGTCGGGCACTTGTGCTGTCGTCGACAACCACGAAGCGGCGCACATTAATGCACTTGCAATGATTTTGGTTGGTAGCATGGTTATGGATAATGATGATTTAATATTGGGTTAACTTAACTGATACAAAGATAAAAATTTAAATCCATTTCCCCAAGCCCCACCCCAATTCCCGCCTTCACCCCGCACCCGCCCAGGGCGCACACCCCGCAGCCCTGCATTATGCCGAAGGCATTACATGTCTTTAACCGCGGGTTGGCCGTAGGCCTACCCGTGGACGCGAACGACCCCTCGTCCCTCAACCCCTTGCGGGTTGCACTCCATACACCAGCACACCTCCGACCTCCAACTCGGCATTAACCCGGGGAATATTCACTCCTATCCATTTGTTACATACGAAACATAACGCTCAATCCTCGCATCGACATAACACGCTATCCCCAAGCTCATTATCCCAACCCTGCAAAATATCTGCGAAATGCGATTTGTAACATTTTTCATTTGCGAAATATTTGCGCAATCGAAAATTTGGATATTAAAGCTAATTTAACTCTCTTTGCAAAAACAAAAAATCATCCACGTATATGAAAAAATGCAAGAACGATTATCATTCTGTCAAGAATCTGTCAAGGCCCCAAAATGAACTTGTCAAGGATTTGTCAAGGAAAAAATTTGCGAAGATAACCCCATTTAACTTCATTTGCGGAAGAAATTAAACACAAATGATAACAACTGCAATCCCGCGCCTCACGGCTTATCAACTAACACCAAGCAAGTTAAGCCGATTTTGCGAATTTTTGCGAAATTCACAATTGTTAAATCTTAAGCTTTGCGAATTTTTGCGAAATTGAAAACTTGCAAATATAAACAACGATTCATTCCTTTGTATGCAAATAAAACGACAATGAAACCATTCATCCCATTTTCAACACCCCGAAGCATGATGTTGAATTATATGATTAATCATCAGCGCAATAACTATCAGCATGCACACTTTTTGCACACTGCCGGAATAGCTCATGTGCAAAATGCACACTTTTTGCACACTGAAAAATTTTGATTGATAAACTTATTTTACTCCCTTTGCATCAATAAAAAGCCACTCTCCCCACTATTCGTAATATAATTACCAATTTACAACGATAACAAACCAATAACAACAATGCGCATCAGTATAAAAATTCTATCTATCACATTAGTTGCAATCATTTCGGCATTGACCGCCGAGGCTTTCACAGTGCGCGGACGCATAGTCGACAACACCCTCAAGGACCCGGTGCCGGGAGCCATAGTGACAATCGCATCACCTGACTCAACCGTAATAGCACGCGGAACATCCGACGGCAAAGGAACATTTACCGTCAATGTCGACAGTGTCACTGAGCAGCTCATCATCACAGTGGACGCCACCTCCTATAGCCGCCTGTCGCTCTCACTTTCAGGGGCAGGTAGCGACATCGACCTTGGAAGCGTGGCCATGTCACCCTCAACAATCGGGCTGGCCGAAGTGACAGTGTCGGCCAAGGCCGTAAATCGACTTACCGACCGCACCATCCTCATTCCATCGGCTGAGGAGATTAAGCGCGCGCCGGGCATGATGGGACTACTGAACTCATTGTCGTTCAAGTCGCTTGAGCTTAAGGTAAACTCACTCACCAACACAATAACAATCAACGGACAGAGTGCAAAGATACTCATCAACGGCGTACAGCGCCGAATCGAGGACCTCACGGCTCTGATTCCTGAGAACATCGCCAGGGTAGAGTACTGCAGCTACCCCGATGTGCGCTACGGGGCATGCTGGGTCAACATCATAACAGTGCCTGTCGACAAGGGAGGAAGCGTAATGGCCTACCTGAATCCGGCATTGACCGCAAAACGCACCTCGCAGCAGGTAGCGGCATCCTACCGACACGGAGCCAATGAAGTGTCAATCAACTACTCGGGAGGGTTCCGCGACTCCGACAAGGAGTATTCCCACAAGGAGGAAGAGTACATAGGAGGCGGCAACGCCACCCGCCTGTACTATCACGGACTTCCGTCGACGACAATCGACCGTTACAACAGCCTGCGCATCGACTACACGCGACAGCCGTCGGACAAGCGCATATTCATCGCGTCGCTGCTGCTTGACCAGCATAGCCAGAATCAAGACGAGGACACCGAAGTGCAGGAGATAAGTTCCTCCTACACCGAACGTACAAGCCGCGACTTCAAGTCGCTCGCGCCCACTTTCGACCTATACTATCGCGAAAACACAAGCGCCAACGGCGTGATGGAGCTGAATGTCACAACCTCGCTCAGCCGTGGCGACTACTACCGCGACATATTCAACACCACGGGCTACTCCGACCTCAATAAAATCAACAACACAGCATGGTTCATCGGCGGTGAGGCCCTCTACTCCCACCGCTACTCGTCGGTAAGCACCCGATACGGAATCCAATACCGATTCACCAACTCCGACCGAAAGACCACGATAAACAACGGCAACCCGATTGCCGACGATGCAAGTTCGCATGTCTTCTACGGCTACGCCTCAATAGGCGGACGACTGTTCGACATCGGCTACTCGTTTGCTGCCGGACTTCGCTACAATCGTGTCACAAGCTCAATGCTAAGACCCAGCCTCACTATGTCGCTAAACCGCTATTTCGGCAACGACTTCAGTGCGGGATACCAGCTTCAGTGGCAGCCGTCGTCACCGGGCCTGTCACGCTATTCCAATGTGTTCACACCCGTAAACGAGCTCCTATACCGCACCGGTAATCCCGATCTCAAGTCAACGACAACCACCTCCAACCGACTGTCGATCCAATACGGCCACGGAAAGTTCTACGCTTCGGGCGAAGTGTTCTACCGTTATGTAAAGCGACCGATAATGAACGTTTACAGCTATGTCGACGACCCCTCGTCGGAAATCGCCGGCAAGTTTCTAATGCGCCCCGAAAACTGCCACAACAACCGCCGAATAGGCATGTCACTCTCGATGAGCGTCAACAATCTTCTCAACCATCTGTCGCTCGCAGTGTGGGGTGGATGGGGCAAATACTCCACCCGCGGCGAGGGATTCCGATACGAGAAATGCACCTGGAATGCCGATGCACAGGCATCCTTCTACTGGGACACATGGACGGTAAACGCCAACTTCACCCTCATCCCGGGATACCAGTTGAGCACCAACAGCCTCAGCGAAAGATCGCGATTCAGCAGTGTGGATGTCAGCTACCGCTATCGCCAATGGACATTCTCGGCATCGATATCACAAATATTCTCAAAGCACGGCATCAGGCAGCGAAACTGGGTGCTGTCGAGCGTACACCCCGAGTACTCCGACTATTACCTGAAGAACTTTGCCAACCTCGTAAGCATCGGTGTGCGCTACAGCCTTAACTTCGGAAAGAGGCTCCGCAAGGGCAACCGCTCAACCTCAAGCTACGGCATCGATTCCGGCGTCAACATAACCTACTAATAAACCTTTAGCCACCAAATAACCCCGCATTCGCCCCGCGCCTCTCCCCGCGCAGCGCACCCGCAAATGCCCGTGCCCTCGCCCCGCGCAGCGTAGGGCGAATGCGTCCGCAGCCCCCCGCGTCAGCTCCCGCACCGCGTCCGCTCCCGCGTCAGCGCAAATACCCACCCGGTATATGCCGAAGGCATTACATGTATTTAACCGCGGGTTGGCCGTAGGCCTACCCGTGGACCCCGCGTTAGCGCCAAAGCTGCAGAGCAGCTTAATAGCGTTAGGCCCGCGCAAGGCCGCCGTTAGGCGTCCGCAGCACGGGTATAGGATAAAGCGATATAGAAAGAGGGCTACGTAGTTGCCCAATAACCCACACCCTCAAACGCCGCTCCCATTAGATAACATCATTCTATTGGGCAGCTAACGCAGCCCTCTGGGATGGTGGGGCACGACATGACCTCACGCTGCACGCACCTAAAGGCGCGTTTGCATGAGGCTAACCCTATTGAGCAGCTACGCAGCTCTCACGCTATCGCGGGGATTTGATGATTGAGCGGAGGTCACTCGGAGCACACGCACGCCGCATATCCCTCCCCTCCGCTCTCCACATTTATTGGGCGAAATTCGCGGATTATTCGTATATTCGCGGAAGCTATGAAGCATTTGTTACTCATAATTGTCGCCGTAGTGTGCATCGCCGTCGTCGCCGGGTGTGCCGACAACTCGCGTCTACGCGACCACATCGACCGCGCCGGAAGGCTCGCCGACACCTGCCCCGACAGCGCAATAGCGCTCCTCGACTCACTGTCACCCGCCATCAATCAAGCCGACAAGGCAACGCGGATGCGTTACGATCTGATGCTAATAAAATCACGCGACAAGGCCTACATCGAGCACCGCAACGACTCAATGATCGCCCCCGTGGTCGAATACTTCACCGACCACACCGACCCCGATCTAACACCGCTTGCCCTCTACTACGCCGGACGAGTCTACAGCGACCTCGGCGACGCCCCCCGCGCCCTCGACTACTATTATAACGCACTTAATTCCCTCAATGACAATCCGGAAAACAATATGATGCGATATCTAATCTCCGGACAGATTTGGAACAATTTTTCAGCAACAGGACATATACGTAAATGCAAAGTATTATTTTGACATTGCCCACAAATGCGCTAAAGAAATGCATGACACAACACGCATTGTCAGGATACTTCTTCAATCTGCGATATGCTTTCGCCAACTTGGCAAACCAGACTGCGCACTAATATGCTATAACAAAGCTTTGGAAAATCAATCGAGGCTAAATGACTTAAAAGGACTTAACCGAGTACGTTCGCAAATTGCATCATATTATATTCAATTGGAAATGTTTGAAAAGGCCGATTCAATATTCAAACCGGTTTTGGAATGCTATCCTTCCGACATAGAGCAGCAGGTACACTCAATAGCTTCCAATATTTATATCGAACTAAATGATACAGCCAAGGCGCTACCTCACATTCATTGGATGCTCGACAGTGGTTCATTACTCAATAAGAAATCGGCAAGCGGTTTATTGGCCAACATTGCAATGGAAAAAGAAGATGTGTCGCAAACCGTAAAATACATAAACATGTATATACTATATAACGATTCATTAAATAAAGGTTATAACAATGAGGAACTTGCCAAAATAAATGCAAAATACAACTTCGCTATTCGCGAACGAGAAAATGAGAAATTGTCAGCGCAAAACGCAAGAAATCAATTCTATATCCTGACATTGCTGTTAATACTCATAATCGTGGCTGTATCGGCAACTGCATGCATCATATATCTAAAGAACAAGCGTTTGCAAGCTATCAATGAATATCAAAAGATACAACGTATAATCGACAACAGCGACATTGGTGTTAAAAAGCACCTCTCAAAGAAAAAAGAAGAACTTGATTTGATACAGAATTATACATCCGTCAACGATAAAAGCGTTCAAATCAGTTCTCAATTTTGCAACAAACACGATGCAATCATTGATAGCGAACCTGCGGTTTCCATATTCCTAAGCCCAATACTACTTAAATTCAAAAGTAATGGATTTCGACCTCAGGAAACGGATTGGGGAGAGCTTATGAAAGAGATAGAATCAGCATACCCATCATTTTTTGAAACATTGAGTTATATCGGAGTACATAAAACTAACGATCTTAGAGTATCTATGCTTATAAAAGTGGGGTTTGCTCCAGGTGAAATAGCCCCGATAATGATGAAAAGCTTTAGCTCAATTTCATCGATACGATCACGATTATATCAAAGGTACTTTAAAAAAGAGGATTCTGCATTTAAGAATTGGGATGACTTTATAGGTTCATTATAAAGGAGTTATTGAGAGCTTGTAAAATTTTGCGAAATTAACACTCGTTAAATTAATGGTTTTGTAAAATTTTGCGTAATTAAAAACTTGCAAGTATAAACGAGCATTCATTTCTTTGCAAGAAACCAATAACCCTAAAATTATGAAACATTTCCTTTGTGCAATAATGATGATATTTTCATTAGCACTATTTGCAAAAGAAAAGCCAATAAACGTTGAACAAAGCAAAGAGCAACAAACGATTGTTGATCGTTCATTAGGTTACTCTCCTTATGTCACCATCGACGACAATGATGTGTTACGCGTATATGGCGAATACAGTGATAATGTAACTGTAGTTG
>NZ_SRYY01000019.1:0-16561 GCF_004793735.1 Muribaculum sp. NM65_B17
CTACGGGAGCGAAGCGGAGTAGTTATAGTGGGCTATAACAAGGGCAAGCCCTGTCTGTCTCCACCATCACTCACGGCTTCGCGGAGGACTCCGTATAAGTGCCGGACAGTTCATCATCCGTCACGCCTTTTCCCCTTGCCCCATGACGGAGCCTCGCAGTCATCGCCACGTGTCGCAAGAATCTTCTGAATGTCGGAGAGCGCGTAGAGTGTGCGCCGTCCCATCTTAGCCGGAACAAGATAGCCCGACTTGCTCCATGCCCACAGCGTGGTGTTGCTCACCATGCACATGGCGGCTGCCTCTTTCTTTGTCAGCCATTTCTCCTCGGTGGGGATTTGGGCGATCTCTCGCGCTTTCATTTCCTGCGCTTTCTCGATAAGCACCTCGGCGAACTTGCAGAGGTCTTCGCCGGTGACTTCAAACTTCATGCGTCCTCCGGCTTCAATCATACTGTAAATATCCATGCTTTTTTGATTAATTTGATGATAGTCTGTTGCCGTCGGTCAATCGGTGCAGGGGTCTCAGACAGCGTTTTTTGAACCCGACCGTCCTCCGCTTGTAAAGAGGTACTATGTTGAAATTATATCTGACAGTCATTATATCATGCCATCATATAGCAATACAGTCATGCAGTCATTAAATGAGACAGTCATGTAAACATAAAATCTTTCAGTCATATAATCTTACAGTCATGTTACCATATAGTCTGACAATCTGACCGTCAGTTTATCATGTTCACAAGCTCAATCTTCATCTCATCATCTATCGCCCTGTATCTTGCAAAAGCCCGGCTTCCCTCCACATGCCCCGACATGGAGGCTATGAGATCGGGGTCTTTCACCTGTTTGTACAGGTTGCCTATGAATGTGCGTCTTGCGAGGTGCGATGATGCTATCTCGTTAAGCGGGCGTTTGACCTCCTCGCGCGTCTTTGTGTCGATTACCGATACCATGCGCGTTATCCCTGCAAGAGTGCACAGTTCCCGGATAGCGTTGTTGTATCTCCAGTCCTCAAAGAAAGGGAGCAGGGAACTTTTGCGGTGGCTGTGCCTTTCGAGCACCGCTCTCGCCTTGTCGTTGAGCGGAACGCGTACAGTCCGGGGATTGCCGTCCTTTGTCTTGTGCGGGATATACTCTATGGCACCATTGACGATGTTGGCCCGTGTCATGCGCGGAATATCACCCATGCGGCAACCTATCAGACATTGGAACATGAAGATGTCGCGCATCTGCCTCAGATGTTCCGGCTTTCCCGACAGGTCGAGGTAATATATACTGTCACGTTCCTCCAACGTCAGATACCACGGCGTGCCATATACGGGTGTCCGCATCTCAAACCGTTGGAACGGCTTTTGCGTTGGAATACCGTTGCGGTCGCACCATTTAAGCACTCCGCTCAGACGGTTCAGTATATCGTAAATGCCGTTTTCGGAAAGCGGTTCCGCCGGGGTACGCATTTTCCCAAGCCCCTTGTATAAAACCGGGTATCGGCTCACGAGCAGATGCTCGCTCATGCAGAATGTCCGGAAGTCGTGCAGGTCATGCTCGGTCATGGTATCGGCTTTGAGGGAGAATGAACGCCTGTGCATGATTTCCTGCTGATAGCGTTCAAACCGCCTTATCTTACGGGATATGCTGTTGAAGGTATATGTGGTACTTTGTGAAAGACCGCGCCGCCTCACATATCTGCCGATCACCTCGGTAAGACGGGTATCAACCACCGCTCCGGCACTGTCATGGATACGCGGATGGTGGTATTCGTCTATGACACGTTGCAGCCAGTCTCCCGAAACGCCCCTGCGGTATTCCTCGGCTATGCGGTCGGCAAGTTCCCTCACCTGTCGGTTGAACGCCCTGCGCTTGGGTTCCGATACGAGCGACACGCGGTTTTTGTATCCTTGCAGTTCCGCGCTCCAATGATTGGGATTTATGGTCAGCTCACTCGCCGCCTTGATGTCGCACCCGGTGTCACGGACACGGAAATATACGGTGGCTTTGTCGGTCACGTTATTCTTCGCGGCGGTCTTGTTGCGTATGTATGCTGTTACTTTCATAGCTATCAGTCCATCATGTTTACAAGTTCGTGCTTCATATCCTCGGCGATTGCCCTGTACCGTCTGAACGCCTTGCTATTCAACGAGTGCCCCGTCATCGAGGCGATCAGGTTCGGGTCCTTGACAAGCCTGTAAAGATTGGCAATGAATGTCCTTCGTGCTGTGTGGGAACTCACGGCTATGTAAATTGGCTTTTTCACCGCCTCATTTGTCTTGGGGTCTGTGACCACAACCGTCCGTGTCACTCCGGCGATGAGGGTTATAACCTTTATATCCTCGTTGTATGACGCCTTGTTGAGACAAGGGAACAGTGACCTACCGGATATGCCGTCATATTTCGCAAGAAGCGTTCTCGCCTTGTCGTTCAGAGGCACACGGCAAAGGGTCGCGCCGTAAGGTCTGCCATCATTGCCGATGGTCTTGTGCGGATAGTATTCCAGAAAACCGTCCTTGATATTGTCTGCGGTCATGCGGTAAAGGTCTCCGGCTCTGCACCCCACAAGGCATTGGAATATGAACATATCCCTATGGCGTTCAAGCCGCGGGAAACCGCTCAAATCGGTGGAGAGTATGCGGTCGCGCTCCTCCAGCGTCAGATATATGGGTGTCCCGTAGGCTTCGCGCCTGACTGAAAAGCCGCGCCACCGCTCGTTTGCGGTCAGCCCCTGTTTCAAAGCCCAGTTCAGAAATGAGCGTATATGCCGGAATATGTTTGTCATGAAATTGTGGGAAAGAGGCACAGGGGCTTTTGAGGGGAGAAAATGGAATTGGTTGTAAAAGTCGGGGTAGATGGCATAAAAGCGGTGCTCCTCCATGATGTAGTCCCATATATCCTGCATATCAGTGGCGGAAAGACTGTCGAGACAAAGCGCAAAACCTTTCTTCCCCAAAATCTCACTGTTGTAAAGCTGGAACCGCTCAATCTTTTTCAGAGTGCCGTTGATGCTCGACAGCCGCTGCTTGCATACCTTTGATTGGGCTATGTATTCACGGAACAGCGCGACAAATGATTTTTCGTCCTCCGGCACAGGTGCCTCATGTCCCACCGTTGGCATTGTCACCTCGTCCTCTCCGGCGAGACAGTCCTTCACGAGATTGCGCAGCCATGAGCCGTCACAGCCCTCGGTGTAACGTTCATGTATCATCACGGTTATATCCTCAATCTTTTGGTTGAGAGCCTTTATTTCCCCTTTTGGCAGTTTTGTGGTGCGCTTGTAGCCGGGGATGTCTGCATCCCAGTAATCCGGATCGGCGAACAGTCCCGACCGCGCCCGCAGGTCTGCCGAACCCTCGCGTACACGGAAACATACCTGACGCATATTGCTGTCGGCGCATACTTTCCCGGAGGAAGTGAGATATACTGATATTTTCATGTCCGTGCGTTTTTTGAATTTATACCGTGTGTTTTGTTTCCGGTGACAAAAGTAAATTCACCGGAACAGTTCTCAACCAAGTTTGGACACATTTCCATCGTTACATGATAGTCCGGCGCATCGCCATCCCTACCCATAAAGTGGGATTTGGGCAACTTTGGGCAATGTTGCCCAACCATGTTCCCAAAAATCCCATACAAGGTTTGGAGCAGATTGGAGGCTTTTGAATTTCTATTCATTCGCAAGTAATTTAATTTCAAGTTATTACATTCAATATTGAATTAACGGACGTTCATTCCGATTTGCTTCTTTTGGTTTTTATGTGCCACGGAACGGATTGATAATGTTGATGTAGCCGTTGTGCATACGCTTTTTCCAGTAGAATATCATCGGGATATTCACTGAATATGGGGTATTGACCTCCTGCCGGGACTGTTCAAAAGATTCATTCTCGAAATTAAACCTGTCCTCGCCGACCTTGTGGTTGTAATACTTGGCGATACCGTCAAGTCCCTGGTGAACGAGCATGGTGCCGACCACCGAGCAGAAGGCATACAGAACACGGCTTGCAGGGAAGCCGAACAGCGACATACCCCATGTGCCGTGATGGAAGATGAAGCATAGTCCCACGAGAGTGAGACCTGCAAGCACAGGATATACCACCATAGTCTTCAGGTTGAACTTCAACGCCTTTTTCGCTTTGGTGCCGATACATACCACACAGATGCAGATAAGCTCGGCAACCTTGCACCCGGCCACGGAGTTGAACACCTTGAAGCGTCCGAGCAGGTCGAGTATGAACTGCGTCACGCGGTTGTCAGCCGTGATAGGCAGGTTCATCACAATCTCGATGATCAGGAATATGTAGATACAGCTACGGAAGTAGTTATACATCTGTTGCTGTTCTTTTGTTTCTTCAAAAGCCATAAGGGAAAGGGATTAGAAAGGTATCTTGAAGCCGAGCATGAGGCCGTTGCGGAACGTGTCGCCATGCAGGAAATTCACATTATTCTTCTGTATGATCGAGAACTCGCATCCGTTCTGAAACACATAATTGTATTCAAAGCCACCCTCGATACCGATGAAAAACTTTCTCTCCACAGCTCCGAACTGAGGGCCGAAGCGTACACGGAAGCTGCCGTTCTTGTAACGGTGCAGACGGTGTTTGTAGATTATACCGCCGTCCCAATAATAACCTTTCCAGAACTGATCCTCGCCTGATTTCCAGTGATTGCCAATCTCGCCATAGACCTCCACGGCGTTGCCGTAGGTGAACGACCTCTCGTAGCCAACAGTGGCGTTGAGAGTTGAGGGGAACAGGAAGCCGGCGTTGACGGCTATCTTGTTTTCCTGAGCGGTGGCCGTGATAGAAGCCACCGCACAGATGATTGCGAACAGTATCTTTTTCATAGTGCCGGATTATTTGTAGATATGGGGTGAATAGTTGAACGGCAGATTTTTGAGTATGTCGGAGTCGAAGCCGTCGGCGTTGAGAATATCGTCATACTCCACGGTAAGGGTTATGACACGTCCGCTTATCTGGTTCTCGGATATTTCGATGCGAAGCACTTTCTCGTCCGGGAATGTCAGCTTGTCGAGCACAAGCACGTTGCGGTAGTTCTTCTTGAACTTCTTGGCAAGATTCAGCGAATATACCGGTGACAGCTCCACTGTCTGCGAGTTTGTGGCCTTGACCTCCTTCTTGTCAGTGAGCTTCACGCGCACCTCGGCGATGTCGTATGCTATCTTGGTGCTGTTCTGAAGGGAATAGTCGATGAAGAAATAGTCGCCTATCGAATAGATGTTGTTGACAATCGCCTTCATGCCGTTGGCTTTCGATACCACCTGATTGTACTTTCGACCGCTGCCATATACGGCCCAAGCGTAACGTGCCATTTCCGACTGTGGCATGGATACCTCCGGATTGATGTATGAGTCCAAACCGGCGTATGGCACACGGTGGATAGAGGCGGCACGCGAGGGTGCGGCGGTATATACCATATCGTACTGTGCCAGATGTCGTTCGCCGATGAGTGTGAGAGTACCCATCAGCTCACCCTCGCGGTAGTGGGAGGGTACAGAGTCAGCCTCTATGAACGGCTTGATACGCACGATATTGTCGGCACACTGGTTGCCGATAATCTTTGTGGTGGATAAGTCCACCATCTTGATATTCTCAGGCATGACGATATGGGTTGTCACTTCCGAGTTTACAAGAATCTTCTCTTTGGCAGTTGCCGGGATTGCGACAGCGCATAGCGCGAGGGTCGCTGCAATTATTCTATCTTTCATAATGGGTTGGTTGATTACCGGTTAATATGCTTCGTCTGAATTGATAAGGTAAACGATGGTGTTGTATTTGATTTTCGCCTTGTTCTTGCGGATATTGGCCGACACAGCGGAAGTCGCGGAGTTATACATATTCTGGAGAGCCTGCAAAGCAATGGCCTCGCCGGATATTACGGAGCCGTAGCCGCTCTCGGACTCAAAGCTGATATTCTGCTGCACTGTGCTGGCACCCGCCTCCTTCATAAAATCGCGGAAAGCGGACTCCGGGACATAGAAGCCCTCCATGCCGTCGTTGTCGAATACCGAAAGGTTCACTTTCAGGAACTTTCCGCCTACAAGAATGGAAGTGATGGCGGCGCGGACACGCTGTTGGCCGAAGCCGGTGACGGTGCCGTACAGATATGTGCCCTTTGCAAGCCTCACATCATGTATTGTCACATCGTCGAGCAACTTGAAACGTAGCCTCGTGCCCTCGTGCGCCTTTGTTGTCTTGTCGATCATGGCACGGATAAGCGGAGCATCGACATTATCGGCCGAACTCCCCACGGTATTGAACTTGTCGGCATTTGTCTCCCTTGATTTAAGCACCAGCAAGGGGCGGTTCTTCTCACGCTCTACCTCACGCGCCCTTGCTATGGAGTCGGCCCGGTGCTTGCGCATGGCTTCCTCCGGGTCGGGCTGTCCTATGCCAAGTCCGGCCTCGATAGCTTTCTGACGCTCGTAGCTGCGCTGCTGTATCGCCTCAAGGTCGCGTGCATATTCGCTCCGAGGGTCAACGGCAGGTTCATAGTCGGCAGGATTATAGCCGTCGCCGTAAGCGTATGAGTTGATATGCCGGCGCGATTCAGCAAGGGAACGCTCCAGTTCCTCCAGCTCCTGCTGCTGACGGATACGCTCAGCCTCGGCCGCGTCGAGACGGTTCAGCTCGTCCTCGGTGTAGCCGTGTTCCAGAGTCTCTCGTTCCTCCTGTTCCTCGCCGAGCGCGCCCACGGCGGTAAAGGCGTCCTCGTCACCGAAGCGGCGTGACATCTCGAACATCTTGTCACCGGGAGCCTCGGCATTGGCCTCCGGCAGAGTGGAGTTGATACGGTCTGTCGCTACGGCCTGAGGGTCATCGCCACCGCCGCCGAAAGTCTCCATAGCGAAATATATCAGCGCACACAGCGGCACGAAAATCACCGCAGGGAAGATATACTTCGGTTGTCTGAAATTAATTTTTTTCATTGTTATCGTTATGTTTGAGGGAATTTACAATCTGTTCAAGCTGCCTGTACCGGCGTATTATGCCGATTGAGTCTTCATGGCTCTTGCGTGGAATGGCGATAAGGGAGTCAAGTTCATGCTTTACTGCCTGACCGTCGCCTGTTATCTCCATGAGCCGTCGGCGTTGCGCCTCTTTGTTGGCCTGAATGGTGCGGAAGCCGCTGAAGATAGGCTCGACCTTGGCGATGGATTGCAGCTCCGGCTCCTGTGACTCCATCCGCGCCCCGGTCACTATGATGTCGCACACGAGTATCATCAGCAGGGAGCCGACGACATAGCCGAAAGTCCGGCGAGGGTGTCGCGTGGCCCATGAGTTGGCCTTTCTGATCCGGGCGGCCAGACGGTAGCGTGTGCCTATGGCACCCATCTTCGGCCGGAGCCATGAGCGTATTGCGCCATGAGCTTTCCTCCGGTTGTCGCTGAAAGTTTGTCTGAGGGATTTCATATCGGGATTTGAGGGATTTGTCAATAGTCAAGGTCTTTGTTTTCAAGAGTACGCCAGTTGGTTATCATCAGTCCGTGGGGATTGTTCTGTGTGCGTGGCACATTCTCCACATAGCCGGTGGTGAGCATGGTGCGTTTTAGATCGCGCGTACGCCTCTTGATAATCTGCGTCCCGTAGTAGCTGAACTTGCGTGTATGCTCGTCGAACTGGATAGAGTCACAGATTATGGTGCAGACAGCCGAAGATGATATGATGTCGGAGTAAAATCCGTTCTCGTCAAGGGCCTGCTTCTGCTTCAGGGCGGTGCCGTCAGCCATATACATGGCCTTGCCGACAGTCCACTTGATATAGTCGTTGTCGGGAGGGAGATTGAAAAAATACTGGTGGAAGAGCTGGATATGCGCCTTCGCCTCCATGATGAAATTGGCTTCAAGTCCGGCACGCTCGGCAAGGAACGGTATGTCGCCGTCAAGAATATATATCTGCTTGCGCTCCTCGGTCACGAGCGACACGCAACGCCACACGGTGAACCCGCAGATGGCGGCGCAACCTATTATGGTTGCCATTACCGTCATCATTGCGAGCCGTGTTTTCTGTTCAAGTGATTTTATCAGCATGATAATCTTGTTTGTCTGATTAAGGGGTGTGTTTCAGATTTCTCCCAGCCTGTGCGCCGATTGAACCGGCCACGTTCCGGGTCACGTTGGTGGCTTTGAGAGCCGCCGAGCCGCCCATCATCGCCGCGCCCATAGCGACACTGCCTGAGGGGGAGGCGGCACCGCTGCTGACACCGCCGGGTATGAGCCATGATGAGACCTCAGGGACAAATCGTATGATATAGGCCCCGACAAGCATACCCATAGCGTACATACAGTTGGAGCCAATGCCCTGCAAACCGAGCGCGCCTATCTGCTCCCACGAGTTGACAGCACCGTGCAACAGGTGGTTGTATGCCACCAGATCCTCCTGAAGATTATACATCAGTATGAAGTCTATGTAGTACAGGCACATATAGGTCACGAAGCCCCATAACGTGAGGGAGAGGAATTTTGACATCCATTGGCTCCATGCCGAGTTCCACGGCGGAGCGAGTGACAGGGCGAACATTATGGGGCAGAACACAATCATTATCGCTATGAATATCCTCTGCGCCACAAGTATGCCGTAGTAGGACATCTGGAAAATCAGCTCCCCGACAAAACGTATAACGTCGTTTATCCACTCGCTTACCTTTGTCTCCGCGGCCACCGCCGCACGCTGGGCGTAGTTGTTGATGGTCTCGCCGAGGTTTTCCACGTTATACACAAGTTTGTCCCACCAGTTCGCGTCCTCGCCTATGGCAGCGACCTGTTTTGCCGTGGATATTGAATCCTGCACTGCCCGGAGGCGTTCAAGATACTCGCCTTGCTTCTGGGCCACTTTCAGCTCCAGTGCCGCGACCTCTTTGTTCTTCGCCATAGCCATTGATTTAGTGGTGGCTTCCAAAGACTTGCCGGGCATCTGGAGAGCCGAGCATATCCATGATGAAGATGATATGCACATTGATATGCCTATGATGCGGAGCAGCTTCATCACGTCCATGCCTCGCCGTCCGAGCATCATCATCCAGCACTCGTATGAGCCTACGCACAGGGCGAGCAACAGTCCGAGCATACGGGCGAAGCTGATGGTGTCGCCTAAAATCGCCACATTCGGAAACGCCTCCATCGCCACAAGCAGCTTGTCAAGGCTCTGGTCGATAGCCGGAAGCCCCATTGTGCAGAGTATTGATAATAAAGTCATATAGTTTTCAATTAGTCAGGTTAATGTTAGTAATGGGTGGCGGCCACTGCCGCGAGGCGGGCGGTGCGCGACACCAGTTTTCCCAGCTCGGCCTTTGCTTCCTCGTATGCCTGCTGACGCTTTGCGTTCTCCAGCCCGTAGCCGACACCCTGTTTATGGATATAGGCGATATTGGCGCAGATGATCTCGTTCTGCCGTGACAGCTCGTCAACCTGATACTTCATCTTCCCCTTGCTCTTGTTAAGGCAGTAGAGAAGCCCGTCGGCGATACAGTCCTGCATACGGCAGATTTCGTCCTTGTAGATCGAATAGACGACATCGACAGCCCGGTCAGCCTCGCGTGCCAGTTCCTCCTTGTAGAGAGATTCGACGTATGCACGCTCTTTCTCCACTTTCGATAGTTTCTGCCGCTGGGTCTCTTCCGCCGTGACACGCACGGGCATGATGCGTTTGACATTTGATTTCTCCTCCTTGAAGCGGACGCGGTAGCCGGATTTGAAGCCGGCCCATTTCCAGTACATTTCCGCGCCGGAATAATTCTTGTGCAGGAAATAATAGTACCAGTCGGGAGCGAAGTCCCACGGCCCGTTCTCCATTGAGAGCCATTGCTTCTCCTTCTGGTCGTCATGGATTGTGGGTGTCTTGGCCGACACTGCCGCCGGGAGTGCCGCTATGAGCAGGGCAAGCGATAATGCGGTGATAGTTCTGAATTTCATGATCGGTATATGTTTATTGGTTCCACTTGTTGATTACCGCTCCCACAATCTCGTCCTTGACATCGGAGGTGAGTATCTCCCAGATGTAGTCAGGCTTCCAGCCACAGTTTGTCATGAGGTAGCACCACAGGTTGGCGTTGTCGATAATCCGCCGGGCGTTCTCTATGGTGTCCTTCAGCGACATGACAAGGTTCATCTTCTCGTCCATCGAGGCTTTCATGAGGTTTATGCCGGAGGCGGCCACGGTAGCGTATAGTTTCTGGGCGTGCTTTATCTCGCGTGCTATGGCAAGGTTGGCGTCGGCATAGTACCACGCGACAAAAGGCTTCTTTGTCACATACTTATAGGTGTTTACCGTAAAGTCCTTGTATTCCTTTGTCAGCAGATAGAGTGAGCTGGCGGTCGAGGATATGGCAGCGGCGAGTATCACGTATGAGTAAGCGTTGTTGAGCTTGGTGTCGAGCGTCGAGCGTACATCATTGAACTTCTCCGCCCCTTTGGTGACAAGCGATTGCTCCCCGAAGCTCGTGGCTATGCGTGCCAACGCCTGGTCTTCATCTTTCTTGACAGCCTTGTGCAGAGCCATCAGAGCCTCGAATGTCGGCAGGTCTTTCGGAAAGTCGAAGGCGAATGGCTTTAAGGGAAGAAGCAGAGCCACCAGAGCTATGATTGTAAGTTTCCGTATCATCATGGCTCCGTCATTTTATGATCCGCAGTCCGTTCCAGTTGAGTATCAGCATACCGACCTGATTCTGCATGACTTTCATATTGGCCCAGCCCTCCGGGTCTATTGCAAAAAACAGGTCATCTTTTGTGGCGTACTGAGCCATAGCCATCATAGCCTGAACCTTGTAGCGGATTTCGAGAAGGTCGGTGTAGATTTTGTTGGCTACCGTCAGGCGGTCGTAGCGGTCAAGGAAATTGTATCCGTCGCTCTTGGTCGCGGCGGTAGCCTGACCTTTGAGGGGATTCTGAATCTTGCCGTTGTTGACTATGTTGATGAAGTCTGCCACAAGCTGCTGTGTCTGTGCCGTGAGGTTGCCGAGTTCATTAAGGCATAGTGCCTTGTTGGTGAACTTGGCCTTGCTTACGGTCTTTACCAGCTCCGGCACGCTCTTGACTATGTCGAAGGCGCACAGTCCTATCTCCACATAATATTTGCTCTCGGTGCCGAAGCCGGAAATGTTCTCCATAGTCACCTTGTAGAGTTCGGTGATGGTAGCCATGCTCACGGTGTATTGCTCCAGCTTGTTCTGCTTGGCGGATATGGAGTCGAGTCTCCTGTTGTGCTGATCCTCGATGGCTTTCTGCGATGCGAGATTGGTTGTCACCGCTTTCAGGCAGTACGGGTCAATCACCACTTTCCATGCCGAGGCGTGATGAAATGATGTTATCATACATATAGTCATCAGCACATTACGCATAAGGCATTGTGAATTATGAATTATAATGTTTACCATAGCGACATTACTTTCTGTTGTTGGTTGACCTTACGGGCAAAATCAAGATATTTGGATATTCCGGCTCTCTTGCGGTCGGCCTCGATGTTGGTTATCGCCTCCTGCATGGTGCCGTAATGACGGAGATATATTTTCAGAGCCTCTTTCTCGGCCCTCTCGGTGGTGTAGGCCCAGTAACACTCCGGCGGCTCCTCGACGCCATAGACATCGGAGTTCTGGCCGCGGCATATCCACACCTCTTTGAAGTAGTTGCGTCCCTCCTTGTTATTGAGGGCGTTGACTGTGAATATCTGCTGTTTCTGAATAGGAGTCAGTCCGAGTATGGCCGCTATATCGTTGTACCTGTCCTTGAACTTCGACTGGTCGAGCAATATCTTCACATCGGAGTTGTTGATTATCGCCTCCTTTACGATGGGAGAGTCAATAACATCGTTAAGCTCCTGTGTCACCACACCGGCTATGCCGTGGAACTTGCGGACGGTCTTATACAGGAACTTTATGTACTCCGCCATAGTGGGCGAGGCTATCGCTTTCCATGCCTCCTCGATTATCAGGGCCTTTCGACCTTTCTTGATACGCATTTTCTGAAGAAACACGTCCATGATTATCAGCACCACGATAGGGAAAAGCACTGGGTCATCCTTAATCTTGTCGATTTCAAAGACAATGAAACGCTCATCGAAAAGATTTGTGTCAAGGTCGGAGTTGAGCGTCACCTCCAGCTCTCCACCACGGTAGAACTGTTTGAGGATAGCGGCAAAGTCTCGTATGTCGAAATGTATCTTCTCCAGCGATGTGATCTGCGGTATCCGTTCAAGGGCGAACTCGTAGTAGGTGTTGAAGGAGAGCGACGGCACTTTGAGGCGGCGTTTCTGCTCCTCCATGTGGTCTATCTGCTTGTCAATCTTCATCAGCATGGAGGTCTCGTGCAGCTCTTTCTTATACACCTCAATCTTTGAGGCAGCTTTCTCTTTCTCCGCCTCGGTAGTTGCGCGGTCAACAATCATGGCCCTCAGTGCCCGACACTGTCTGATAATCTTGTTGCGCCGTTCATCGGAAGGGAGTATGAGAGCGCGGACGGTTGTCTTTGTCTCCGGCTCAGGGGAGTTTATCTGTTCCTCGATGTCGCGCATATCGGTGGCGAACTTCTCGTAGTCGTCCTCCATCTTGGCCGCCACAAGCAATTTCTGGCGCAGGCCCTCACGCTCGGTGTCGGAGAAAGATGTGAACGGATTGAAATATGCCTCGTAATATTCCACGATGGTCTGGTTGACAAGCATATCCTCAATTTTTGAGGGAGCCTCGTTGCCTTTGAAAATCAGGAATATCAGCGATTTGAGAAAATTCTTCTTCTCCCCGAAGTTCTGCTCGTATTCCTCGCGTGTCACCTTAAACGGGTTCATGGAGATAGGCTTCTCCTTTGAGTATGAGATGTATGTGCCGCCGAAATAGCCGCAAATGCCCTCGTAGGAGTCGCCGGTATCGACCATCACGACATCGGTGTTCTGCTCCAACAGCTGTCTTACCACACTGTTCATGTGGAAGCGGTTAAATTGTTATGTGTCAGCGTTTAATAGTATTAAACGGTACGTCCGAGAACCAAAAATCCTATGTGTGGGCTAAAAATGACGTGCCGTAACCGAAGAAAGTGTGTTTCAGTGCGTTAGGTAGTGTTGATACAATATTACGGAAACTTTGACAAAGAGTGGTATCTCTTAACTATTTTATATTTTACTTTACAATCTTTAACCGTGTATTTGGGGCTGTTTTTTGCTATTGGTACTTCCAAAATGGCTGTCCGCACTTGTCGGCGTATCAAAATCGGGTCGAGGGGTTTCCCCTTGCAAGGGTGTTTTCGGAGGGCGAATGTCCGACAAAAACACATCTTGCAGAGGCTATCGAACACCAACTTTGCCAATGTCGGATTTAATCACACTGAAAAGTAGGCTAATACGTTGATATGTCTGATTTTTGATGTATCTTTGCATTTGAAATCAAACGCTTATCCCCAAATGGCAAAAATCACAGTTCAGAATATGAATATAAAAATAGAATTAAATGAAAGTCTCATTAGATGTTCCGAACTATTCCTTTGATACCGGAATGACACTCAAATGGGAAGGTAACTTCAAAATTAAGGTCTCCGATATGAATGGGAGTATCTTAATTGAAGCAAATACTGATGGGTTAGTTTCTTTGGCAAATCACTTGCTAAATTTATCTCAATCATCGGTTCAGACAGGAACTCACCTTCACTTTGATGAGAATAACTCTCTTGAAGATGGGTCTTTAGATTTAATAATCGAAAAGATTTAATTCCAAGACGTCAGTTTATATGAGCGTGTTGATAAGGATAATAAACTTTTGAAATAAACCTCACGATGATTAAATATATTGAGAAAGGTGATATATTCAATATCAGTGGCGTAAGCAGCTATGCCCACGGATGCAACTGTGCCGGAGCGATGGGTAAAGGAATTGCCTTGCAATTTCGTAGTAAATACCCGGAAATGTATTCGGAATATAAAGCGATGTGCAAAGATGGAATTTACAAGCCTGGTGATGTTTTCGATTACAATTATGGAGACGGACACATATATAATCTTGGCACACAGGCTACATGGAGAACAAGAGCACGGATAGAATATATCGAGCAGTCGGTTAAAGCAATGCTTGAATTGGCTGTGAGGGAAAATGTGACAAAAATTGCTCTCCCTGCGATTGGGGCCGGATTGGGTGGCTTGAAATGGGATGATGTGAAAGATGTTCTGAATAGAGTGTCTGCCGATTATCCAACCATCGACTTATATGTTGTGGAAGCCTACCAAAGCAACATCCCCATATCCGAATAATTGGATTCCAAGTATTTTCAACCCATAAAATGAGATGGTTACAGCCGTGAGGTACAATAGGGGAACAAAAGACTTTATTTATTGTAGAAATAAGCTATCAATGAGACAATGGGCTTTAACGCACTGCGAAAGTACGGTAAAGCCCACTATGCGGAAAAAACGTAAAGTTAATGTTCGTAGATACCCATTGAAATAGACCATTTGGCATCGGCAGGAATACGGCGGACAAGAATTGCACTACGCAAGTATGTGAAATTCTCAATTTCGCCGTCCACATATTCCGAGTCCTTAATACGGTCATAAGTGGTGTTGAATTGATAGCGTTCTTCCCAATTATCGTAACACCAACTGTACTGATATGTGACAATATCACCTAAGATAAGTTGATATACAATAACAAGAGAATACTCAGAGAAGTTTATGTTAGCTCTCACAAAATCCTCAGTACTGAAATGACTGTCTTCGGGCAATTCACCTATTGAATTGACAATAAATAATTTATCCTTATATTCGGCAAAGTCTTTGAGTTCCGACAATTTTACAGGCATAGTTTGTGTATTGAATTGTCGATGAATAGTAAGTGGTGTATATTCAGGCTCTCTGTCCTCTTTGTTGCAAGATGTCAATAAAGCAACAGTGAGCAGGATAAGGATGTTGAGTATTTGCTTCATAGTGAGTCGATTTTGTTTGCAATAATAACGGCAAAACTTGCTAAATATTGCTATCCTCATGCTCAAAAAAATGCTATATACCGCATTGTATGAACAAGTGCAAACATCACCGTCTCATACCTCTACGTTGTAGCTGTTCAAGATCCTCCATGACAGCAGGGAAAGAAGAAGTGAGGCGGTCGAGTTCCTTGCAACCTTTGTCAAATTCCTTGTCGGTTCGGAACGGTCGGGCGAATATCTTGACAAAATGGACTATTATTGCTTTCCTATATTTTATCACAGATACAACAAACAGCTACATATCTGCGTTTTAATAAAAAAACAATCATATGGAAATATCAAGAGTTACGATGATAGTGGCATTTGCCATATTATTGCTAAGTGGTTGTTCCAAATCATATAAAAATGCTGTATCGTATGGTGGGACAGGCTATACGGAGCAAAAGCACAAGGAAGAAAATTTAGCTTCTGATGAAGAAGGGGCGGTGCAAGAGCCAGCATGGACTTATTTTGAAAGGTTGTCATATCTGTTTGGAGCAGACTCAACGTGTGTAGGAATGACCGATGAAATGAATTTTCCGGAATGGTATTCAGGTTGTTTTGTGAATGATAGGAACAGACTTACCATAAATGTAGTCGGAGATACTGTCGAAATCCGCGAAGCTCTTTCTCAACAGCTCGGAGGAAATGAATTCGATTTGGGTATTGGTGTGTGTTCAATCAAAGAGCAAATTAAGACAACACAACTCTTAAGGGAAGCTATCGCGAAAAAATATGATGGAGACCTTACTTTTGGAGCCAAATCGGATGGCTCAATAGATGTGTGTCTGCAAGGGAACAACGACTCTATCATATCCAAATTCAAGAGAGATGTATTCGATTCCCATATTCTGCGTTTCACGTTATCTGATAAGGTCGGAATTGTAGAATTGATGAATCGAGAGACAAACAACAGTCAGGATGAAATATACTCAGAGCATGAGACCACTCCACAGTTTCCCGGAGGTGACACTGCGATGCTGTCGTATATCTATGATAATCTGAAATATCCGCAGGATGCTTATGACAAAAACATACAGGGGCGCGTAGTGCTACAATTCCTTGTCCGCAAAACAGGAGAAATAGATTCCGTAAAAATAGTAAGAGAAAAAGATCCATCTCTTGATGCGGAAGCATTGAGGTTGGTTTCGGGTTTTCCGCGATTTATGCCTGCAACACTCGACCTTTTGCCTGTGGATAAATGGTTGGCACTTCCCATAAAATTCAATAAAGCCGATTATGATGAAAGGCAAAGCAAACTTTATCCCGCTTTCCATTTTGATAATGGCGATGATTATGTGGTGGATGGTATGTACCGCATAGTTGATGAACAGGGTCGGATTGGATATGCCGATGAGAAGGGAAACACCGTCATCGCTCCACGGTTCAAGTGTGCGTTTCCTTTTGAGAATGGCAAAGCGAAAGTGGCTGATACCGGAGAAAACAGGCAATATGATGCGGAACACAGTTACTGGGAGAGTGACGGTTGGTATTATATCGACAAGACAGGTCGGAAAATAGACTGAACATATCATCGCCTCATACTCCTGCGATGTGGCTGTTCAAGATCCTCCATGACAGCAGGGAAAGAAGAAGTGAGGCGGTCGAGTTCCTTGCA